>CAJADG010000092.1 GCA_903938445.1 uncultured Bacteroidota bacterium | reverse complement strand
CAATTCACCCTCTAAGTCGTAGTCATAGGCCTTTGTAATTTTAACCATCACCATATCGCCCGATTTAAGACGCTTAGTGGTGTTAATGACTACTTCATTGTCAACTTCAACACTATCAAATTGAGTACGTCCCAACCAACGGCCGGCTTCTTTTTTATCAATGATCACTTTAAGAATTTGACCTTCTTTCGCTTGGTTAATGGCTAAGCTAATTTCTTGCTGCACTTCCATGATTTCTTCGGCACGACGTTGTTTTTCTTCGGCAGGCACATCATCTACTAAGTCATATGCACTTGTGTTTTCCTCATGGCTGTAGGTGAAAATACCAACACGGTCAAATTTATGTTCTTGTAAGAATTCCTTTAACTCTTCCACGTCCTCTAAGGTTTCACCAGGGAAACCTGTAATTAAAGTAGTTCGGATAGCAATACCTGGTACGCGTTTTCTGATTTCTGCAATCAATTCACTCATTTCCTCACGTGTAATATTACGACGCATGGCTTTAAGCATATTATTACTTGCATGTTGTAAAGGAATATCAATGTATTTACAAATATTATCACGCTCACGCATTACATCCAACACTTCTAATGGGAATTTGCTTGGATAAGCATAGTGTAAACGAATCCACTCCAAACCTTCCACATCAGCTAATGCATTTAACAATTGAGGTAATGCACGCTCTTTATAAATATCCAATCCGTAATACGTTAATTCCTGCGCGATTAACATGACTTCCTTAACTCCTTTTTTCACTAATCCTTTCGCTTCTTCTACCAATTGCTCAATGGTTTTACTAACGTGTTGACCACGCATTAAAGGAATCGCACAAAAAGCACAGGTACGGTTACAACCTTCACTAATTTTTAAATAAGCATAATGTTGTGGAGTACTCAATAAACGCTCTCCCAATAATTCTGCTTTATAATCGGCATTTAATTGGTTTAACATTAAGGGAAGTTCCATCGTTCCAAACCAGGCATCTACCTCTGGAATTTCGGCAGCTAAATCACCACGGTATCTTTCACTCAAACAGCCTGTCACATATACTTTATCTAGTTTTCCTTTTTGCTTTAATGCCACCTGATCCAAAATGGTGTTCACACTCTCCTCTTTCGCCTTATCAATAAAACCGCAGGTATTCACTACCACAATATTATGATCTAGTTTTTTATTTTCATGCACTACATCAATATCATTGGCAGCCAATTGACCACTTAACATTTCACTATCCACAAGGTTTTTACTACAACCTAAGGTGATAATATTTACTTTGTTCTGTTTTAAAGATTTTGACTTCATAATATATTTTTTAAAGTAGCCTTTTGATCATGGCTACATTTTAGCTTAGCCTTTGTTTACCTCGTTGGTGAAATGGAAAGTAATATCTGGGTTATTCGTGATTTCTGTATTTAAGAACCACTCACTCTGTGCCAAATACACTGGTGCGCCATCCTTATCCTCTGCTGCATTTTGCTGTTTGAACCTTAAGAAATCATTCAATTTATTTTTGTCAGCGGATGTTAACCAACATGCTTTGTAATAGGGAAGCGTTCTAAATTCACAAGCTGCTCCATATTCTTGTAATAAACGATATTGTATCACTTCAAATTGCAAATCACCCACACAACCAATAATTTTTTTGTTACCCCCAAACTGCGTAAATAACTGTGCTACTCCTTCGTCGGTTAACTGTTGAATCCCTTTTTCCAATTGTTTGGTTTTCATTGGATCCTTATTCACTAGTTCTTTAAATATCTCAGGAGAGAAAGTGGGAATTCCTGTAAAATAAAATTTTTCACCCTCTGTTAAAGTATCGCCGATTTTAAAATTACCGGTATCAAACAAACCCACCACATCACCAGGGAAAGCATCATCCACAATATCCTTACTACGCGCTAAAAATGTATAGGGATTGGTAAAACGAACGTCCTTTTCTAATCGCACGTGTTTGTAATATTTGTTTCTTTCAAACTTACCACTACACACACGCATAAAAGCAATACGGTCTCTATGTTTAGGATCTAAGTTAGCATGAATCTTAAAAATAAATCCGCTGAATTTATCTTCACCTGCTTGCACTTTACGTAAGCTCGTTTCACGATCACGGGGAGTGGGTGCAATTTGAATAAAAGTGTCTAGCATTTCTTGTACCCCAAAATTATTCACAGCAGATCCAAAAAATACAGGCGCAATTTTACCCTCTAAATAATCCGTGGGATGTAATGCTCCATAAACTCCATCAATTAATTCTACATCTTCTCTTAATAATTCGGCATCACGGTCTCCCACTTTTTGTTGCAATACTGGACTTGATAAATCTTCAATGGCAACTACATCCTCGTCATCCGCCTTGGTGCTTGCCGTAAATAAACGTAAACTTTTATCATGCAAATTATAGACCCCTTTAAATTCCTTACCACTATTAATGGGCCAGGTCATTGGGTGTAAGGATATTTTTAATTCCGCTTCAATCTCTTCTAATAAATCAAATCTGTTTTTACCATCACGGTCCATTTTATTGATGAACACAATTACTGGAGTGGCACGCATACTACACACTTCCATCAATCTACGCGTTTGTGGCTCTACCCCATTCACACTATCAATCACTAAAATAACACTATCCACTGCCGTTAAAGTTCTGTAGGTATCTTCTGCAAAGTCCTTGTGACCCGGCGTATCCAATAAATTAATCAAGTTGCCCTTATACTCAAAAGACATTACCGATGTGGCCACCGAGATACCTCTTTGACGTTCTATTTCCATGAAATCCGAAGTAGCATGTTTTTTAATCTTGTTGCTTTTAACAGCACCGGCAGTTTGAATGGCGCCACCAAACAACAATAACTTCTCGGTCAAAGTAGTTTTACCAGCATCCGGGTGAGAGATGATGGCAAAAGTTTTACGCCTATTAATTTCTTTCTCGTACTTCATTTATTTGAATTCGTCTTTATTAAAAATGGCCCGCATTCAAAATAATTTGAATAACGAGCCATCGTATATTTTAGTAAGCTAGTTAGATATCAATTGCTTCGCCATACGCTGCAGCAACTGCTTCTTTTAAGCCTTCACTCATTGTTGGATGCGGATGAATTGCATTTAAGATTTCATGTGCAGTAGTCTCTAATTTACGAGCAACAACTGCTTCCGCAATCATCTCTGTCACATTCATTCCAATCATATGACAACCTAAGAATTCACCATACTTAGCATCAAAGATTACTTTTACAAAACCCTCAGTTGCACCTGCAGCAGAAGCTTTACCTGATGCTACAAATGGGAACTTACCTACTTTAATTTCATAACCAGCTTCCTTAGCCGCTTTCTCGGTATATCCTACACTTGAAATTTCTGGTGTGCAATAAGTACAACCTGGAACATTATTGTAATCTATTGCTTCAGGCATATGTGCATGTTTCTTTTCTAAATATGCCATATGTTCTGCAGCATTGATACCCTCTTTTGCAGCAACGTGTGCTAAAGCTTGACCAGGGCTACAATCGCCAATTGCATAAATACCAGCAATACTTGTTTGTTGGAATTTATCAACGATGATACGTCCTTTATCCGTTTTAATGCCGTTAGATTCTAAACCTAAGTTTTCAATATTAGCCACCACACCTACCGCGCTCAATACTACATCCGCTTCTAATGTTACATAAGAACCGTCTTGTAATTTCACTTTCGCTTTCACACCTGCACCAGTTGTATCTAATGACTCTACCGAAGCATTGGTCATGATTTCAATGCCTTGCTTCTTGTATTGCTTTTCTAATTCTTTTGAAATATCCTCGTCTTCAACAGGAACAATTCTTGGCAAAAATTCAACAATGGTAACTTTTGTTCCCATGCTATTGTATACATATGCAAACTCAACACCTATCGCACCACTACCTACAATAATCATGCTCTTAGGTTGTGTTTGTAATACCATTGCTTCACGATAGCCCAATACTTTTTTACCGTCTTGTGGTAAGTTGGGTAATTCTCTTGAACGACCACCCGTTGCAATTACAATATATTTTGTATCTACTACTTGAGTTGCCCCATCAGCAGCTTTTACTTCTACTTTACCTCTTGATAAAACTTTACCATAACCCATGATCACGTCAATCTTATTTTTCTTCATTAAGAATTGAACGCCCTTGCTCATTTTATCGGCAACACCACGACTTCTTGAAATTACTTTTCCAAAATCATGCGCAACACCTGTTGCATTAATGCCATAATCAGCACTATGTTTTAAGTACTCATAAACCTGAGCACTTTTTAATAAAGCTTTAGTCGGGATACATCCCCAGTTTAAACAAACCCCACCTAAACTTTCCTTTTCTACAATTGCTACTTTTAAACCTAATTGTGAAGCTCGGATAGCCGCAGGATAACCACCAGGACCACTACCTATTACGATAACGTCGTATGCCATTTTGTGTGTGTTTTTGAGTAAATGAATGAGGGTGCAAAAATACCCAAAAAAAAGGGACTATTCAAAGAAAACTCGCACCATCTGAAAAAACCATTTATTGTCGTTAGGACGCTGCTTATTTGCCTGATTTTCATCGAATTTGCTCAATCCAAACAACCCAGCCATATTGCCCCCTCTCACCGAGAGCTCTAAATACCCGGCAGAATTAAACCAAGCCAATTTATCTGATATGGTTACCGCCCCATAATTTCGGCTAATTTCCCCAATGGTTTCGTTACGGGTAAACATGATTTTAAAAGGTCTACCCTTGGCATGCATTTCAAATTCTTCTTGCCTTATGTTCACCACCACATTCTCAAATTGATCAATAAATATAATTTGCCCTTCCATCCAATTAGGATCAAATTTTGGCTGAGTTGGATATATTTCAAGGATCTCTGTAGCGGGTTCACCTGCTTCAGTTAAATCACCCGATGCAAAATAATAAGCCACCGACTCTACAATACGCTCTGTAATTTGAATAAAAGTACTCGCACCTTTAATGTCAATCTTTACAATATTTTTTGGCTTCAAACCCAGCATCATGGTTAAAAAACCATTATCAGGCACCACGAATAAATGCCCATTATACTGCGCAAACAATACATGCTCTTGTGGATATTGAAAGAAATTCACCATTACCACATGCACCGTTCCGGCAGGATAATGCTTAGCAGCGTTATTAAAAATATATGCTCCTTGTAAATAATTTTTACTCGAAAGTTGATGTGTGATGTCAGCAATGGCACAACCTGGAATAATCGACAAAATTTGCCCTTTAATTGCGCCAATTATAAAATCTTCTTGGCCTATGTCAGATGTTAATGTAATAACGGGCATATCCAATTAGTAACGAATAATTTGTGTATTTATTTTATCAATACGCCATTCTTAAAAAAGAATTGATGTGCCAATTTATCAGCCCATGCAGGAAAATACTTATTCATAAAAACAGTACGCTTCCCCGTAAAGGTTAAAACCAGTGTACGTTTTCTTTTTGCTATGGCATTAATGATATGACCAGCACACTCCTCCGAGCTCATCATGGCCCCTTCATCCATTGGAGATTCCCCCTGTGCCTTTGCATCTTTATTTAAGGCAGCATTTCGAATATTTGAACTTGTAAAACCAGGACAAACCCACATCACATGCGTGCCAGATCCATATAATTCGGTACGTAATGCTTCCAACCAACCATTTAATGCATATTTAGAAGCAGAATAACCGCTACGTCCCGGCAAACCTCTATATCCAGCAATACTTGAAACGCCTACAATTATTCCGTTTGACTTTTGAATTGCAGGTAATGCAGCTTTTGTGGTATACACCGTGCCCCAAAAATTGATATCCATTACATTTTTAAGTGTCTCAATGGAAACCTCACTCACTAAAGCACGCATTGAAATTCCTGCATTATTAATTAAAATATCAATGCCGCCCCATTGATCCTCTACGGCTTTTATAAAGGCTTCATCCTGCCCTTGATTGGTTACATCCAATTGCATTGTAAACAAGTCTTGGCTTGGATATTGGCTTTTAAGCAACTCCAATTTATCGGCATTTCGACCACATGTAGCCACTTTAGCACCTAATGCCAAAAACTGGCTCACAAGTGCTTTTCCAATGCCATCAGAACCACCAGTAATTACCACAATTTTATCCCTGAAATTAGCCATAGCAATGATTTTACACAAAAGTACTTCTAAATTGAAGATGAATCACTTAGAAGCATTTTGAGATGTTGAAAATAAAAGTAGCTATTTATTTGGATAGTTTTATTTTATGCTTATTTTTGCACTCCTCAAAAGGGAAAACGGTCAGATTCCGTAGCTCAGTTGGTAGAGCAATACACTTTTAATGTATGGGCCCTGGGTTCGAGTCCCAGCGGGATCACAAAGCTCCGACGCAAGTCGGGGCTTTTTTTATGCGAGGCCGCGAAACAAGCTTGCTTGATTGAGCGGATGAGCATGAAAAAAGCAAAAGCAACACAAAGTGTTGCTTTTAAGAGCTTTGGGTTAGATCAGTTCGGAGGGAGGTCGGCGGAACGAAGTGGAGCCGACAATCCTTTATTCATTGGATCTTTTTTACAACTTCACCATTTTAAATTGATAACTCAACTTCCCGTCTGGTGTAGTTAGTTTAAATAAATAAATTCCAGCTGAAAGAGTACCAAAGGAAATTTGTTCACCTGAATATATATTCTGCTTACTGGCAATTTTACTGCCTGATGATAAACTAAATATATCTAAATCAAGATGTTGATACCCTTTAACTAAAAAATCAAAATTAACAAGATTGGATATTGGATTTGGATTGACTTTAACATACTCTTCGTTATTAATATTAATGACATCAGTAATCAAATAATAATAAGAATTACTAGTTAAAACGGAACATCCTAGTTGATTATTTTTAACTGAATAACTGCCAACTGAAGCTGGTTTATAGCTTATATTATTTTCATTCACAATCGCATTACCATCTTTATACCATTGGATATACGGGTTATTTGCGTATAGGGTACCTGTTGAATCTTTAGTAATTGTTAAACTAGTAGGACAAGTTAAAGATAAACTACCCGTTCTTCTATAATCACCTTGGAATGTTCCCCATACTGGCTGTCTTTGCGTAATCGGAACAGTTGTACTTAAAATATCAATACTTGTAGCCTTGTAATAATTTGAATAGTATTCAAAGATAGCAGGAAATTTGATATTATTCATCGCTGCCAAACTTCCATAGTTATTTGAATATGAATGTCCTGAGTTTGCAAATGAAGTATTAATATTTACAGAATTAGGATTATCATAAATTCCTGTAAAAGTCCCCTTTTCAGATGCGATATAAAGCATATTATTAATATATAACGAGTTTGCACTTATAGCAGCTACATCCTGATATTTCCATAGAACAATTTTATTAGTAGTGATTGCAGTAACCAAACCGTTCATATTTGGAACATAAATAGTTCCAAATTCAGATATATTAGGAGTTGAGTGAATAGCAGCTCCAACATTATAAGTCCAAATAGTACTTCCATTAGAATGATTAATTTTATACAAATCCCCTCTTTCAGTTCCTACATAAAGATTACTATCTGCATCAATAACAGGAGATGTTTGGATTGATGAACTTAATGTAACATTCCATTTTACTGTGACTGAACCATCTGAATTAAGTTGGAACTTAATAAATCTGCCTGCATCAGTACCAACATAAATATTACTACTAGCATCAACAGCAGGAGACTTTGTAATAACATCCCCAAAGCTCATTCTCCATTTTGGAGTTGTTTGCAAATCAGATTTACTAATATCAAAGCCATATAAAGTTCCAGACTGACTTGTGAAAATTAATTTTCTATCACCTGAAATAACTGCAGATGAATTTATTGGCGCATCACATATTACACTCCAAATATTTTTACCTGTCTTATAATCATAAGCAGAGAAGTTTTTATTGGACACTCCAACATAAATTCTACTTAAGTTAGAATCAATAGTAGGAGTCACATATGATATACCACCTAATGGAATGGTAGGCCATAATGAAATACCAGATTTACTATAACCATTAAGACTACTTCCATTTGTTATGAAAATTGATGAATCAGAGGCAATTGAAGGAGTAGTAAAAATTTTAGATTGTACAACAATTGGTAAAATGGTATTACCAGAACGATCTAGCAAGGAAACTGAAGATCCAGTAATATTATTATAGCTAGTATCTGCAGTCAAAATATAGTTTTGATTAATTGCTGATATACCTCCTAAAATACCAGCTTGAAATTGTTTTTGCAAACTTGATATATTAACAATTACTGTTGTGGAATCTTTACCTCCATCATTATCAATTACAACAAGCTTAACAGAATTAGTTCCTTGTTTAAAGAAATAAGTTATTACTGAATCTGTCTTATTTACTAAACTATCATTAACATACCAATTATATGCTGAAATTGTTCCATCTAAATCATAACTAGCACTTGCAGAATAAGATAATTTAACAAAATTATACTCGCCAGAATTTTGATAAGATTTATTTGAAAGCTTGGCTGCTTTAGGCAAAGTATTTACAGGAGTAGCATTTAATATATTACTTGAATCACTTTCAATGTTATCATAATTTCCGAATTTTATCCTATAATAGTATTTCTGATTCAGCACTAAACTTTTCGGATCCTTATAAGTGAGTTTATTACCCGAAATAGAATCAATCAATTTATTAGCCAACCCTAAACTATCTCTATATATTTTTACATATTTTGTATTTGCAGTATCATTGTTAGTCCAATATAAATTTAAATTCTTGAAAATACTTTTAACACTGTCTAATTTTGGTTTAGCAATAAATGTTTGGAATTTATAAATACTACTCCAAGAACTTGAATAAACTGTATCAGTTGCTAATAGTCTCCAAAAATAATTTGTATTCGTTTTTAAATTTGACACTACAGTGCTAGTATCGCTTACTGATTTTTGTATAACATTATTGACAAAGGTTGAATCTTGGGAATATTGCAATTTATACTGTAATGCATTTTCAATTTTAGACCAAACAAACTTAATGGAAGTGTCATTATTAAAAGAATAATTAGTGGGAGCTATTAATGCTGGCTTACTAAATAAAATAGATTTTATTTCATTGCTATATCCACTTTCATTTAAACCAGTTCCTACGCTAGTAAATCTATAATAGAGATATTTGTTAAATATTTTATTGGCAGTATCAGTATAAGCATTGACAATACCAATACTATCAACTTTAATAGTAGGGTTAGTTGCAATTCCCTTAAATACATAAATTTTATTTAAACCATTTGTTGGATATTGATATAACCCAAACTTTACTTTATTTGAAGTACTACTATCTGTTACAAAAGGGGATGGATGATCATATGCATTTTCATAAGCCCCCAAGTCAGGTAAACTTCCTATTGGATTTGGTCTAAAATTTCCACTAAAATCTGTAGTATCATTTAATGTAGTATTACCTAAACCAATAGCTGGAGAATAATTGTTCAATACGAAATCTTTACCAGAAATACTTTTAAATCTGACACTCTCTGCATCATTTAAAATATAAGTTGTAGAGCCACTTTGAGGATTATACCCTACAAAAGAGTTATCTAAAAGCACATTAAACAAATACGGCTTGGGTCCATTAAACGGTATAGAAGACTGAAATGCTTTTGATTTTTCATTTGCAATAATTACATTATAATATTTATGAATTGAATTTGTACTTGCTTCATAAACTGAAAAAGATGTATTTATGATAGAGGAATTTTGTACAATATTTGGCTTATTTAAATCTATAGCATCACTGTATGCAAAAATTCTTTGCCCATAAAATATAGAATTATTTACATTATAAAAACCATAATAAGTACTTAAACCTACTTCATAACCATCCATAAATACATTTTCAATTGTAGCGAATGATTTCTGTTCTATTCTTATACCAACACTACCATTAACAACCCCATTACTTTTCATGTAAAATCCTTTAATCTTAGTATTCATGTATGGATCACTGAAACTAGGATTAATAACTTTTATTGAATATCCCACCCCATTTTCTTGAACTAATTTTGCTTTTATAATACTATCGTTAGATTGTAGAAGTATTGGTTTATTTATAATTATACTTTCAATATAGGTTCCAGGTTTTACCAAAACCGTATCACCTGCAATAGAAACATCAATAGCTTTCTGAATAGTTTTATATGAATCAAGCGTTGTTCCAATGCCGGTTGTATTATTTCCAAGTGCTGAGTCAACATACCAAATATTTGTAGGATTTAATGATGCCATGTTTGAATAATTACTATAAGTTCCATTTGAATCTATCGCTCTCAACCAATAATAATATTTTGTATTCCTAACTATTGTGGTATCAGTATAATTATTTGCATTTAACGTATCTGCTAAAAGCGATTTAGTAATTGTATCTGCACTTCTAAATATTTGAAATTTAGTAATTCTTGATGCTGGTAAATCCCAACTCAACTTAGCTATACTAGGATTATTTTTTATTTTAATATTTTGAGGAGCTTCAACAATATTAGGGATAGATGTTACCTGATTACTAAAACCACTTAACGAGTTATCAGTATAAACAGATTTTAATCTATAATAATACTTCACATTATTTGCTAAACCAATCGTATCTGTATATACTTTTTTTGACGAATCTATGGTTGCAATTTCTATCATTGAACTTGTATCAGAAATACTACTAGTATTACGATAAATTTTATAATTAATTATATTGTTTTTAATTTTTTGTGTAAAAATTAAAAATGAAGTTTTATTACTAGATTCAATTTTATTTAAAAATGGAGAAGGAAATTTATAACTACTTTCAAATGCTCCTATATCCGGCGTTGTCCTGTTTGGATTAATTCTTAGATTTCCCTGAATATCTTTCGAAAGAATATAAGTTGACACATAACCAGTACCAATAGCACTACTATAAGGGAGTAATTTAAAATTATTATTCAATGTGTCTACAAAATAAGGGTCACCCCCTATGTTACCAGTAGTATCTAATATTGTATTATTTGATGATATAATACCCGTATTAAATAAACTCCCTGATTGACCAAAGAAATTATTTTTTATATAAATACCTGGCCCATTTGTTGCAGTATTACTTGAAATATCTGCTTGTAAATTAAATTTAGAAATATTGTTTATAAGAACCCCATTATATACGCCACCCCAAGTTTGAAATCTTATGCCATAACCTGAATTTAAAGCAACAGTATTATTTACGAAAATCATAGAATCGCTACCATTACCACCAAAATCAATTGCAGTATTAAAATTTCTGAAAATTAAATTATTAATAATTTTTGATTTCCTCTCTATATGAATAGTACTATTTTCAACAAACGAACTTCCATCAACTGAAGATGTATTATTATATATAATGTTGTTAGTAATAATTGGGCCAGGACTAGGTGCATCAGAACTACTTATAATATACCTTCCTTTATTACCAAATATGATACAAGAATCTAGTATTCCATTTGTGCCTACCGAAATTACACCCCACTGACCATATGTACCAGAGTTTTTTATGACACACTTTGAAACTTTATATTGAACTGCAGAACAGTTCCCCGTACTAGCATTTATTACATTTAATCTTACATCAGAAATTGTAAGTCCATTTATATGGAAATTATTATAACTAGTATAACAATTTAGAGTATTTGAAATAAGAGTTGTATTTCCATTTGTAAGCCCGCTTAAAATAGTATTTTTAATATCATTAGAATCTCTAGACGCAAAATATGTGGATCCAAGAAATGCTATTTTACCATTCAAATCTATCGCTTCTTGGTAAATTCCGTTTTTCAATATTACTGAGTCCCCATTGGAAGACACATTAATAGCCTTTTGAATGGTTTTATAAGGCAGTAAAGATGACCCAATTCCAGTTAAATCATTTCCATTTACAGCATCAACATAATTAACAAAAATTTGCGCTTTAACTGTAAGATTCACTGAACTCGATGCAGCAGGATTACCAAATTGGTCTTGATATGAAAAAGTTACAGAATACGTACCATCTTCTATATTACTTGTTCCTGTTAAAGAACTAAATTGACTTGAGGTAGAGGTAAGATCTTTTAAATTTAAAAATAAAGTTCCACTATTTGCATCATTAATCAATAATGTTGTAACAGCTGTACCATTTTTTGAAAATATCAACCTCTTTGTGCCTGATAATGCATTTTCTGGAGTTACATAAGTAATTGTTGAAGTTCCCGCTATAGTTGAATTAGTTGCAGGGAATACAATACTTGGACTTAAAGTAATACGATCAAAAGTTACTCCTATTGAACTAGAACTTGAAGCTGGGTTGCCTAAAAAATCTTGATATCTTACCGTTGCTGTATAGGTACCATCGTTTGGCAAATTTGTAGTTATAGTATAACTATTACTACCTACATTATTTGTTAAATTATAAGAATATCCTGGAGAAAGTGTCAGGACAGCCGTACCTGAATAAGGTGCCGATGGCAAATAATAACTAAAAACTGGAGCTGCATTTTGATTAAACACAAAACCATTTGAAGGATTTGTAAGTGTTGGCGAAGGTGTACTTGTTTGAATTACTACACTCGAATTAGTAACTGATGCAGTAATTAGTGAAACCTTTTGATAAGATAAAGTTACATTATAGGTATAGTCAGGCAAATTTGAATGAGTACTAGCAGTAATATATGATCCAATTGAAATATTTGCAGTTGTTATCGTAAAGGATTGACTCGAAATATTATCCGCAAGCGTAAGTGTATTACTATATGTGCCAGAGGCATTACTAAAAATTAATTTAGCAGATCCTGCAACGTAAGTTTCACCAATTGTTAAAGTAACAGGAATTTGAGTAGAATAACTGGATGTTGACGCGGGCTTAGTTAAAATTGGTTCAATAGTTAATAATGTTTCGTTATTTATATTTTTTGCATCCTCTTTTATATTACTAAAACTTTTTGCATTGGCAGAAAAATGAATAATAAATAAGATGGCAGGAAAAACAAACTTAAAGGTAGAACGGCAAAGCAACTTCATGGATTAATATTATAATTATTATATATATAGAAAAAATCTTAATGCATTAAATTTAGTTTTTTTGTTGGATTTTAAAAAATTTAACCTGCATATTACCAGTCAATTCAAAAACAAAATCTCCCAATATCCCTAATTTCTAACCTTATTTATTCCCATTTGCTTGATTTGATGCAATTTATTCATCAATGCTAAAATTTTGGCTAAGAAGCAAATCTGGATTGCTCAACTTTTTACATATTAGCTTATCTTCAAAGCCTCAAAACCAAATATAGTTCCAACATTAAAAAGATGCTAAAACAAATTCGCGTCCTTATTTTAATATTTATTTTAGTCCCTATTTATACGTTTGCGCAACAATCAAGCTTAATGGAATATAAGGGTGAAATTGGAGCTAATATTGGAACCACAACCTACTTTGGGCAAATTGGTGGAGAAACACATTCTTACAGTGCCAATTTTGGTTTTTATTTCAGGAAAATTACTGCAGACCATATTGGAGTAAGAATCAACTATGAATATGTCCCATTGGGGGCCAATGATTCATTATCAAATAATACAACCATTAAACAAAGGGGATTCCAATTTTTCAGACCCTTTCATGAATTAGGATTCTCCATAGAATACTTTTTAAAAAACCAACAAATAAAATATAACTTAATAAAATTCAACCCTTATGTAGGTGTTGGAATGAGTTACATTTTGAATTTACCTAATGATTTTAATAATTTTAAAACATATAATTTACTATTAGATAAATATAAAGATCAATTTATCCCAATTGTTGCGTTCCCTATCAATATAGGTTTCCAATACCCCATTAAAAAAGATATTTCATTATATAGTGAACTTACGTACAGGTATACTACATCAGATGTGATTGATAATTTTGGTAGTAGCGATCCGATAACTACGATAAATGGAACTTATATCGCAGCAAAAAATGGGAATGATAAATATATGAGTTTTAAAATTGGAATATCCAAAATTTTAAATTTCAGATACTAAAGTTTAATGATGCCTTATGTGCTACTACAATAGTATTTCAATACCAAAAGGATCTACAATAAAAATAAAAGGGAAAACAAAAGAACTTCCCCCTATTGATAGACCATTGCAAAGTGGATTTGAATATGCTAACTGGCCAATTATAAAATCAAATGAAGAAGACGTTACATTGGAATTAGGGCATTGGGAATTGATTGCTCCTTGGGTGAAAAGTACATTAGAAGTTATGAAAGGACGTGAACAATTCAACACTTTAAATGCTACAGCCGAGCGACTTTTTGAAAGCAAATTATTTATACAACCCGCACTTAAACGTAGGTGTTTAGTATTATCGAGCGGATTTTATGAATGGAGACATTTTAAGCCAGTGGGTGCTAAAAAAGAAAATGCTTACCCTTATTTTATTGGCTTAAAAGATAAGCCCTATTTTTTTATGGCAGGAATTTATCAACCTTGGGTAGATATTGAATCTGGTGAATCAATGAATACATTTTCCATAGTAACTACCAAAGCAAATGGGTTAATGGAAATGATACATAGTAAAAAGAAAAGGATGCCGACCATATTGAATGAGGAACAAGCCAATGCTTGGCTAGATCCAAATATCAATGAATCAACCATTAGGGAATTAGCTTCCCATCAAATAGATGAAAACCTTATGACTTTCCAAACGCTAAAAAAAAGTTTCAGAAATGAACTAAATCCTAAAGAGACCTTCTTTTACGCTGAATTAAATGAGCAAAAATTATTTTAGCTATCTATTTTTTGTCCGCTAGTTTTTCCAATAATTGATACCTGTCTGCATATGCATCCTTAATTAATACCGTCTTGGTATCAATACGCATAACAGGAACTGGTTTACTTGTTTGGGTTGCTGACCATGTTGGCAAGCCCGGTCCATTAGGATTTCCTGTTTTAATAAAGTTCGCAAAATATGATTGCATCGTTGAAGAAACGGCATAATCATCTTTTGTCCAAGCATACACTTTATTATAATGTAAATTTCCCATTGCATATTCAATCTCGGCTGAATGTACAGCTCCTTTCGCTGGCGCTGGTTTTGGACCTCCATTTGATTTTTGAACTCCTCCTGCCAAACCTGGTGTAACATCTCCCATTTCAGGTACTATATCTGGACGAGGTCTAGCATACATATATCTATAGACAGGCTTGCTGCCACCCGTTTTTTCTTGTAAATCTGACCATCTCCAAGTACTAAATCCTATAAAACGATCCCCTGCCAAACTTGTAGCCACTTCTTCAACTTCTGCATCCTTTGTTACCTTATAGACTGCAAGTATTTCATTAGCATTTTCACCATACAATTGTTTGATTACCTTTTCATAATTATCTTTCGTGAAATCTTCTTTTCCCATAATCGCTCTTGCATTCATTTCTTCCGAATTCCATCCAACTAATAATGGTACATGTGCTTGTCCCCCTTCTTTGAAAATATCAATAGGAGCTTTAGGATAAAAATATCCGTCAATAGTGGATGAGAATCTAAACGCGCCAAACTTCATAGCGGCCTCTAATAATTTATCGGCAGGAATATTTCTTAATTCTTGTAATGAATTCGCATCCATTTGCTTTGCAAATTCCACTCCATTTTTTTCAGCATCCGCTAAAGGCATTGGTGGCAATGTACCCAACATAGAACCACTCTCGCCTATGGCTCCTGCAATTAAATTTTTAGAAAGTGGTGATACCATTTGAGCACTTACCGAAACAGATCCTGCTGACTCTCCTGCAATGGTAATTTTATTTGGATCACCACCAAAAGCTGCAATATTTTCACTTACCCATTTTAGGGCAGCTGCCTGATCTAATAAACCATAATTACCAGAACCATGATAGGATGCTTCGCTGGTTAATGCTGGGTGTGCAAAGGATCCAAATATTCCTAATCTATAATTTACGGTTATTGCTACAATACCTCTTTGTGCCATACTTTCTCCATCATATCTTGCTTCTGAACCATCCCCTGCTACAAAACCTCCACCATAAAAATAAACTAGTACTGGAAGTTTAGCCTTTGTATTAGGAGACCATATATTTAAATACAAGCAATCTTCACTCATGCCATTAGAACGGAATCCCATATCCCCAAAAATGGCTGCTTGCACTCCTCTTGGTCCAAATTGTTTTGTAGCCAAAACCCCATTCCAGTTTTGAATGGGCTGTGGTGCTTTCCAGCGATTTTCACCCACTGGAGGTGCGGCAAATGGCACTCCCTTAAAAGCTAAAATTCCACTTTTTTCCTTTACTCCTTCAACGATACCATTCTTTGTTTTGGCTTGAAGTGAATGTGAATTTTGCGCAATGCTTGTAATGGCAATGAATAAACCTGCTACAATAAAATATTTTTTCATAAATACAATCGTTTAAAAAGATTACTGAATTTAATAAATAATTCAATATCTAAATAAATAATTATACAAATGGGCGAAACTTGAAACTGATTTATCTTACGCCTTCAAAGCCTCCAATAAAACCTCTACTGTGTGTAATGCATGAGCACCTGTACCATCTTTAATTTGATGCCTACAACTAGTTCCAGGTGCAGCAATGGTGCAAGTATCTTTATTGGCTCTTACCTTTGGAAATAAAACCAATTCTCCAATATTCATGGAAACTTCATAATGTTCTTTTTCATATCCAAAGGATCCCGCCATACCACAACATCCTGATGGAATCGTTTCCACCTTATAGTTTAAAGGGAAAGAAAGCACTTTAACCGAATCTGCTAAATTACCGACTGCCTTTTGCTGGCAATGGCCATGTAATAAAATTGATTTTTGCTCCTGTGTAAATTGATCTTGTTGGATATTACCTATTTCAATTTCACGCGCCAAGAATTCATCAATAAAGAAGCAGTTTTTTGCAAGTTGTTTTGCTTGGGATAAATTAGCATCTGTAGCAAGATCTGGATATTCATCTCTAAAAGTTAATATTGCCGATGGCTCTAAGCCCACCATTGGTTTCTTCTCCGAAACTATTGCACCCAATAATTCAATATTTTTATTTGCTATCAATTTAGCCTTACGCACTAATCCTTTTGACAACCAAGTTCTTCCACTCTCTTCATGCTTAGGAATGATTACTTCATAATTTAATGCAGTCAATAATTGAATGGCTTTGATTCCAATTTCAGCATCATTATAATTAGTAAACTCATCACAGAAAACATAAATCTGTTTAATTGGATTTACAGGAGCAACATATTTTTTCTGATACCAAGCCTTTAAAGTTTGCTTGGATATTTTTGGCATGGAACGTTTAATGGCAAATCCAGATAAAGCTTTAATGACAGCACCCGTAATTGCATTACCCATAACAAAATTATAAAGAGCTGGTGATATAGACCCTAATTGAGCAGTCGCGGTAAAATTAGCAATTAACTTTGATCTAAATGGCACTCCATTTGCGTCATAATAATGTTGTAAAAATTCAGCTTTTAATTTCGCCATATCCACATTAGAAGGACATTCACTTTTACAAGCCTTACAACTTAAACATAAACTCATCACATCATAAATTTCTTTATGATCGTAACGATTTTCTTTAGTGGAATGCGTTAAAAATTCTCTTAAAATATTAGCTCTTGCTCTGGTGGTATCTTTCTCATTTCTTGTAGCCATGTAAGAAGGGCACATCGTACCACCTGATAAATGTGTTTTACGGCAATCCCCTGAACCATTACATTGCTCTGCATGCTGTAAAATATCCTGTTTATGAAAACGGAAAATTGTTTCAAATGCAGGCGTAATTTGTCCTGGCTCATAACGTAGCATGCTATTCATGGAAGGGGTATCCACAATCTTGTTTGGATTGAAGATATTATTGGGATCCCAAGTTGCTTTAACTTGCTTCAATAAAGCATAGTTCTTTTCACCTACCATTTGCTTAATGAATTCACCACGTAAACGTCCATCACCATGCTCACCACTCAAGGAACCATCATATTTTTTTACCAAGGTTGCCACTTCTTCGGCAATAGTCCTAAATAATTGATTACCTTCTTTTGTTTTTAAATTGATAATGGGTCTTAAATGAATTTCACCAGAACCTGCATGTGCATAATGAACGGCATGCAATCCATGCTTTTTTAATATCTCGTTAAAATCACGAATGTAATTGGGTAAATCATTTACATCTACAGCAGTATCTTCAATTACAGGTACCGCTTTTTCATCACCAGGCAGATTACTTAATAATCCTAACCCAGCTTTGCGTAAGGTCCATATCTTTTTGGTATCCGCTCCAAACAATACCGGAAAATGATATCCTAATCCCGCAGCACGCATATCAGCTTCCACCGCATTGGTTAATGCCAATATCTCTTCCCTTGTTTCTTTCACAAACTCAATCACTAAAATGGCCCCAGGATCGCCTTGAACAAGAAAGCGATTCTGCATTTGTTCTTTATTTTCTTTGGTACATTCTAATATATAATGGTCAATTAATTCACTTGCACTTGGATTATATTTTAATCCAATTAAGTTGGCATGAAGCGATTCATCAACCGTATTAAAGTGAACACATAATAAACCTGTTTCTTTGGGTGGTGCAGGAACTACATTTAATTTTATTTCAGTGATAAATGCTAAGGTACCTTCTGAACCTGCTATTAAACTACAAAAATTAAAATGCTCACCTCCTGCTGTAAAAGGATCCATCTCTACTAATAAATCAATTGCATATCCCGTATTGCGTCTTTCAACTGATTTTTTTGGAAACTCTTTTCTAATTTCAACTTGATTGTCGTAATTACTTAATAAGCTTCGAATTGATTTATAAATATTGCCTTCTAAATTACCTAACTCGCATTTTGCATGAAACTCATCTGTTGAAATATTTTTAAATACTGCTTCGGTACCATCACTTAATAATGCAGTCACTTCCAATAAATGCTCCCTTGTGCTTCTGTACACTACCGAGTTAGAACCGCATGAATTATTGCCTACCATGCCACCAATCATTGCTCTGTTAGCAGTGGATGTTTCTGGACCAAAAAATAATTGATATGGCTTTAAGAATAAATTAAGTTCATCTCTAATCACACCAGGTTGCACACGAACCCATCCTTCTTCTTTATTTAGTTCTAAGATTTGATTAAAATATTTGGAGACATCAACTATAATGCCACTTCCTACAACCTGCCCAGCCAATGAAGTACCTGCCGTTCTTGGTATTAAGGATGTATTGTGTTCTAGGGCAAAATGTATTAATAAAATTAAATCTTGCTTCGTTATTGGAATTGCAACTGCTAATGGAAGTTCACGATAACTAGAAGCATCCGTTGCATACAAAGTGCGCATAGTTTTGTCAAAGTAGAGATCACCTTGTAAAGTATTTGCAAGCTTTTGTAAATGTTGCTTCATTTTAAAATATTCGTGTTGCAAATTTACCTAAAATATGATTATAAACATGTCATTTTAAAGCCTTACAAGCATTATTTTATCCTACCTTTACAAAAATTTTGGAGATGAATTTAAATAAATGGTTGGCAGTATTAGTGATTTTATTTATTGTGAATGATGCAACTGCTCAAAAAACCGAAAGGAAAGGTGAATTTTATTTTTCTTGGGGCTATAACAAAGAATGGTATACACCAACTAACGTAAGTATTAATCAACCTAGCTTAGGCAATAATTTTACTTTCAAAAATACCAAATTAGAAGACCACCCTGGATGGGATGATGCTTTATTAACCAAGGCAATTAGTATTCCGCAGTATAATTATAGAATTGGTTATTTTATTGATAAAGATAAAGACCTCGCTATTGAAATTAATTTTGACCATACAAAGGCGTTGTTTTTGGATAACCAAACAGTGCATATGGTGGGAACTTACAATAACAGACCCATTGACTCTAGTTTTGTTTTTTCAAAGACAGGCACAGGTACTTCCAGAAATTATTACTACTTAAATAATGGTGCTAACTTTTTATTATTCAATATTGTAAAAAGAAAGAAATTCACTAACATCTCAACTAAAGATTTTGCTTTTGATGGATTAGCAAAGATTGGAGTTGGGCCATTAATTCCACACGTTGAAAACAGTTTATTCGGTGTGAAAAACAATCAACTTTTTCAATTCGGAGGTTGGAATACAGGGGCTGAATATGCATTAAGAAGCACATTCAAGAAAAGTCTTTATTTAGAATTTGCTGGCAAAGTAGACTATGCCTATTATTATAATTTGGCAGTGAATCAAGGTACTGCTCAACAAGGATTTGGAACACTTGAATTTATATTGAATTTAGGATACACTTTACCGATGGGACCTAAGAGTGCAATTAAAAAATAGGGAGCCTTTTGAATTATATGTTTTTACAATGTATTAATCATTTCCACTTCCTCCTCTTCTACCAATTCTATACTTGCTTTTTTTACAATCACTTTCCTTCCAATGTAAAAAATGAGTGATGCGCTTAAGGTGCAAAATGCCATCACCCCTGTCATAGGTAAAGTGGTAGGATTATTAAAAACGCTTACCATAGCAGACATAAATGCACCTACACTCATTTGAATAAATCCCATCAGGGCAGATGCGTTTCCTGCATTAGAAGCGAAAGGCGCCATGGAAAGTGCTGATGCATTTGGAAATAAAAATCCTTGACAACATAAAAATAATAATACTAAAACAATTGTAGAATATAGTTCACTATATCCAAAAATAGATGTAGCCACTAAAACAATGCCCACAATACCTTGCGCAGTAAGCGCTATTTTTATTATTTGCTCTGAACTGAACTTTTTTAATAATTGAGTATTAAACTGACTCGCAGTAATCAACCCTCCAGCGACTAACGCAAAAATCCAGCCAAAATGTTGTTCACTTACTTTAAATACCTCCATAAACACATGTGGAGATCCACTGATGTATGCATATAAACCTGCATAAGCGACTGCACCTGTAAATGTATATACGGCAAACTGTGGTTCTTTAATAATTACTGCAAACCCTTTTAATATATTTGAGGGTTTTAGTGAATAGTTAGGATCAGGCTTTTTACTTTCAGGAAGCAAGAAATATATACCTGCAATTATACATGCAATGACAATAATTAACATGATAAATATATATCTCCATCCTAGGGCGGTAGTAATATATCCGCCTAAAGTTGGGGCAATAATGGGTGAAACTGCAACAACCAACATGAGTGTCGAAAAAACCTTTGCATTGTCTTTGACATCAAATAAATCTCGCACCATTGCTCTTGATGCCACCATGCCTACGCAACCTCCCAATGCTTGAAAAAATCTAAAAATGATTAAAGTTTCTACTGAAGTAGCCGAAGCACATGCAATTGCGGATATGGCATACAAGCTTAATCCAAAATATAAAGGCGTTTTACGACCAAATCTTTCTAACAACGGCCCATACAATAACTGCCCAATGGATATCCCCACAAAAAAAGAAGAAAGCGATAACATCACATTAGAGACTGATGTATTTAAGTTTTTTGCTATGCTTGGGAAAGCAGGCAAATACATATCGATAGATAATGGTCCAATGGATGTAAGTAATCCTAAAATAAGTATTAAATAAAATTGAGTGCCTGTTTTATATCTCTGATTTACTTCCTTCATGGCACAAAGATAGGCACTGTACAATAAAAAAGCCTCGATGAAAATTAATTTCGATCGAGGCTTTTCTTGAAAAGTATTGAAACTACTTAGCCGCTAACTTAAAAGTGATTGTTTTATTATTAGTAGCTGTTGATTTTGAAGTTACTACAACTGTTGCAGTACATAGTACACCTGGTGTTAAACCTGTAATACTTACACTATTATCTGCAGCAACACTTGAAGCAGTTGTTTTAAATACTGATGAATTGTCAGCATCTTTTGTAACTGAAACATCAATATTTACACCTGCAGTTGGCAATGTTGAACTTACTTTCACATTAATAGTTTGAGAAGTTCCTACCACTCCTAAAATATTTCCTGATCCTGGGTCCTGAGTTACACTAAAAGCAACCGCGGCTTCAGTAGGAGTTGGTGTTGGAGTTGGCGTAGGAGTAGTTGTTGTTGTATCCCCTCCTTTACTACATGAGAAAAGTATAAATACTAAGCCAATTAAAGTGAATTTTAGATTTTTCATATATTATAATTTTACCATTTTAAATTTATAACTAAGCTTATTGTCATTTGAACTTACCTTAAAGATATAAATTCCTGATGAAAGTTCACTAAATGACAACTTAGTTCCTGCAAATAACCCTTGTCTACTTGCCACTTTTATACCTGTTGAAACTTCAAATACCTCAATATTTAATTTTTGGTACCCTTCCACTACAAAGTCAAAGTTTAAGAAGTTAACAAATGGATTAGGTGCCAATTTGATATACTCATTTGCACTTAAGTTAATGATGTCAGTTACTAAGTAGTAGTATGCAGCTGAAGTTGTAGTACAACCATTTTCAGTCGCTTTCAAAGTATAACTTCCAGGAGTGGTTGGTTTAATCTGAACATTAGTGCTATCCACTGCAGTTGCATCTTTATACCACTTGAATCCTGTAAGTACTGACGATTTTAAATAACCAGCTGTGTCTCTTGAGATAGTTGGTATAGCAGGATTTGGTTTTACAATAATATCAAGTTTTACTCTATCACTATAACATCCAGCAACTGTATCTGCTTGTCCTACATAGTAAGATAAAGTTCCAGCTGCACTTGTATTAAATGATGGTGTTACAGTTGATGGAGTACCACCAGTTGCATTATTACCATACCAAACTAATTTTACAGCAGCAGATGGAGCAGTATATGCAATATTCACAGCTGTTGAATTTTGACAAATAGATGCTGCAGCAATTGTTGGCACCGCTGGTTGACTTGATACTGAAACCGAAATTGGTTTAGCAATTGAACAGCCAAGCGTATCTGTTGCTTTAATGTAGTATACTCCTGTAGTTGCCACTTTGGTAGGATCTGCTACTTTAAGTGTGGCATTAATATCGGAGAAATAACTGTATTTCAATAGAGCAGCAGAACCTGTTGTAACTGCAGTATCCGTTAAATTAACAACTAAAGGTAAACATGCTGTTGCATTTGCTTTAATAACTAATGTTGGGACTTTAGCACAGTCTGAATTTATTAGTTTGATTAATCTCTCTACAGATAATCCATACTGGTCTGTAACAGATACTCTTAATTTAATCGTATCTGCATTATCCAATCTTCGCTTGTTAATTAATACTGTATTTGCTAAATCAAATAAGCCATTGTTTTCACCACCTGCTCCACTAACATATTGATAGGTTAATATCGGAGTTATTGATGGCGGTGTATCATAAGATGCAGATAATTGCAAACTAAACTTAGCTGAATCAGCATTTGATTTATTGTAATAAATTAATGAAGAATCTTTTGCATTAACTAAGATTTTAGTTGGCGCTTGTATTACTGTGAAAGTAAATACTTTTTCAAATAATGCACCATAATTATCTGTAGCTCTCAATTTAACTTTATAACTAGCATTCGCTGGCTTACTATTTAACAGTAAATAATTGTTAACAGTATCTAATTTAAAGATAGCATCAGAAGTAACTGTAGCATCAGAAATGATTGAATACTTAATTACTGCAGTTGTATCCTTATCAGCTGTTGTCAATTTATATTTAACAGTTGAATCACCTTGTTTCATATACAAGCTTGAAGTAGTCGCATTGTTCAATAAGATGTCATAAGGTGCGCTTCTTTCCACTAATGATCTATTACCATTTACTTGTATGGTATTGGTAGGAGCAAATTTAGAACCTGCGTTTGAACCATCAATTGATTGTACAGTCCAATAATAAGTACCTGGTGATAATAATACATTCATAGAAGTATTCTTACCTGCATTACCCATATCTGGTGTTTTACGAATTCCCGTATTTAAAGCAGCATTACCATCTAAGATATCACTTGATCCTGCTTTTGTACCAATGGAAACAGCATAAGTTAAACCATCTGAAGGAGTATTATCATCCGATGCAGCTTTCCAATTTAATTGAACTAAAAATTGAGAACCTACTTGACTTACAATTTGTGATCCAGCAATTTGAGGCGAAACAGGAGCCTTGTTAAGTGCATAAGAATTCTCAATGTAGTTAGAGTCAACAACAGCGACTGAAGAATCAACTGCGAATCCTCTAATACTATTTGAAAATATACTTTCACTTGTTGCAGTTGCGGTACTTGCCAATGCCATTGATTTAATGGTACCAACACTGCTATATGTTCCTGCTACAGTAGTTGGGTCAACAACTGCTGCTGACAAATCACGAACGTTTTTCAAAATTTTGAATGATGAATTTGTAGTGCTCGTATTTGTTACTGGATCTGTAACTTTTTCAGTTCCAACCAATACCAAATCCAACACTTTCTTACCACTAAAGTCACCCAAACTTGGTCTCATTACTGAGTAATTACCAAATGGGAAGGTAGGCAATTCATTATACTTGATGATACCATTTACTTTTGCTGAGCTTGGATCCGCAATCGCCATTGAGCTAATTGGACCTACACCAGTTCTAATACCACTGAAAATGATATCTGGATAACCATCTGCATTAATGTCTCCCCATGTAGTTTGACCATTTTCAAATGATTTCACATTTGCATTACTTTGTACAAATTGAACCGTTTTTGCAACTGAATCCACCCACTTATTTTGATATATTCTAAATATTTGACCAGTTGACTGACTTTTTCCTGACAATGCTAAGTCTAATAAACCATCATTATTATAGTCAATCAAATCAATTGTTGCATTATTCAATGCAGGTAAAGTGATGGTATTGCTTCTAGTAAATGAAATCGCATTGGTAGTATCAGAAGTATTCATGTATACCGCTCCAATTCTTGCAGCAGAATATCCATCATCATATAAAATAGCAAGGTCTGTTTTTAAATCCTTATTAATATCCCCTATTGCTAAACTTACATTTGAAACATTACTCAACAATTGATCTAAGTTACTCTTGATTTGAGCAGATTTAATTCCAGTTGTTTTATTAGTAGTGTCTTTATAGAAACCTACAAATTTAAATACCCCTACTGCACCACCTTGATTATCAGTACCAGTATAAATCATATCCTTGTAGCCATTATTGTCTAAGTCAACAAATTCAATTTTCGGATCTGTTAAATAATTACCAAAGCTACCTGGATATATGTTGCCTGTGATATTTTCAAACTTATAGTTTCCTTTATTTCTGAAAATGGCAAGTTTACCATTACTACTATTTACATCATTTCCGGCAACTACTAAGTCTAATAATCCATCATTGTTTAAATCTATCCACTTGATTTGTGCATTCACGATGCCTGCTAAATCATCTCTAAAGTTTGTTCCAGTTCCCGCAATTGTACTTTGAGTAGAGTCATTTTTTAATTTAGAAAACTTGCCACCCATATTACGGTATAACCCAACTGGTGTATTACTATTTCCAAAATCACCACCATTTGTAACATGACCCAAATATAAGAAGTCAAATACGCCATTATTGTTTACATCTGCCCAAGCAAATGCAGGTTTTTCCAATGGTTGGATTCTTGTATCAACAATACCTCCTTGGTTCACGAACTGCCATGGATATTTTAATACAATTTTTTGATTAGAAGCAAAATGAGATGAGGTATAGTTACCATCCACTGCTTGAACTGACCAATAATATACCCCTGGTGGTAATTCAATATAATATTGATTGGAACCAATCAATGAAGTATTCGGAGTTAACAACTGATCAGTTGTAGCATTTACTTGAATTACTCTTAAGTCACTCAAACCAGGTTTAGTACCTAATTTCAAGTTATAATATAAGTTTGCTGAATTGGTATGATCATCTGTTGAAGCATCCCATTGTAACAAAATTCTACCTTGACCTTGATCAATAAATCTTAAATTATTAGGAGTAGTTGGTGCTTTATTGCCATTTGTTCCTTGATTATTTAAGTAGATACTTGTAGAACTTCCTACTGTTTTATTTCCACTAATTACCAAGTCCATATTACCATCCCCATTAGCGTCACCCCAGCTAATTGCAGATTGTGAATATTGAGGAATAGATGCATTCTTTGACAATGTAAAGTTTCCAAAACCACCTTGGTTCAAGTAGAATTTAGTTACTGCATTTGCAGATTGATCTAAACCTGTCACAGTAATATCCAATAAACCATCATTATTAAAGTCAACCAATTTAACATCACCATCAGAAATACTATCCAAGATGACAGCAGTTGTACTATAAATATTTCCATAAGAGAAGTAATTGCCATACTTCGCATTTTTATTCTCAATGGTTTGGTTTCTTAAAATTATCAACTGTGGAACTTCTGTATAGCTAGATCCACTGTATTTTCTTGCAGTACCAATTTCAACTATATCAATGTCACCATCACCATCAATGTCACCCATATCAAAACGAGCATTTTTCATTGACAAGCCAACATTACATTGACAATCATTATTGTAAGTATTTAAATTATAAGTGTACCCGTTATTTGTACTGCCAGCATTTGAATAACTGTTAGTAGTAATTTTTGGATCCAATAATGTATTGACACGCACACCACCCTGAGGACTTCCATCCTGTCCAGTACCAGCATACACTAAATCCAAGTCACCATCTAAGTCATAATCTACAAATCTTGCATCCGCATAACTCATATTTGGAACAACATTATAAGTATTAAACTCTTGATCGATAGTGAAATTACCTTTACCGTCGTTCTTATACATGTAAGAATGTGCATTACCAGAAGCATCTTGACCAGCGGTAAACATATCTAATGTACCATTGTTGTCAATATCTCCAAAAGCCATATTAGCATATTTCAATCCATTTACGGTTGTTGGGGTATTCACTTCAAACACACCTTTATTATTAATCAATGTTTGGAAAGAAACACCAGTACTACCTGGCTGACCAATCATTGCAATATCTAACCAACCATCATTATTTAAGTCAACCCACTTAATGTCACCATAACGGAATGCACGGTTTGTTAAATTTAAATCGACGAAACCTGAGCCCGTATTTTGATACACTTTAGTGACGTTTCCATTATCACTCTGACCCATCACCGCTAAATCTAACAAGCCATCATTATTGTAATCACCCCATGCAAATCTTGCATTATACAATCCTGGAATCACATTATCAATACTTGTCAATGGATCAACTGGAGTATATATAGCAGAAGTATATGCCGAAGACTGACCATCTTTGTTTACCATTTGAACAGCAACATAATATGGTTTTTTACTTGTCAAGTTAATGTCATTGAATTCTAAAGAATCTGGATAATTTCTAGCGTACACTTTATCTAATACAATAGGTATTGTTGGATTAGAGGCGCGATAATTATAACCATTATTAATTCTTGCCGCTTTGAAGTTTGCTAATGTATCTACTTTAACATTTGCATACATATAGTTATCAATGGCGTCTTTAGTTGGTGTCCATTTAACTTTAACCTTATATCCATCATTTGTGATAGATATTGCATCTGTAGAGATTGCAGTTGGAGCAGTTCTTGTTTGTGAACCAGTTGATTGAATCCAAGTTTTTAATGCAAAATTATTTGAGCTCCAATTTACTGATCCGTCAGATTCTGGAACATTCTCTAACCACATTAAATCCTTGAACCCGTCTCTATTTATATCAACAATTTTCAAATTAAATAGGGACCAAATTGCGTTGGAATTATAAGAAGGCGCGCCTAATGATTTCTTAACAAAACTTGATTGATGATTATTGATATAAGCAACAAAGTTTCCTGAGTTATCAACTGTAACTACGTCAGGATATCCATCATTATTAATATCACCAACATCCATTTTACCATCATTCAAAGTTGCGTCAATTTGAATTGGTGAGGTAGTAGCAGCATAATTATTGTCAAATCCGTAAATTCTATAATTACCACCACTAATACGAGCCATTACCTGCACTTTTCTATTATTCAAGAAATCGGCAAAATATAAGTTAGTATTCCAATCAATATTAATACCTGTAACATACATATAAAACTTACCATCCTTTTTATTAGATACGAAAGCTAATAAAGGATTACCATTAGTTTGAGGAAGTCCTATACAACCAGGACAATTGTTTATACCAAAAATATCTGGAATACCATCGTTATTAATATCGATGAATTTTACTATTCGGATATTGCTATTAATTTGAGAGATAGATGCATTATTACCAAAGTTTAACAAAGGATTTGGCTCCCATTTAACTTGTTGTAAAGTAGCAATCACTTCTTCTTTTCCATCAAAATTTCCATCCATTCTCTCTACTGCTGACTCAACATACTGACCTCCAGTATTACTTGCATTGTAATCAAAAGATTTTTGATCCCACTTATAAACTAAATTGGTCGTTTGATTCCACGAATTTATATTTTGGTTAAAGAATGCTCTAGGTGCATTTATCGTATCTAAGCCAAAAGATAAATTATTATTATTTAAATACACAACGGTCGATCTTTGACTGATTTCATTGTGATTCTTGAAAATTCCAACAAAATCAAATTCATCATCTCCGTTTACATTCATTGCACCAATAATTTGCAATTGATCCCCGCTTTTGCCTTTAGAAATGGAGACACTTCTATTTAAACCCAATTTAATCGAGTTAGGAGCAGTGCCAGACAATACATTTAATACCATTAAAGAATCTGAAGGAATTCCACCACCAGCAGTTTTAGTACTATCAACTGATTTTGTTTCTTGAGAATATAAAATTAACTTAGGTAAAGCGGTAGCACCATCTGAAGCTAGCTTTACTAAATTAATCATTTGTCCCATTGCGTTTCCGTTTCTACTCGTTGCTCTTACTTTAATGGAAGCAGTATCATTACCAAATGCCAAATTAGGAACAAAAATGGTATCTAAAGTTGACTTAACATTACTCAATCCAGTTGTAACCGCATTGGCTCCAGTTCCTACAGTTGCTTTTAAAGCATAATAGTATACTTTATTATTTGGAAGAACATCCGAAATTGTTTTTGTTGATGAAGTATCAACTGTAATATTCAATGGTGTTGCCAAAGTATCCAATGCTGATGCTAATGTATCTCTGTAAACTTTGATTGAATTAAAATTTGTGGTAGCATCACCCTTTTCCCAAGTTAAAGTAATTGAAGTACCTGACTTTTGAAGTCTTGTAATTAAAGGTGCTGCAACACTATATTTATTTTCAATTGCTCCCAAATCAGCCTTAGTACCCGTTGGACTTGGTCTTGAAGCATAATTGTAGTCATAAGTAAGAGCTCTCAAAGTATCATTCAATTGAGAACTAGTTAAAACCAACAAATCTTGTGACTTACCTAAGGCAGGTGAATAATTAGTTAAAGTGAAATTATTATTTACTTGAGGGTCAATTAATTTATTACTAGAAGATTGTGATAATAGTTTTTGGTTATCAACAATAGATGAAACAACATTGAATGTCTTATCACTAAAATTATTTAAATCATAACCATTTGAATTAATGATACTATTAAAGATAACAATACCATTTTGAGAACCACCATTACTTCTACTGAAATAGGAGTTATTTACAATCGTACTATTTACTATTTTAGCTACTTTTTTTCTTGGCAAATCACTATTTTGACCACCCCAAATTTCAAACACACCACTTTGGCTAGTATTATTAGCAATGATACAGTTTAAAAATAATGGAGCAGATTGGTCAATTGTGAATACAAAGTTTGAAGCGTTGTTTGAGAAAGTACAAGATTCAAAAATAGGATTTGAACCTTGCCAAATTAAGATAGCACTCGCAGGATAATTATTTTGCCATTGCACATATGAGCTTCCTGAAAAAGTAATACCAATGAATTTATTTCTAGGTTTTGAATACTCATTTCCAGATCCCCAAATATCATTGCCATCATTTATTCTTAAAACGTTATCAGATGAAGGATTTTGTGGATTTACAATTACTTTGCCAATATTTTTAGCTTTAATAACATATGATTTACTTAACAATTCTAAGCTTTCAACATAAGTACCATTGTTAATTAATATTGTATCGCCGGCTTTACCATTGTTAATTGCATATTGTATAGACTTAATCGGATTATTAATGGAAGCATTTCCTGTTGCCTTACCTATAGTATCAATTATCCAGATATTATTTGGTGTTGAATAGGCTAATTTTGAAATATTACTTGTTGCTCCAACAGAATCTACCACTTTTACACCGTAATAATATTTAGTATTTGCAACCACCAATTTGTCAACATAATAAGTAGTATCGATATTGGAAGCAATTTTATCTAGGGAACCTGTTGTAAGTCCTCTATAAATATTATATTTTCTCTTTACTTGTGAAGTATCAGACCAAATAATAGCTACATTTCTTGGACCTTCATAGGTAGAAACTGTATCAATTGCACTTGGAGGCGTATTTGGTTTAACACTTAATTCATTTGAAAGAGCACTATATGTTTTTGAAACTGTTCCACTATAAGCTCTAACTCTATAATAATACTTGGTTAAATTAGTTAATGCAGTATCAATGATAAATAAGGAATCAGCTTTATTAATGGTAATGATAGGAGTAGTAGGTGAAGTTATTGAAGACGTAGACCTAAATATTTCATAACCATTAATTGAACCATTGATAGGCTTTTGCCATTTTACATAAACAGACTTATCTCCTCCATCTAATGAAACTAATACTGGAGAAGGGAATCCAAATTCAGATTCAACAGCTCCAATATCTGAATTTGTTCCAGCTGGTCCCGGTCTATTATTACCATAAATATCTTTGCTTGGAACAGCCTGTCCATTATTAGATCCGAAAGTATTTGTACCACTATTAATCAACTTACTAGTTGGGCTTAATATAAAATTAGTTGTATCCGCAAATCCTGAAGTAGAATCCCAAATATTATTAACAAATTGACCATTTAAATTTGAAATTAAATTGTCATTTTCTGGATTAGAATTGAAGAAGTTATTTTTAAAAATATAGTCAACATTAGCGTTGCTATTAGCATACATGTTGATAGTATTTTTATCAAAAATATTGTTGGTTATAAATGCTTTTGGGTTATTATTTTCAAAAATCATAACCGGTGCTCTATTACCATAGAATGTATTATTAGTGTAATAAATAGAATCACTACCATTTAATCTAATTAATGAGTGTTGATTCATGTCATTCCATGGAATACCATTGTATGCAAAAATATTATTTGCAACAATTGTTTTACCATTAACCCATCCTCTGAAAATGCCATACCCAATCCAATCTTGATTTTGTCTAGTTATATTTTTGAAATTGTATTTAAAGACATTGTTGATGATTTGAATTCCTCTACCATTTACTTCAATTCTACCATAGTTATCTTCAAATCGTGAGTTTTGAAAACTAGTACTATCATTAAATTGTGCATATATAATATCTTGGTCGGGATTTCTATTATCTGTATGAACCATATCTTTTGGTCCATTTTGAGCGAAAATACAATTATTGAAACTGAAGAAGGTTTGTCCTGTTTGACCATTACCAGTATATAGCATTTTACCATAACCACCTGCACCAGTAAACTTAATTCCTATAACATTTGTTCTAATCCATTGACCATTTGTATTATTCGTATTATATGAAATTGCATTTCCATTTAATCCAGCTGCATTAAAAATAACTTTACTAATTTCAGTTGTGTCATTATTAAGTATATATTTTGAAGCAAAAATTACTCCAGGAGTTATACTTACTTTTTCATTGTACACACCAGGTAATGCGATAAGCGTATCCCCTTTTAAAGCTTTAGTAAATGTAAACTTCAATGTTTTAAATGGTCTGCTCAAACTACCGTCATTTGATGTTGTATTATCACTTCCAGAAGGACTCACATAAAATGAAACAGTACTTGGAGTTGCAGTCTTAAATGAAGCATTCACACTTGTATCTGAAACAACATTGTTTACATCTCTATTAATTAAATAATAATAATATTGAGTTTCAGATGTAACACTATTATCCAAATAAGTTGTAGTAGTATCCCTTAATGTAGATAATAAACTTGCAGTTGCTTTTGTTAAACCTCTATAAATATCAATGTATGGAGTGTTTGTTGGGGTAGTACTAGTACCTGTATAAGTATTTGAAGTTGCAGTCCAGGTTAATGAAAGTCCTGATCTTGAATTTGCTTGCGTAACTGTCAAACCAGATGGAACAATTACAGTACTTGTGCTTGTTCCAGTTGTAATTGTAGCAATACTACTAGCACTTGATTTAAGCTTATTTGCAAATAACGTCTTGACAATATAATAATATGAAGTCGAATTTTGCACATTTGTTTTATCCAAGAAAGTCAAAGAAGCAGTTGGAGAAAAGGCAATTGTATCTTTTCTTGTTGATGCTAAAATTACAGCCGAGTCATTTGTGACAGCTCTGTAAATAATTATTGAATCCGGAGCTGGAGATACAGGGATTGAATAATTAACTTTTATAGCATTTACACCCCCAGATTTAGCTTTTGAAAGACTTGTAATGATTGGAGTTGGATATCTATTATCATTTTCCACGGCCCCTAAGTCTGGACTAGACCCAGCAGGAGTTGGTCTTGATTTTCCGAATAAATCTGATTTAGGCAATAAATCACTAACAATACCCATACCAATTCCAGCACTTGTATCAACTAAACTAAAATTCAATCTAGCTGTGTCTTTAAAAACTGGAGTTGCTTTAATATTTGTGTTATCAAAGTTGAAAGTGAAATTACCAGAAAAGCCTGTACTCTGATCAATATTTAGATCAGAGGCCATGATATTATTTTTAAAAGTAGTTGTGCTGTTTTTTGCATTGTTCCCACCACCAAACATAAATTCACCCTGAACATCAGTTCTTGTTGCTAATTTATAATTATTATTAATGATGTTATTATACCAAATGGAAATAAAATTTGGGTCTGAAATATCGTTCCTACCCTCCCAAGATCTAAATAATGCAGTTCTTGTATTATTATATACAAAAGTGTTGTTGTAAAAATTGATTGAATCTACATTTGTATTCCATTTAGACGCAGCTAATGAAATTAGATTATCTCCCGAGTTATTATAAAAAATATTATTTGTAAATAAAGAAGGAGAGTTGTTTATATACACGATACCGCTGTTATTGGGAGAAGGGAACAATCCACTAACACCAAGTGCAGTATTATTAACAAAAGTACAATTAGCAACATTGAACCCAGGTTGATAATCCGGATTAACCCAGTCTGCATAAATAACCATTATACCTATGTTATTTATAAACTTAGAGTTAACCACTTTAGTACCTTGAAAGTAGAAAGGATTTGTTTGAACATTTCCAGAGTTTTGTAATATACAATTACTAATTGTTGCTACAGTGACATACATTGAGTACTTAGACGCGTTACTAACAGTAAACCCAACGAATTTAAAATTTGCTGTATCTCTGTCAAAAGATGTACAAAAAACCAAAGCATCTGATGTAGAATTTTGATTTATTCCAGTACCTGAAATTATTGTTTTTGAAATATGAGATGTATCTCCATCTAACAAAAAGTTAGAAGCGAGAACAAGTCTTTTATTTACTTTTATTTTCTCATTATAAGTTCCTTCACTAACTATAACAGTATCTCCTGACGATGCAGAATCAACGGCCATTTTGATAGTTGAAAAACTAGTGCCTGAGTTTGTTGTTGATGTTGGATCAACAATAATTCTTTTACCAGCACTTTGTGCAGACAATTGATTACTGAAACTAAATGACAACATGCTTACTAGCATGATTACTAAAAAAGAATAATTTCTTTTCATAATTCAAGGATAAAATGAATGTTTCTTTTTATTGTGGGGGCGCAATAATTCAAAACAGAATAATTAAAATTCTGAGCGTTAGGGGGGTGGACTCAATATTAAAAGTATGACATATATAATTATTAACAAATAATTTATAATTTAT
>CAJADG010000091.1 GCA_903938445.1 uncultured Bacteroidota bacterium | reverse complement strand
GGAGGACAAATTATAATATTGTCTTTCCCTGGCTCACAAAATGCACGAAATAATAAATCAATTATTTCATCACTTCCATTACCTAGAAAAATTTGGGAAGCAGGAACTTTTTTGATGAACGCTAATTTTTCTTTAATCTCTTTTTGATAAGGATCAGGATATCTGTTATACCATTTTGTTAATGGAGACCCTAAACTATTCTCATTGGCATCTAACAATATGCTTGCCTCTCCGCTAAATTCATCTTTTGCAGAAGAATAAGGCTTCAAGCTTTCTATGATGGGTCTTACTATTTTTTTAATATCAAATTGCATATTCTACATTTTTGATTTAATATCGTTTAATCTCACAGCTACTGCATTTCCATGTGCATCCAAACTTTCAGCATTGGCCATTTCCATTACTGCTTGGCCAATATTAATCAAGCCACGCTCAGTTAAATGCTGGAAGGTAATTTTTTTCACAAAACTATCCACACTTACCCCGCTGTACGCATGCGCATATCCATTGGTGGGTAAAGTATGATTCGTTCCGCTCGCGTAATCACCTACTGATTCCGGCGAATAATTACCTATAAAAACAGAACCTGCATTAATTACTTTTTCAGCAATAATTTCGGCGTTTTCAATAGACAATATTAAATGCTCTGGCGCATATTGATTCACTAATAACAATGCATCGGTTGTATTGTTCAAAATAATAACTTTTGAATTAGCCAATGCTTTAGCCGCTAACTCTTTTCTGCTTAATTGCTCCAATTGTATTGCTAATTCAGCTTGTACATTTTCCACTACTTTTTCATTACTTGCCACCAACAACACTTGACTATCTGCGCCATGCTCGGCCTGTGATAATAAGTCAGCAGCTACAAAGGAAGGGATTGCTGCATCATCGGCCCATACGCAAACCTCACTAGGTCCTGCAGGCATATCAATAGCTACTCCAGCTTGTTGCACCAATTGTTTAGCTGCAGTTACATACTGATTACCTGGCCCAAATATTTTATTTACTTTAGGAATCGTATCTGTGCCATAAGCCATAGCTGCAATAGCTTGTACTCCTCCAATCGTATAAATATGTGTAACCCCTACAAGTGTTGCTGCATAAATGATTGCAGGATGTATATTTCCTTCATTATCATTTGGAGGCGTACACAAAATAATTTTTTTACAGCCTGCAATTTTTGCAGGTATCCCCAACATTAATACGGTTGAAAACAAAGGTGCGGTTCCTCCTGGAATATAAATTCCTACAGTTTCAATACCTACCGATTTTCTCCAACACCAAACACCCGGCATCGTTTCAATGCGTTCCATTTTTTGCAACTGTGCCTGATGAAATTTTTCAATATTGCCTTTAGCTAGTTGTATTGCGGCCTTTAAACTTGCAGACAATTCCGTTTCCGCATTGGCCTTAATGTCTTTGTTTAGCGCAATGGTTTTTAATTGCACTTTATCAAAATCATTCGTGTACTGCATTACGGCAGCATCTCCTCTTAAACGCACATCTTCAATAATAGCCTGAACCTTCGGCAATAATTCTTGCGCATCAAAGCTTGGCCTTGCCAAAAGCGATGCCCAATCTTTTTGTTCAGGTTGATTATACACTTGAATCATTATAATATCATTTTTTCAATTGGGATTACTAAAATTCCTTCTGCTCCTGCATTTTTTAATTGCTCAATAATTTCCCAAAAATCACTTTCTGCAATTACACTATGAACACTACTCCAGCCAGGTGAAGCCAATGGTAAAACTGTTGGACTTTTCATACCCGGCAACAAAGCTATTATTTTATCTAACTGATCATTTGGCGCATTTAATAAAACATATTTATTTTTCTTTGCCTTTTTCACCGACTCCATACGAAACAATAAACGTTCTAATATTTGCTGTTGTTCGGCAGTGAAATTTTTATGCTTAATTAAAACTGCTTGTGATTTTAAAATAGTATCCGCTTCTTTCAAACCATTCATGAACAAAGTAGATCCACTGCTTACTAAATCACAAACTACATCCGCCAAGCCAATACCCGGCGCAATTTCCACACTTCCGCTAATCTCGTGCACTTCCGCATTTATCTTATGCTCATCTAAATATCGTTGTACTAATACAGGATAACTTGTAGCAATTTTTTTACCCTCTAAAAATGCTGGCCCAGTAAATTCTTCATTTTTACGAACAGCAAAGCTCAAACGGCATTTTCCAAAACCTAATTCATAAGCTACTTCTACTTTCTTTGCTTTTTCATACACAACATTTTCACCCACAAATCCAATGTCTGCTACTCCATCTTCCACATACTGAGGAATATCATCATCTCTTAAAAAGAAAAGTTCTAATGGAAAGTTGGTAGCATCTGCTTTCAATTTGTTTACACCATTACCAATATCAATGCCACATTCTTTTAACAAACGCATGGAGTCCTCGTTTAATCTTCCTGATTTTTGAATCGCTAACTTTAATCTCATAGTTTCTCGTTATATATTGCCTTAAATAAATTAAAAGGGCTTACTGTTTAGTAAGCCCTTTGGTTAAATATAGTTACATACCTACACACCCATAGCTTACCCTTTGGATAGCAAATGATGATGATGGATATGGCTGTTTAAATTCATGTAGCAAATTTACAACCCTTTTATAAAATACCCAACAAAAAAGGGAAATTTTGCCTAATTTGAGGCAATTACGATTACAATTACTCAACAAACAATTGTTTTTATGCGCCTGCTTACGTTAACATCTCTATTATCTCTATTATTATTTTCGTTTTGTGCTCAAAAAGAAGCACCAAGTACAACTGCTGTTACACCTACTCCTACCACACCAACAGCTCCCACCACTCCTGTTGTAATTGATACAGTAAAAAAATTAGTGTGGTCCGACGAGTTCAATGCCGGCACGAGACCAGATACCACTAAATGGGCTTATAATATTGGAACAGGACAAGGAGGTTGGGGAAATAATGAATCAGAATATTATACTTCTGATTCAACCAACGCGCGAATCGAAAATGGAAGTTTAGTAATTGAAGCTAGAAAAGAAAATAAAGGTGGAAAATTTTATACCTCTGCCCGTATGCTAACACAAGGAAAAACAACTTGGACCTATGGCCGATTTGAAATTCGTGCAAAGCTTCCAAAAGGCTTGGGAACATGGCCTGCCATTTGGATGCTTGGCGATAATATAAATACAGTTGGTTGGCCTACTTGTGGAGAAATTGACATTATGGAAGAAGTATGGAAAGAGGCCGAAGTAATCAATTGGTCTGCGCATTCTAAATTATTAAACTGGACATTGGGCACACAAAAAACTTATAAAACTGCTATTCCAGGCGTTACAGATGATTATCATATTTACACATTAGATTGGAGCAAGGATTTAATAAAATTTTATGTAGACGGCACGCTTTACTATACCGTTG
>CAJADG010000090.1 GCA_903938445.1 uncultured Bacteroidota bacterium | reverse complement strand
GGTGTGATGGATGCTTGGGTTTTCATACACAGACCTTAGTAAAGCTAGGAGCAACTAAACAAGAGGTAATTGAAACCTTAGGAATGGCTGTGTATATGGGCGGTGGCCCGTCCCTAATGTACGCAGCTGACGCAATCAGTGCTTTTGAACAAGCTGAAAATAAATAACCTTAATGTCAGGCTATTCATTATTTGAATAATTATTGCCACTGTAATAACTGATTTCTATTTTGAATATTACTTCGAAACTCTTAAACTGGATAAAACATGAGTGACTTATTTAAAGAAAAAGCCAAAGAATGGGATACGAATGATAGATCTCAGCAACTCTCCTCAGGAATTGGGAGTGCAATTCTTGAAAATATTCATCTAACTCAATCCATGGAGGTTCTAGATTTTGGAGCCGGTACTGGATTGATTACATCTCAAATTGCACCTTTCGTGAAAAGAGTTACTGCGGTTGATATTTCAGAATCTATGCTTGAAAAATTAAGAGCTAAAACCGAATTACAAGAAAAAGTGCAAGTGCTTTGTCACGACATAACAGTAAGTAGATTAAATCAAGAGTTTGATCTAATTATGAGTGCAATGGCCATGCATCATGTGAAAGATACGGAAAATATGCTTAATCAATTTTCAAAACATTTAAAACAAGGTGGGCAAATTGCACTGGCAGATTTGGACTCTGAGGACGGAACATTTCACAAAGCAGGGACTGAGGGTGTTTTTCACAACGGATTTGATAGAACATATTTTTCAGAATTATTAAATAGGCATGGCTTTATCGATATTAAATTTTCAACAGCACTCACAGTTAAAGCGGATACGGGCTTGTACCCTGTATTTCTTGTTGTAGCTAGAAAAGTAGCTGTCACCCATTAATGTCAATATGTCGCCTGATGAATCTGTTAGTTGTTAGGAATTTGATTTAAATCATAACTGATTCCGAATTAATTGTGAAAATCATTTCATTCGGTTACTCATTTAATTTATTCTGATAGATTTTGGAAATTAAAAAATTTAAACGAAAAATATTCATGAAACGTATTAAAAAGAAATTTTTGATTCTAATAGCTACAAATGTTTGTTTAATTTTGCCCCTTTTGAGTAGCGCTAATGTTTGCTATGAGAATATTAAAAAGGTAGACACATCGCTAAAGGCGCAATATGGCGAGGACTATCCATGGTGGGATATATTTGGCTGTATTGTGCTGAGGAAAGGTACATTACGTCGAGATGCAGTTGTAACTATCAAGCAGTTGAAGCAAATTTCTGAATTGAGATTTCAAGCGTATAACCTCGGTCGAGAAAACAAGTTAAATGAATGTTTAGAGGTGCTACGACCTGCAAAACAAATGTTACATATTTATTCGTAGCTATAAAAGGAGTCAGTAATGAAAAGCAATGTTGGCGGAATTGATCGTGGAATCAGAATAGTGGTTGGACTTATTCTGGTGGGTCTAGCTGTATTAGATTTTATTGGTCCTTGGGGTTACCTAGGCTCAATAGTTGTCGCAACTGGTGTATTTAAATTTTGCGGCGCTTATGCTTTGTTTGGATTTAATACATGCGCCGTGAACAAGTCTCACAATCTTGAATCCACGAACTAAAAAAATCAGTAGTTAAAAAACTTCAAAAAACTTTATTTAAAATAAAAGAGTCGAGCGAGCGCTTATTGATTCGTGTAATTGGCGTGTAATTGACAATGCAAATAAAAAGCCGTTTGTAACATGTTGATTACAAACGGCTTTTGGGTATGAATTTGATAACAGTTCCTGTTTCGATAGTGTTAACAGTCCGGCGCTCTACCGACTGAGCTATCGAGGAATAACACTGATTATAGCAACTTTTTCACCCCTTTTCCGCGTGAATTTCATTCTTTTTGCCTCCTGTTTCAGGATAATCTTGCCC
>CAJADG010000089.1 GCA_903938445.1 uncultured Bacteroidota bacterium | reverse complement strand
TGCACCAATATAAAATGAAAGTAAAATATTAGGAGGTATGGTTCCAACTGCTCCCTGTCTTGATACGCCAAACCATTTCACTAATAGTTGAGGTAGGTATCCTGCAATAAAAGAGGCAAGACCAATAAACATACTTTGCATAGAGAACCCAAATGATCTTTGTTTATCATTTAAATTATCAGCAACAAAAGCCCTGAATGGTTCCATGGTAACATTAATACTAGAATCTAAAATCCATAATACACCAGCTGCCATCCAAACGGTTGACGAGTTTGGCATTACAAATAATAGTGCTGAACTTAATATGGCTCCCACTAAAAAGAAAGGTCTTCTTCTTCCCAATTTTGGATGCCAAGTTCTATCACTCCAATAACCAATGATGGGTTGAATGATTAAACCTGTCATGGGTGCTGCCAACCATAGTCCAGGAATTTGCTCCGGTTTTGCACCTAAGAATTCATAGATGGCACTCATATTATTCATTTGCAAACTCCATCCAAATTGAATTCCAAAAAATCCAAAACACATATTAAAGATTTGCCAGAAACTTAGTTTTACTTTCTCTCCAGTATACGCAGTACTCATATATTTTCTTTTCTATAATTTAAATTACAAATCCGTTAGGTATAATTGCTCCTTTTTTAATGACAACAATTCCATCTTTGATGGTATATAAAGGATGATCCATTTTTTCTAAATGTGCTCCCCCTCTTATTACAACATCATTTCCGATAGAACAGTTTTTATCTACAATCGCATCCTCAATGACACAGTTTTCTCCAATGCCCAAGATAGGTGCTCCGCTTTGATTTTTTGCATTAATCTGATCAATGGTTTCATAATAATCACAGCCCATGATATAGGACTTTTTTATAACAGTGCCTTTGCCAATTCTAGAACGAATTCCTATTACTGATTTGGTGATAGATGCTGCATGAATAATGGAACCCTCTGCAACAATTGCTTGATTAATTTGAGTACCACTAATTTTTGCAGGCGGCAACATTCTTGAACGGGTATAAATAGTTTGTGCACTATCAAACAAATTAAAAGGAGGTATTTCATCCGTCAATGCGATATTGGCATCAAAGAAAGAATAGATATTTCCAATATCGGTCCAGTAACCGTCATATTGATAACTAATTACTTTATAATGTGCAATAGAGTCTGGAATGATTTCTTTACCAAAATCGGTTGCATTGGCATGCACTTCATTTAATAATTTGTATAAAATATCTTTATTAAACACATAAATACCCATTGATGCTAAATAATTTCGCCCTTGTGCTTTCATTGCATCACCAGTATCGCTAGTCCACTCAGGCAATAACTCTTTTTTTGGTTTTTCAATAAAAGAAGTAATTACGTTTTCATCATCTGATTTTAAAATGCCAAATTCAGGCGCTTCTCTTTCTCCAACAGGTATCGTTGCAATTGATAATGCTGCTCCACTTTTTTTATGTGCATCAATCATTTTACTAAAATCCATTTGATACAATTGGTCTCCACTTAAAATCAATACATATTCAAAATCCATTTTATCTAAATGCCTTAATGATTGTCTTACTGCATCGGCAGTACCCTGAAACCAACCTGGATTATCAGGAGTTTGTTCGGCTGCTAGGATGTCTACAAATCCAGAACTAAAAGCACTAAAATGATAGGTGTTTTTAATATGTTGATTTAAAGAAGCAGAATTAAACTGCGTCAATACAAATATTCTATTCAAATTTGAATTGATACAATTACTAATGGGTATATCCACTAAACGATATTTACCCGCGATAGGCACAGCAGGTTTTGATCTTCGCGCAGTTAATGGAGAAAGCCTTGATCCTGCTCCTCCTCCAAGAATGATGGAAACTGTTTCTTTCGCAAAATTGGACATTTTCTAAAATTTATATTTAAACAATGGATTGATATACTTTTTTATAATCAGCCACTACAGACTCCCAACTATGATCAATAGACATACATTGTTGAATCATCTTTAGCATTTGACTTTTGTCTTTATATACTTTAATGGCTCTCTCAACGGAATATACAATATCAGATTCTGACGCGTGTAAAAATTTAATGCCAAAACCATTTTCATCTCCCATATCCACAACCGTATCATGCAAGCCTCCTGTGTCGCGCACCATTGGAATGGTACCATAACGCAAAGCATACATTTGATTTAATCCACATGGTTCCACCCTGCTTGGCATTAATAAAAAATCAGCTGCTGCATAAGCCTCATGTCCAGTTTTTTCATCATATCCAATATAGGTATTGTAATCACCTGGATATAACTGCACCAAATAATTTAAAGCAGATTCTACCGAAGTATCCCCTGCGCCAATGACTAAAAAATTAGACCCACAATTGGTTTTGTCTAATGCATGTTGAATGGCTCCGGGTAAAACATCTGCCGCTTTTTCTCCCACCAATCTTCCTATAAATACAATAAGCGGCTTATCCATATTTAAATGATACCGCTCACAAATTACTTCCTTGTTTTTTCGTTTACCCTCTACTGCATCTTTTACATTGTAATGATAAGGAACCATTGCATCCGTTGCTGGATTCCAAAGCTCTACATCAATGCCGTTTAATATACCAACACATTTTGCTTGTTCATTTTCAAATAAAGACTCCAAACCATTGGAATGCACTTTTAGTTCATGCATGTAAGTGGGGCTTACTGTAGTTACTTTGTCAGCACATTTTATTGCAGTTGCTAATGGATTAATACTTCCACTCCATTCTAACAATCCACGCTTCCATAAATCCCATCTTGGAATTAAAATACTTTTATCCCAGCCCATTGCTCCATGATATTGTGCATTGTGAATGGTTAAGGCCGTCTTGATATTTTGTAACTTTTGATAATCGTAACAATGCTTCATCATAAAAGGAACAAGGCCTGCTTGATGATCATGACAATGTACAATATCAGGTTGCTGCGCCCAACTGCATAACCAATTAACAACAGCAATTTGAAAGCCTATGAAACGATCATTATCGTCGGTATAGCCATAAATTTTGGGTCTATCTAATAATCCATTAATGTCCACTAAATACAATTCAAAACCTAGTGAACTATTCTTTAATTTGATAATAGTATAATCAAAAAACCAGGCACCTAAATTGGTATTGCCTTTAAAATGAACCTCCCACTCATGCTTTTCAAGAAAAGGCGTTTTATACATGGGCATTACAACAATCGCCTGATCCCCAGATTTATTTTGATATTTAGGAAGCGCCCCTACAACATCACCTAGTCCACCAGCCTTTGCCATTGGATAACATTCTGCACTTATATGAACTATCGTCATGGGTTTCATGAATTTGCATTCAATTTACAAAATACTATCAACAATACCAACCCCCATTTTTTAGGGTATAAATTGAAGTTTTAATATATATTTTAAGTATTTTACGCTATCGATTTTCGATTAACGACAAAACTAACGAATGTATGAGCCAAACTAAACAGCCCACCAATACCGGTGCGTTATCTACCCTTATTGTGGTATTCTTCTTTTGGGGTTTTATTGCTTCAAGCAATAGCGTATTTATCCCTTTTTGTAAACACAAATTTAATTTAGACCAATTCCAAAGTCAGCTAGTAGACTTCGCTTTCTATTTAGCTTACTACCTTGGTGCTTTAGGCTTATTTGCTTATGGTGCTTTTGGAGGTAAAGACCTTGTTGGAAAATGGGGTTATAAGAAAAGTATTGTTTATGGATTATTGTTTTCTGCGATTGGAGCAGCCGCAATGATTATTGCAGTAAATGCGAATACTTTTACAGGAATGCTTGTAGGTTTATTCATAGTAGCCTTAGGTTTCTCTTTACAACAAACCGCTGCACAGCCCTTTGCCATTGCATTGGGTGATGAAAGCACAGGGGCTAGCCGTGTAAACTTAGCGGGTGGTATCAATTCATTTGGAACAACTATTGGGCCAATTGTAGTTGCATTTGCATTATTTGGAACCGCTGCTGCTATTACCGATGATCAAATTGCTGCATTAAGCTTAAGCAAAGTGGTGATATTATATAGTGCTGCAGGATGTTTATTTTTAGCTGCTGCTGCCCTATTTCATTTTTCTAAAAAAGTACCCGCTGGTATTAATGAGGAAAAAATAGAACCTGCAAATAAAGCACTTAGATTGTTGTTAATAATGACTGGCGTTTTGGTTATTATGTTTGTGCCAATTTTCAATAGTTATAAAATTGATCCAGCAACATTAACTGATGCGACAAAATTAGATATTGAAACAACAAGATTAAAATGGTTATTTGGCGCTTTAGCAACCGTAGTAGTTGGATTATTATATGCTAACTTCTCAGCACAAAAAAATGAAAATGGTTGGGGTGCAATGAAATATCCTCAATTGGTTTTAGGCATGCTTGCCTTATTTGTTTATGTGGGTGTAGAAGTTGCCATTGGATCTAACTTAGGTGAATTATTAAAACAAACTGATTTTGGAAGCATCCCATCTTCAAAAATTGCTCCTTATATTTCCATGTATTGGGGAAGTATGATGATTGGTCGTTGGACAGGTGCTATCTCTGCTTTTGAATTTAAAAGTAACACTAAAAAGATTTTAACATTAATTGTACCCTTAGTAGCCTTTGGCATTATCATTGGTGTTAATAGTATTGCTCAATATGATATGAGTCCTTTGTATATGTATATTTTTTGCATCTTTATTCAAATTGGGGCATTCTATTTAAGCAATGACAAGCCTGCAAAAACCTTAATGATATTTAGTATCATAGGTATTGCTGCTATGCTTGTTGGTATTTTCAACAAAGGTGATTTAGCAACTTATGCATTCTTAACTGGAGGTATTGCATGTTCCATCATGTGGCCTTCTATTTTTGCATTATCAATTGCTGGTTTAGGAAAGTACACAACACAAGGTGCAGCCTTTTTAATTATGATGATTTTAGGGGGTGGTATTATCCCTCCAATTCAAGGTAAATTATCTGACTTCTTACAATCTTCAAATGCAGGAACACCTGGCTTTGGAATTCACAATTCATTCTGGATTCCTGTTTTATGTTTCTCTTATATTTTATTCTTTGCAATTGCAGTAAAAGGCATTTTAAAGAAACAAGGAATTAATTATGAAGAAGCAGAAGCAAAAGGAGGTCACTAATAAAAATTGAATCATTAACTGTTGATTAATTAAATAAAATGAACACAATGGAATCATATGTAGTGGGTGTTGATATCGGTGGAACGGGTACCAAATATGGTATCGTTGATAAAGATGGGAATGTTTTGCATTCAAGTACCATGGCTACCAACACGCATGCACAAGTACATACTTATATAGACGAGTTGTACGAAAAGCTAAGTGAGCTAATTGAAAAAGTAGGTGGCGTAGGTCGTATTAAAGGTATTGGTGTTGGCGCACCCAATGGTAATGTATATACAGGTACCATTGAGTATGCTCCTAACCTTCCTTGGAAAGGTGTGATCCCATTTGCAAAAATGTTACAAGATAAATTCAAGCTACCTGTGAAATTAACCAATGATGCAAATGCTGCAGCAGTGGGTGAAATGATGTATGGTGCAGCTAAGGGCATGAAAGATTTTATCATGATCACATTAGGTACTGGCGTTGGTAGTGGCATTGTAGCCAATGGTCAATTGATTTACGGACATGATGGTTTTGCTGGTGAATTAGGCCATACGATTATTATTCCTGACGGAAGATTACATCCTGGCACTGGCAAAAAAGGTTCCTTAGAAAGTTATGCATCCGCTACGGGCGTTGCACAATCTGCAATGGAAATTTTACGAGAGACTGATCGTCCTAGTTTATTACGCAATATTCCTATTGAAAAAATTACTTCTAAAGATGTTTTTGATGCAGCTCAACAAGATGATGAAGTTGCGAAGGAAGTATTTGAATTCACTGGTAAAATATTAGGTATGTCATTGGCTAATTTTGTTATGTTTTCTAGCCCTGAAGCCATCATATTATTTGGGGGACTCACTAAGGCTGGCGACTTAATCTTGAAGCCAACACGTGAACATATGGAAGCAAATGTGATTGAAATTTTCGAAAATAAAGTGAAAATTTTATTCAGTCATTTAAAAGAATCCGATGCAGCGATTCTTGGTGCTTCTGCATTGATGTGGGAGTAAAATAAACGCTTCGCGATTATTTTACTCCGAATTCATTGACATGAATTCGAGATTTAGTTCTTCCAAGATGGATGATTATTCAAATTATAAACATCCATCTAAAATAGATAATTATAAAAAAAGGCCCGAATGCATTCGGGCCTTTTTTTATGATATCGTAATAATATTATTTTGCTGCTTGCTCTTCCATCCACTTGTTTCTACCCCATCCTGCGATCACGTGCTTTTCGCTATGATAAGAGGAACGAACTAATGGCCCACTCTCTACATAATCAAAACCTAATTCATAACCTATTTGTCTTAGTTCAGCGAATTCATCGGGATGTACAAAACGCTGTACTGGCAAATGCTTTTTAGTGGGCTGCAAATATTGTCCTAAAGTTAAAACGTCACAACCAACATTAACTAAATCCTTCATAGTTTGAATCACTTCATGTTTTTCCTCACCAATACCTAGCATCAATCCAGTCTTAGTTCTTCTTCCGCCTTTCTTTAATGCTTCCAACACACCTAAACTTCGATCATATTTTGCTTGCACACGAACGCGTCTTGTATTACGCTCCACTGTTTCCATATTATGACTTACTACTTCCGGAGCCGCTTCAATAATGCGATCTATTTGTTCTTGTATTCCTCTAAAATCAGGTATTAAAGTTTCAAGAGTCGTATCAGGTGACAATGTCTTGATGGCTTTAATAGTATTCGCCCAAATGATAGAACCACCATCCGGTAATTCATCACGATCCACACTCGTTAAAACAGCATGCTTAACCTTCATTAAATAAACAGCTTCGGCTACTCTTTGAGGCTCATCCCATTCCACTGGCTTGGGTCTTCCGGTTGCTACTGCACAAAACTGGCAGCTACGGGTACATATATTCCCTAGAATCATGAATGTAGCGGTTCCTTCTCCCCAACACTCGCCCATGTTTGGACAATTACCACTTTCACAAATAGTATGTAATTTATGATTATCTACCAATCCTCTTACATGTTTATAACTTTCGCCAATGGGAAGCTTTACGCGAAGCCAATCTGGCTTTTTTAATCTTTCAGCGGGTTGTGTATTTAGGATCGGTAATTCTTGCATAGTACTCAATTAACTTTGCAAAAATACAAGACTTAAGGGGAATAAAATTGTAATTTTACCAAAATCATAAATCTTAAAAAAAGTATACTATGACAGCAACAGTAACCTACGAATCAAATCTAAGAACAACCTGTTTACATTTACAAAGTGGCTCTGCAATCGAAACCGACGCGCCAACTGATAATAAAGGAAAAGGAGAAAGATTTTCACCCACTGATTTAATTGCTACAGGATTAGGCGCTTGTATGATCACAACAATGGGCATTAAAGCTGAATCGATGGATATTGTATTAGATGGTGCTAAAGTAGAAGTAACTAAAGTAATGGTTTCAGATCCAAGAAGAATCGGTAAAATTATTGCACATGTTACCATGCCTGCTTTAAGCCTTGATGAGAAAACAAAAGAAATTTTAGAAAGAGTGGCGCGCACATGCCCTGTGGAAAGAAGCTTACATCCAGATGTTGAATTAGATATCGCTTTTAACTGGTTATAATATTTAAGTAGGCAAATTTTAGTACCTCAATATAAATAGGCACTATATCTTTCAAATGAAGCAGCTGTTATTATTTTAAAGTAATGATAGCTGCTTTAATTTTTGAACCAACTTACTCACAGGAAGACCCATTACATTGTAAAAATCACCTTGAATACTTTTAATTCCAATCACCCCTATCCATTCTTGAATTGCATAAGCCCCTGCTTTATCATAGGGTTTATAATTATCTACATAATAAGCAATTTGTTCTTTGCTTAAATGATGAAATTCCACCAAGGTAGTCTCTGAAAAAGAAATGACTTCATTCTTCCATAAAATGGTAACACCCGTAATAACTTGATGCGTTTTACCTGCAAGCTTTGTAAGTGATAAAATGGCATCTTCTCTATCTTTTGGTTTACCAAGAATAAAACCCTCTATGACAACAATGGTATCGGCCGCAATAATACAAGCTTCCTGATGCGCATGCGTCTCTACCACTTTATTCGCAACAGCGATTGCTTTTTGATGGGCTATATAAGCAGACACATCCGTAATGGATAAAGTTTCAGGATAAGACTCGTCAGTTGCAGAAACAATAATCTCAAAAGGTATTTCGGCCAATTGCAATAAATCTTTTCTTCTTGGGGAGGCTGAAGCCAATATAAAAGAAGTCATAAACTAAAATAAAAAGTAAAAAAACAACATGGATAAAATTCCAGCAAGCATAGCAAATTTCACATATGCACTCAACTTTCGAAAGTCACTGCTCGTAAATGAATTTTTCAATTTAAATAACACAATAGTTAGTGGTGCTATAATAAATGAAATACAATATAAAATACTATACCACCATCCAAAAGGTATTACATATAACTGAATAATTGCCAAGCAAGCTATTACAACCACTAACCATACACTTATATAAATTTTTGTAGGCATGAGTCCCCAAACTATCGGCAAAGTTTTACAACCAAATTTTTGATCCCCTTCAATATCCTCCATATCTTTTAATGCCTCTCGAACCAAGGTTAATATGAAAGCAAAAATGCTATACAACATCATCAATTTTGCAAACCTAAAATTAGCAGTATCATTGATTAATGGATGTACAATTTCTTGTATACTGAATTTTGAAAAATATACCACGGCTATGGACCAAGCAGTTAATAGGGAGATCACTATATTCCCAATTAATAAATCTTTTTTGAAGTTTGTGGAATAAAACCAGAGCAATAAAATAGCCATCAAATTAGATAAATGAATATGCCAATATTGTTTGAATGGAAAAACTAAAGCAGCAATATATACAGCAACAATACTAAAAAATAAATGTGAAAAAATTACCCATCTTCTGCTAATATGGGAACCCACTACTACTTTTTGTGGCTTGTTTACTTGATCAATATTAACATCAAAATAATCATTGATAATATACCCAGCAGCTGCGATTAAAATATTGGTTAGCGCTACTAAATAAAATGTATTGTCAACCTGTGGACTAGACAAAGGATATAATGGCTTATAAATACAAAAATGAAATAAAAATTCAGCTAATAAAATAAATACTAAATTAGTCCACCTAACGAGTCTAAAGAAATGAATAATTTTTTTCAAGGATAGCTATTTAGAAAATTATTATTGAGCACGCACGTGGTCTTCAATATCCCATCTGTCATTTAATTTCAAAACCTTTTCAATTACTTCTCTTGCACAACCTTCGCCACCATTTGACAATGCGATATACGTTGAAATTGATTTTATATCCACTGCCGCATCTTTCGGACAAGCAGCAATCCCTACGATATTCATGGCCTCGTAGTCGGGCATATCATCACCCATAAATAACATTTGATCCAATGCTATTCCATGTAAAATAGAAAGTTCTTGCAAAAGCGCTCTTTTATCCTTTACACGCATATGTACTTCTGTAATTCCTAATTTGCGTAATCTATCCTCCACTTCTTCAGAATTGCCTCCCGAAATTACCCATACATGGTATCCTTTTTTGATAGCCAATTGTAATGCATACCCGTCTTTGATATTCATCTTGCGAACTAATACTCCATTGGGCATAACAATCACTTCGCCATTGGTTAATACACCATCAACATCAAATACAAAACAGGTTATTTTTTTTAAACTGGCTAACAAAACTCAAATTTTAATAATTAAATGTAAGCCTATTTTTGATTATCACGCCACTCATATACCCAAGCACTTTGAATCATCTCCAAATGCCCTTCATTTGATTCTTCTTTTTTACCTTCAAAATGAGGTAATTCTAATACCCAATTTAACAAATCGGTAAAACGAACTCTGTAGATTTTTGATTCTGGAAAATCATCGCCAAATTTTTCATATAATTTTTGAGCGATATCCTCATGATCATTCCAGTAAATTGGTGGTTCAAACTGCGACATATTTTTAATTTTTCTCTTTAAATTCTTAAAATAATTTTTAAAACGATCCTACTCCCCTAAAAATTGAGTTTGATCTGGCAAGGTTACTTCAATCTCTCCATTTCCTTCTTGTATAATACATTGACATCCTAAACGAGATTCAATTCTTGGGCTAACCGCTCTATCAATAAAATCCTCTTCTTTATCTGACAATTCTTCTAAAAACTCCATCCCCTTTTTTACATACAAATGACAAGTACTACAAGCACAAACAGCACCACAATTATGATGAAGTTCGATACCTGCGTCCAATAATACTTCTAATAAGCTCTCTCCCGCCTTTACATTGTTTAATACTACAGGCGCTAATCCCTTTTGCTCAAAATTAATTTTTAAATCGTACATATATTTAAAGAATGTGTTTTTGCAAAAATAGCTTTAAACAGCCTTGATACAAGACTTTTTGTTGTCGAAATACAAAAAAAATACATCAAACGTTTTATCTGCACTTATCTTTGCCACCTAATTTAAGCATATGTCCAAGCCTGGCTTTTCAGAAAGAATGTACCTCCAATTTTTAAGAACTAAATTTAGCACCATTGGGAAACTTTCGCCAGCAATGGCTGGAAAATTAGCTTTTAACTTATTTTGTACGCCTTATCCTAAATACAAAAAAACAAAAGCACCTGCCATTTTTCATCAAGCCAAACAACTTGAATTAATAGTTACTGGTGGAATTAAAATGAAAGGGTATGAATGGACTCCTTCCAACAGTAATGGTAAAACGGTATTGATTTGTCATGGATATGCTAGCTATTTTTACAAATTCGAGAAATATGTTCACCCCCTTTTAAAAAATGGATTCCGTGTTATTGGATTTGATGCACCTGGTCACGGTCAAAGTGAAGGGAAGTATATTAATATAATTGTTTATAAAGACGCCATTCAACACATTATTAATAAGTATGGTCCAATTGATCATTTTATGGGTCATTCCCTTGGAGGTATTACTTTAGCAATGGTTGCCGAAGAAATTACGAATCCTGAACAACATAAATTTGTATTGATTGCTCCTGCAACGAAAACTACAACCACTTTTGCCAATTACTTTTCTATGATGCGATTCTCTGAACCAGTAATTCAGGCATTTTACAATGAATTAAAAACGCTATCTGACAAGCCTATTTCCTTTTTTGAAGCGGATCGTGCCATTGAAAATTATAAGGGTCAAGTACTATGGGTGCATGACGAGGGAGATCGGGTTTGCCCTTACTCAGATTTGAAAAATTTTCAAAAAAATGCAGGTCAAAATTTTAAATTCTTGATTACCAATGGGTTAGGTCACAATAAAGTATATAAAACGCCCGAAATTGTGGATCAAATTGTGGCTTTTTTGAGTGCATAATGATATATGATTTTTATTTTTCAAATTGAATAGGCTAATATTGCACCACAAGTATTGGACTTGCCAAGTTTTAAATTTGAGCTTGTTTATTACTTAAATAGTTGATTTTCAATATAAAAAACCCCGAAGGAGCGGTTGACTACTATGTCAAAAAACTTACTAATCGTTGAGTCGCCTGCAAAGGCTAAGACCATTGAGAAAATTTTGGGAGAAGAATTTGAAGTGCGTAGTTGTTATGGTCACATTCGTGATTTAGAGAAAAATGATATGGGTATTGACTTGAAAAACAAGTTTGCCCCTAGATATATGGTTCCCAGTGAAAAGGAAAAAGTGGTAAAAGAATTAAAATCCATGACCAAGAAGGCGAAGGAAGTTTGGTTGGCATCGGATGAGGACCGTGAAGGAGAAAGCATTAGTTGGCATTTGGCCGAAGTATTAGGTTTAGATCCAAAGAAAACGAAGCGAATTGTATTCCATGAAATTACTGCGCCTGCTATAAAAAAAGCGGTTGAAAATCCACGTTTAATTAATATGGACTTAGTGGATGCGCAACAAGCGCGTCGTATTTTAGATCGTATTGTTGGTTTTGAATTAAGCCCCGTTTTATGGCGTAAAATTGGAATGCAAAGAAGTTTGAGCGCTGGTCGTGTTCAAAGCGTTGCAGTAAGATTAATTGCTGAAAGAGAAAGAGAAATCAATCAATTTATTCCAGAGAGTGTATTTAAAGTTTCGGCTTTATTCACTGCATTAGATATTAATAAAAAGAAAGTTAAGTTTAAAGCGGACGGACCTCAAAAATTAACCACCGCGGGTGCTGCTGAAAAATTCTTAAACGAATGCAAAGGCGCCACTTACACTGTAAAAGATGTTACCGTAAAAGACGGAAAACGTACACCATCTGCACCTTTCACCACATCTACATTACAACAAGAAGCATCCAGAAAATTAGGATATAGCGTAAGTAAAACAATGTTGCTTGCACAAAAACTATACGAAAGTGGTAAGATCACTTACATGAGAACAGATAGTATTAGTTTGAGTGAGACTGCTATGGATGCCATTAAAAATGAGATCAATTCAAGTTTTGGAGATAAATATTATCAACCAAGAAAGTTTAAGAATAAAAATGAAAGTGCGCAAGAAGCACACGAAGCTATTAGACCATCTTACATGAATGAGTCAAAAGTGGATGATGCTGACACGAATCGTTTATATGAATTAATTTGGAAACGTACCATTGCTTCTCAAATGAGCGATGCCCAATTTGAAAAGACGACTGCAAAAATTGAAATTTCTACCAATAAAGAAACCTTAACTGCGAGTGGTGAAGTGATGAAATTTGATGGTTTCTTAAAAGTATATTTAGAAGGCAAGGATGATGATGAAATTGAAGAGGAGGATGAAAATACAGAAGCAATTTTGCCACCTTTATCAAAAGGTCAAGTATTAGATTTTGTAAGTATGACTGGCCTAGAACGCTTTAGCAGAGCCGCTTCTAGATATACCGAGGCTAGCTTGGTGAAAAAATTAGAGGAATTAGGCATTGGACGTCCTTCTACTTACGCACCAACTATTACGACGATTATGAAGCGTAATTATGTTGAGAAAAAAGAAAAAGAGGGTGTTAAAAGAATATATCAAATTTTATCGCTGAACGCTAAGGATGAAATTAAAACGGAAGAAGCTTCTGAAATTACTGGAGCGGAAAAAAACAAGTTGTCTCCTACCGATTTAGGATTAGTAGTTACCGACTTTTTAAAGTTAAACTTCCCTAAAGTAATGGACTTTGGTTTTACTGCTAAAATTGAAGGTGAGTTTGATGAAATCGCTTTAGGCAAATTAAAGTGGAGTAAAATGTTGGAAGAGTTCTATAACCCTTTCCATGAAACCATCGAACATACATTAGAAAATGCAGAACGTGCAAAAGGTGAAAGAGAATTGGGATTTGATCCAATTTCTGGCAAAAAAGTAATTGCTCGTATGGGCCGTTACGGACCAATGGTACAAATTGGACATCAGGATGAAGAAGAAAAACCAAAATTTGCAAAATTAAAAGCATCTCAAAGTATCGAAACTATCAGTTTTGAGGATGCTATGGAATTATTCAAACTTCCTAGAACCCTTGGATTATTTGAAGATGCAGAAGTAACTGTAAATATTGGTCGTTTTGGCCCTTATGCTGCGCATGATAAGAAGTTTTACTCCCTTAACAAGGAAATGGATCCTTATACAGTTACCCTTGAGGATTTGTCTCCTATGATTGCTGAAAAGCGAAAAGCTAAAGACGAGCGTACCATTAAAGTATTTGAAAAAGAAAAAATTCAATTGCTTAGAGGCCCCTACGGTCCTTATATCAAACAAGGATTACGCAACTTTAAATTGACTAAAGAACAACAAGAAAAAGTAGAAACTTTAACTATTGAAGAAGTAAAGGAGATTATTGAAGAATTAAAGAAAAATCCTCCACGCAAAACAGCCCGCAAAAAGAAAGCATCTTAATCGATTGCTTCTTTTCAAAATATCAAAATCCCGATGGCACTGCCTCGGGATTTTTTATTGGCTTTCATTAATTGCGAATTTTAATAGTAATGCCTCGGCTCTCTATCGCCAAACGCTATAATGATAAAGGCATAATTATTTTCCCCTCCGCATATATATTAAGACTATGTAATGACTTGTTATTATAGTTACGCTAGGCTCAAAGTTCGCTACGGCATTATATTAAAACCCGCTATTGATATTCAAAACAATTAATTTAGCCATCAGTATGAGCCAAAAAAAGGGATGCAATTTGCACCCCTTTCAATAAGTATTTGAGATTATTAAGCCGCTGAAGGCTTACTCATTAATCTTAAGAAATTAATATGCGCTTTAATGGCACTTCCTACCGTAGGATATTCAATGTATTTTAATTTAAAATCAGCACATGCTTCTTTAACAATTTTTGAAATTGCTGGATAGTGCACATGTGAAATTTTAGGAAATAAGTGATGTTCAATTTGGAAATTTAACCCTCCTACTAACCAACTTACAATTTTACTTTTAGTAGCAAAATTAGCAGTAGTTTGAATTTGATGCGCTGCAAATTCATCAGGCATTCTGTTTTCAGGCTGAATGGCAACTGGAAATTCTGTATCATCTACAGTATGTGCTAATTGAAATACGATACTTAATACAAAGCCAGCTACAAAAGTAGCGATCAAGAATCCAACCAACCAGCTCACCCAACCTAACATATAGATTGGTAAAATTACAAATACAGCTGCATGGTATATTTTGACTATCCAAAACTCAAAGTGCTCAGCGAATGTCATACTCTTGAAACTAATAGATCCGATTTTTTTAGAAAAATACTTTTTGTAGTCAGCAAAGAAAATCCAGAAAATGTATAATAACATATACAAAACCCAAAAGTAAATATGTTGGAAACGGTGAACTAAATAATGTTTTTGCGTTGGAGCCATTCTCATTAAAACGCCCACTTCGATATCATCATCTACTCCATCAATATTTGTATAAGTGTGGTGGATCGTTACGTGTTTCATACCCCACATAAATCTACTAGCACCTAAAACACTAATCGAAGAAGATGCTAATTTATTTAACCAAGCGTATTTGCTAAAACTACCGTGACTACCATCATGCATCACATTAAAACCAATTGCCGCTATCAAGCAGCCAAAAAATGCACATTCTATAATCGCAAATAAAGTTGGTGGTGTAAAAAATACTAAATGAACATAAGTGATTAAAAACAATCCAATTAAAATAATTGCTTTTGAAAAAAGCTTAAAGTTACCCGTTGCTTTTATTTCATGTTGATCTAAATATTCATTCACTCTTCTTTTCAATTCTGCGTGAAGTGACTTAGTCGCTACTGGAAATTTTGGAGTTGAAAATGTTTCGTTAGTTTGCATATGGTTCAAAAATGATTATCAAAGATAACCATTTCATGAAATTTAAGCTGTTAAAAATCAATAAATTAAGGTAAACGAATAATAAATGAGTTTATTATGTCAGTTTGTCCATATATATCCACATATATGGGATAACTAATGGTTATTAATATCAAAAAAAAGCTGTTGATTTGAATAATAATAACCCCATTTACTTTATTCATGGATAACGAAAAAGAGATAAAAGCACTGTTTAAATTGATCGATGATCCTGATGAGGAAATATTTAATACTATTTCAGACAGGTTGTTAAATTATGGCACTCCCATCATTGCTGATTTAGAAAATTTATGGGAAAATACACTTGAGGAGACTACATTAGAGAGAATTGAATTGATGATTTATAAACTGAGATTGCAGGATTTAAAAGAAGCATTTTCAGCATGGAAATCCAACCCAAGCCCTTCCCTATTTGAAGGCGCATTATTAGTGAACCAATTTCAAAATCCTGAGATAGCCATTGACACATTGCGTCATCAAATTGAAAAAATAAGAAGAAATATATGGCTTGAACTTAATAATTATTTAACACCCCTTGAACAGGCTAATGTATTGAGAAATATTCTTTTCAATTATTACCAAATTAAAGGAGTTGAAGTCAACTATGAAAAACCAGAAGAATTTTTAATTTCTGCCCCATTACTTGCCAAAAAAGGAAACGCTTTTTCGAACACCATTTTATATGCTGAACTTTGTAATCAACTAGAAATTCAAGCGGCATTTATTAATATTCCCAAACAATGTATCATTGCTTTTTATACACCCGACTGGGAGGTAACTGAAAATTATCCTCACCCACAAGAGTATATTCAGTTTTATGTTGAAGGCACTACAGGTCATCCATTTTCTCAAAAAGATTTAGATCAGTATTTTACAAGATCTAATATTACTCCCAAAAATAGCAACTATAAGCAATTGTCAAATGTAGGTATAATTAAAAAATTATTACTTGAAATGGCAAAATGCTATTCAAGTCCAATTTTACAATACAAACAACAAGATCTCATAGATATTGCAAATAATTTAGAAGCATAATGGAAACGATAGTATCCCATATTTATCATAGCCCTATCGGACAGTTAAATATTATTGCTGACGAGGGTTGTATCACTGAATTGGGATTTGTGGATGATATCAATTATCAACCAATTGCAGATCAAGACGCACAATTACCAGATGTAATACATCAATGCGTAGATGAATTGATTGAATATTTTGCAGGAACTAGAACAGAATTTACGGTTCCCATTAATCAAGAAGGTACCGAATTCCAACAAAAAGTTTGGAAAGAATTATACGAATTACCATTTGGCAAAACGCTAAGCTATGCCGATTTAGCCAAAAAATTAGGAGACCCTAAAGTAATAAGAGCAGCAGCTGCTGCTAATGGAAAAAATAAAATAGCCATCATCGTTCCATGCCACAGAATTATTGGAACAGATAAATCCTTAGTAGGTTATGCTTGGGGTAAGGGAAGAAAAAAATGGCTTTTACAACACGAGTTTAGATTGGCCTTGGGGGTACAAACTCTATTTTAATGCTGGGAATAACCAATTAGTTATTTTAACATAGAGCCGTCAAATCCAAAAGGTAATAAAAGAGAAGCAGACTTAAGTACCATCACTTCTCCGCTCATTCCTGATAAAATTATTTTAATAGGTGACCCATATCTATTCTCATAATCCAATAAGGATTGTCTACACATGCCACAAGGCGATATAGGCTCTTTAGAATCTTTTCCCAGAGGTTGATAACTAATCGCCATGGTAATAATAGAAAGGCCAGGAAATTGGCTCCCTACACTATTTAAAAGAGTACGTTCAGCACATATCCCTACTGGAAAACTTGTACTTTCTTGATTGGAGCCAATAACAATAGATCCAGATGACAATCGAGCAGCTGCGCCAACATGAAAATTAGAATAAGGAGCATAAGCAGTTTTAGTGGCTTTTTTAGCCGCTTCCAATAATTCAAAATCAACTTCACTAAGACTACTAGCATTGCTAAGTAAGTCATATTCGAACTCGAATTTTTTATGCATCTACTTATTTAATAAGATTAAACAATCTATTCCATCTCACCGACTTGCTATAACTAAACCAAATTAATGCTGCTCTACCTACAATATGTGTTTCTGGAACATAGCCCCAAAAGCGGCTGTCCTGACTACGATGTCTATTATCCCCCATCATCCAATAATAATTTTGCTTAACCGTATAATTTGTGGCAGCTGTCCCATTCAAAATATATTGTCCATTTTTTTTCTCCAAGCTATTATGCTCGTAGGTGGTAATTAATCTTCGATATAATTCAATGGTGCTATCATTCAAATATATGATGTCCCCTTTTTTAGGTATACGAATGGCTCCAAAATTATCAATGGTCCAAGGAAAATGTAAAACGTCATTCGGAAAAGTATAACCCACCGTATTTTCCTCATAAAAATTAACGGATTTGACAAATGGTAAATGCTTTAATGAATTTGCAGCACTAGCGGTCATATTTATTTTAAAAGTATTGGGTCTTCCGTCAACCGGTTGAAAATCGGCTGTAGCTTCAGATATATTAATACCTAAACTATCTTCAATATAATCCTCAGGAATGGGCTTTCCATTGGTTTCTACTATATATTCTGTTTGCGCATTGTCTGCTACAAAAGCAGGAGTACCATTTACAAATAATCGACTATTTTTTACTTGAATTAAATCACCAGGAAGACCTACACAACGTTTAATATAATTATCTGTTTTATCGGTAGGATGCACTAATATTGGATATTGTGCATTTAATTTTTCTCTATCTCCATTAAACTCCGGACTTCTTAATACATCATAATAAGGAATCTTACTTCCGAATTCTGGCAAATTGATAATGGTATCGCCTGCAGGAAAATTAAATACCACTACATCATTTCGTTTAACATCTCTAATTTTAGGAAGTCTGCTATAATCTAATTGAATCCATTTTACATAGGATGGTGTTGTAACAGAGCCGGGTAAAGTATTATGGACAAATGGAAATGAAATGGGTGTTTGGGGAATTCTTGCGCCAAAAGTTACTTTGTCAACAAATAAAAAATCATTTACCAACAATGTTTTTTCCATACTCTCTGTTGGAATTACATAGGCTTCAAATAAAAATGTTCTAATTAAAGTGGCAGCCACTACAGCAAAAACTGCAGCATCAATCCACTCTCTTGAAATAGATTTATGATAATGGGCTAGTGCATCCGCACCATGCCATTTTTCAATTTTTGAATATCCCAAATAGGGCAAATATATAAATGGAAAAAATACGGTTAAAGTATGATGTATTAATCCAACTCTTTTAAAATGCATTACAAAAATGATCGAAATCCAAAGAGTAACAAATTGACCTAGAATAGGAATTAATTGAATCCAAAACCAAAACTTGGGGATATTACAAAGCTTGACAACTTCCCATGTATTATATATTGGAATGATCGCTTTATTGGTTTCAACACCAGCCTTTTTTAACATTGCATAAATTCCTATATGCCAACCCAACCAAAAAATTATTAATAAAACGATTCCCATAAAATGTATTTGTTTAACTATAACAAAAATATCCCTTTGTGAGGGATATTTATAAAAAAGATTGTTAATTGACTCATTCCAATTGTAAAAGGTCGAAATAAAGTATCAATAGTCTATTAAAAGCCTATTTGTACTGACGTAATACTTCCTTCACCAAGTTTACAGATCTTGCGATGTCTGGAATTGCCAAAGCAGTTAAATTAGGCGCATAGTGCATTGGAGCATCCGCACTTGTGATACGACGAATTGGTGCATCTAAATAATCAAAGCCTTCTTTTTGTATACGGTAAGATAATTCAGAAGAAACAGAAGCAAATGGCCATTGCTCTTCAATTATTACCAATCTGTTGGTTTTTTTAACGCTCGTTAAAACAGTCATCCAGTCTAAGGGACGAATAGTTCTCAAATCAATTACCTCCGCACTGATTCCTTCTTTTTCTAATTCTGCAGCAGCACCTAATGCCACTTTCATCATTTTATTATAAGAAACGATGGTTACATCCGTTCCCGCTTTTTTAACATCCGCTAAACCTAATGGAATATAATATTCTTCCTCAGGAACATCACTCTTATCTCCATACATTACTTCACTCTCTAAGAACATTACTGGATCTTCCTCATAACGGATAGCTTGCTTTAATAATCCTTTTGCATCATAACCATTAGAAGGAGATACTACTTTAATACCAGGTATATTTGCTAAATAACTTTCAAAGGCAGTCGAGTGTTGTGCCCCTAATTGACCAGCACTTCCATTGGGTCCTCTCATTACAATTGGACAACCTATTTGTCCACCACTCATTGCTAACATTTTGCTAGCTGTATTTAAAATTTGATCCAAAGGTAAAACTGCAAAGTTCCAAGTCATAAACTCTACGATGGGTCTTAAACCATTTTGAGCAGCACCAACCGCTACAGCTGTGAATCCTAATTCAGAAATTGGGGTATCTATAATACGCTTAGGACCAAATTCAGCAAGCATTCCTTGGCTTACTTTATAAGCACCATTGTACTCTGCTACTTCCTCTCCCATCAACAAAACACGTTCGTCTCTTCTCATTTCCTCGTTCATCGCCTCACGAAGGGCTTCTCTAAATGCAATTGATCGCATGGTATGAATTTATTTTGATTGCGAAATTAGCGATTTTGATAAGAAAAATAGCTGTTTTGTGCAAAAAAAATCCCCCTCCGACAAGTCGAAGAGGGATTCTCAAGGCTAACCCACCTTTAAGGAATTAAAATCTATAAAATATTATATGCAAAGCTTACATAGTACAAGCCACCCACAGTTGGGCTACCGTATGCAGTTTGGTAATAATGGTTTAAGATATTAGTACCACCTACTTTAATCATAGATTTAATTGTAGGCACTTTATAAGTTAATACAGCGTCAATTGTGTTGAAAGAAGCTACTTTACCTACAGCAAAAGTTCCTTCGTAAACGAAGTCATCTTGGTAGTGTAAGTTGGCGCTAAATCCTAATCTGTTCTTAAATAAGAAACCAGAGTTGTTTAAAGCAAAATTAGCTCTGAATAATGGAGTGTTGAAATAAGAAATAAAACCAGAAGGTAAATTTCCAATTTCGTCAGTATAAACACTTGAAGAGAAACTGAAGTTATTTGGTAACAAATAATCAGCAGAAATTCCCCATCCACTTGTATATACATCACCAGGAGCATTTGTTGAAATGCTATAAGCAATTCGCTTAGAAGCGTCTAATAAGTCAGATAATTGAGGATTTGCAGCGTTACGAGATTGTAATACTGTTACACCGCTAATGAAGTTTGTATACTTACCTGCATAAGCATAAAAATCAAGCAATAACTTCTTGTTGATTAAAGTTTTGTAACCTACTTCAAAAGAACTCATTGACTCTGGCTTAAACTCACCAAATTGTTGTTGAACTGGAGCACCAGCCAAAACACTAGCTAAAGAATAAGCAGGGTTTGTATTGAAATTATAATAATTTCTTAATTGAGGTAAACCTCCCATCAAACGAGTACCACCACCTACTAACAAGTTAATCCATTGGTTTTGAGTAGTTGGAAAACGGTAAGCTTCTTGATAAGAAACACGGATATTATTATCCTCTGCAATTTTAACAACTGCAGTTGCTCTTGGCGTAAAACGACCTGCAAAGTTATCGTTCTTGTCATAACGACCAGATACAGATAATTTCAAGATATCACCAAAGAATTTCTTTGATAATTGAGCATAAGATCCGTTTTCATTAATCCAAATTCTATGCGTAGTATCAGCGAATAAAGTTCCTTGAGAATTTAATACATACCCTTTAATACTTCCGCCTACTAATAAAGAGGCGTCATATTTATCAAGACCCAAAACATCTGTTAAGTTGTATTGAGCTTCAATTACATTTAATTCAGATTTATCTAAGAATTTACCACCCCCTTGAGAGATAGGTATATTTGCAATTGACTTAAATAATTGAGTAGAACCAATATTACCAGTTGGTCTTCCAGCATCCGCTACAGCTCTTGCTGCATCACCAGCAACTGGAGAATAGCCAGGGTTTTTAGGGTCTAAAGCGTCTTTATATTGTACATAGGCAGCAGTATAGGTTGGATACCATGTTGTACTTGCTTTCCATGCTTCATTAAATAAACGAGTTGTAATAGTTGCGTTGTATGAATTACCCGCATCCTCCAATGTTTTATATGCTCTAACAAACCAGTTTTTAGACTTGATCTCTAACTTTAATTGACTCATATTTAAGCCATTTAAAGAGTAACGATCACTTCCAGTATATACAGTGTTACCAGAACCAGTATACATACTAGCAGAAGCTTCTGTATTGTCATTGATTTTATAATGTAAAGATCCAGATACTTTTAAGTTTTTAGCAACAGGGTCAATAATATCTGACTCGTTGTAACCAGTACGGCTAACATTGATACCAGTAAACATTCCTTTTGCATCACCGTATAAATAAGGAGCATAAGGAGCTAAAGGAGCAGCTGCAGCTTTTAAGAACGCAGAATAGGTAGCTAAACTACCTGAATAAGGACCAGCTTGAGCTGCACCATATAAACTTGCAAAAGCAGCGTTCGCAGCAGCAGAACTACCTCCGTATTGTGCAGTTAAAGCGCCTAATACACCAGCTTTAACTGAACCATATATTCCACTTAATGAGGATGTAGTTTCATCACCATAAACGTTAACACCGTCATAGTTTGGATCAGTTAATCTAGTACCAGAAATAGCTTGGCCATTTGCAGTACCTGTATTTCTTGAATAGTTTGAAGTATTCATTGCTAACCAATCTTGTGCCTCAGTGTATTGAGCACTAATTTTGTAAGCCCAACGATCACCTACCTTGCTAGCCCATCTAACTGTATAGTCTTTATATGCAGCTTGAGGACGCTCATAGTTATCAACATGATTAACACCTTGCTTAATTTGGAAGCTTAAACCTTGGTATTTGAATGGGTTTTTGCTGTTGATTAAAACAGTACCATTCATTCCACCAGAACCATATAATGCAGAAGATGCACCTGGTAATAACTCCATATTATCAACGTCTAATTCTGTCAAACCAACCATTGTTCCAACTGAGAAGTTTAAACCTGGAGCTTGGTTATCCATACCATCGATTAATTGATTCATACGAGTGTTACCACTACCGTTAAAACCTCTTGTGCTAATACTTTTAAAAGTTAAGCTCGCGCCTACAACGTCCACTCCTTTTACGTTTGCAAGCATATCATAGTAACTAGAAGATGCAGTTGCTCTAATTTGAGCATTGCTAACACGCTCAATAGAAACTGGAGATTCCAATATACGTTCTGCTACTCTTGAAGCAGATACTACAACGTCAGAACCCAATACATATCCTTGCGTTAAACTAACTGCAACTTTCGCACTTGCATTACTCACTACAACTTCTTTAGAATCAAATCCAACAGAAGAAATTAACAATGTAACCGGAAATTTAGTTACACTTAACTTAAAATTACCTTTATCATCTGTAAAAGTACCTGCAGTTCCACCCTTCACAGTCACTGTCACGGAAGACAATGTTTCAGATGTATTTGCATTTTTAACAGTACCAGAAATGGTACTAGCACTTTGGGCATTTGCCGAAAATACCAACATAGTGGCAAGGCAAAAAAGACCCATTTTGCTTAACAATCGTTTCATAAATGTTTGTTTTTAATTGAATTGTAATACAAAATAACAAAATTTTAGCATTTAAAAAAATTATCAAAAATTAAGCTTAAAATTTTAATTTAGTGGTATGAATTCAATCCCATTCCCCAAACAGATAGCCGAATACCACGGCAAGGTTAGAGATGTATATTACATTGAAAATGAACTACTTGTAATGATTGCAAGTGATCGTATTTCGGCTTTTGATGTGATCCTACCCCGTCCTATTCCATTTAAGGGTCAGGTATTAAATCAGATAGCTGCCTATATGTTACAAAAAACGACAGATATCTGTCCAAATTGGCTTTTAGAGACCCCTGCCCCCAATGTAGCCATAGGTAAAAAATGTACCCCTTTCAAAATTGAGATGGTTGTGAGAGGGAACTTAGTGGGTCATGCCTGGAGAACTTATAACGCAGGTGGAAGAACCCTTTGTGGTGTTACCCTACCAGACGGTATGGCTGAGAATGATTTTTTCCCTACACCAATCATTACGCCTTCTACTAAAGCGAGTGAAGGTCATGATGAAGATATTTCAAAAGAAGAAATCATTGCTCAAGGTTTGGCAAGCGCTGAAGACTGGGCAGTTTTAGAAAATTACGCATTGGCCTTATTTGCAAGAGGAAAAGAAATTGCAGCTAAACAAGGTTTAATTTTAGTAGATACAAAATATGAATTTGGTAAAATTGGAGACACCATTTATTTAATGGATGAAATTCACACACCCGATTCTTCAAGATATTTTTATGCAGATGGATTTGAAGAAAGACAAACTAAAAAAGAAAAACAAAAACAATTAAGCAAAGAGTTTGTGCGCGAGTGGTTAATCGAAAATAATTTTATGGGTAAGGAAGGTCAAACTGTTCCAACAATGACAGACGAATGGATTGACACCATCTCAAAAAGATATATTGAATTGTATGAAAAAGTGATTGGAGCTCCTTTTAAACCAGAAGCAAAATCTGAACAAGAAACCCACCAATTAATATGCGATTCATTATCAGCCTATTGAAAAATTTTAAATTTACTTTACTTCAATATCAACGCCCAATTTAGGTCTTAATCTTTGCTTGCTTTTATTAAAAACTTGAATGCCATTTTTTTGGCCTGCTCTTAATTTTTCTTGTTCTTCTAATGGCAAATGATACACTTCCATACACTCTGTTGTGCAACAACCATCAAAGCTTTTAGCACAATCTTCGCACTGAATAAATAATAAATGACAGGCATCATTCTTACAATTCGTATGCGTATCTGCAGGCTTGCCACATTGATGACATTTTGCTACAATATCCTCCGTTATTTTCTCACCTAATCTTTCATCAAAAACAAAATTCTTTCCTTTGAACTTACTTTCTATTCCTGCTTCTTTTATCTTATTCGCATAATTAATAATTCCACCTTCCAAATGGTATACATTTTTAAAACCTTGGTGTAACATATACGCACTTGCTTTTTCACAACGAATACCACCAGTGCAATACATGATAATATTTTTATCCTTATTGTCCTTCATCATTTCTGCAGCCATTGGTAATTGCTCCCTAAAAGTATCGGATGGAATTTCAATGGCTTTTTCAAAATGTCCCACTTCATATTCATAATGATTGCGCATATCAATTACGATGGTATCATCCTTATCCAACAGATTATTCATCTCTTGCGCATTTACATACTTACCTCTATTCTCCATGCTAAAATTGGGATCATCAATGCCATCCGCAACAATTTTTTCACGCACTTTAATTCTTAACACCCAAAAACTTTTACCATCATCATTCACTGCTACATTTAAGCGCAACCCTTTTAAAGGTTTAAATGAATATAAATAGTCCCTAAATACTTCAAAATGATGAGAGGGCACGCTAATTTGTGCATTAATCCCCTCCTTGGCAACATAAATACGACCAAAAACTTTCATCGCGTTTAAAGCACGATAAATTTCATCTCTAAATGCCTGGGGATCTTGAATTGAGAAATACTGATAAAAACTGATGGTTGTTCTAGGAAAAGTTTCCTCATACAACTTTACTTTCAACTCCTCATTGGAGATGCGATTGTGTAGTACTGACATAAAAATAAATTTAAGCTCAATTACAGATTAAGCAAATTCAATGCAAATATAATTACAATACTGCTAAAAAAAACAGAGCTGATAAAAGTCAGCTCTGTAAACTCTATATAAAGTGAACTATGTTTTATGATTTTCTAACAAAGGAACCTGTCAAAGATGACAAGCCACCTAATAAGAATCCTACCACTGAAGTAATTATGATAAGTGCAATATAGGATCCTTTAAGTGGCAAGATATTAGCTACTTTAATGGAAAGTATATGATTGTTTTGAGTATCAATTACCAATGCCAAAACCAACCACAATAATCCTATACCTAGTGCACCTGATAAAAAAGATTTACCGGGTTTTTGATTCATGGCAATGGATATAATAAAATTGGTTACAACAAAACTCCACCAAGGTAAGTTTCCATAAATTCCAATGGCATAGCCCATTAAAGCAGAGAGTAAAATGCTAACAATGAATTTTATATTTTCAGAAGCAATATTTTTCATAAAATAATTTTAAGTGAATTTGAATTAATTAAGCCTTAGTGAATTGAATATGCCATTTAGTTCGCTCATGAGCCACCAACTTTTCTTTTGGCAAGAATAGTAGTCTATAATATTTACCGGCTGCCCAATAATCAATAAAAGTATCATAGTAAGGACTACCTGGATTTCCGCTTTGACCACCTGGATATAAACCATAGGCTTCAATTTCATCCGTTAAATGTACTACCATTCTCCAGCTAGGACCATGGGCTTCACTTGTTGCATTTACAATATTTACCCCTCCTCCTATTGGTAAATTCAATCTACTTAATGCAGGTATTTTTGTTAAATGTGAAACTCTGGTTGCTTTAAAAGATGCCCATTTCAACTTTCCATCTTTTTCAAGTGCTACTAATTTTTTTGTCGCATTTTCAACACCTAGGTTTACTTGCTCTTTTAATGTTTCCACTTTACCTTTTGTTCTGATATCATCCGCCACTGAAAAATTAGAATCTTTATTCATTTGATCTAATAAAACATAGGCTTCAGGTTTGGTTAATGGAATAGGCGAACCCGCTAATTCATCTCCCCATACCGCATCTTCCACACTATCCCAAATCATTTTAAATACTGTAATACCCTTTTCATTTCCATTATTGTATAAATTCCAATTGGTCATTTCTTTAATCATTCTTTGTGCATCAGGACTTAATTTATTGGGTTCAATAAATTTCATTAGAGCAGGTCTTGCTACTTCGGCAAACACATTGTAATTATCCGTTTGTAAATGCTGCATATCTTCTGCAGTAATTTGATCCATTGAGCGTAAACGTTTATTCACACTAATCCCTCTATATAAAGGAAAAGAACTTGCAGTTCCTAAATAATATGGATAGCTTGGATCAACTGATTTTTGATTAGCACTACTTACAAATCCTCTTTCTGGATTTTTGATCATTGGATTTTCTTCGTTTGGTATTATGCCCTGCCAATCATAACTACTGTCCTGGCCTGGCATTAGAAAATCACCTTGACGATCCCAACGCGCTACAAAACTTCCTTGTTGTTTAATTGCGATATCACCCGATTTGCTTGCAAATACGAAGTTTTGTCCTGGACATTTCCATAAAGAAATAGCCGCTAAATAATCATCAAAGTTTTTGGCCCTATTTAACTTATAAAAAGTTTCAACGCCAGTAGACGCATTATGTCCAGTCCACTTTACTGCTAAATTGCGTCCCTTGGATTGAGGGTTTTGATAAAACTTGTCAAACATAGCAGGACCCCAATGTGTCATTGCAATATTTTCAACAACATCAGCACTGTCCTTTACTTTAATAATCTCCTGTCTATTGGTTGTTGCTTGCCATGTGCCGTTAAACCAATATTCTTTTTGAGTACTGTCTTTAAATTTTAATTCATAATAATCCAATACATCTCTACCCGCATTGGTAACACCCCAAGCCAAGCTATCATTAAAGCCAATGATTACCGCAGGAGAACCAGGGAAACTAGCACCATAAGTACTATGTGTTGGTGTTGTAATTTGTACTTCGTACCATAATGATGGTAAGTTTAAACCTAAATGGGGATCACTACATAAAATGGGGCGACCAGATTTTGTTTTGGTACCTGACACCGCCCAGTTGTTACTTCCATTATTTTTATCAGGTGCTTCTGGGCTAGCAGAAACTTTACCAGCGGTTGTATTTTGATCCTGCTTTTTTAGATACGCAATATCTGACCCAGCAGGTTTTACAGGAATGATAGAAGGTTTTGCAAATACAGTCCCTTTTGGAATAATTGGATCCAAAGAATCTTGTTGATTGGTATATAATTTATCAAATAAATCAAACCCTAAATAATCTCTTGTATTAGTTAATTGCAAATCAGCTGAAGCCGAACGACCTGTTAAATCATAAGACATGAACATTAAAAAAAGATAGGTCTTTTTAGGGGTCCATTCCTCAGGCTCATAGTTCATTAATTTATATTCTAATGGCAAATTTTCTGGAGCTAATTGTTTTATATACGCATTTACCCCTGCAGTATACGCATCCACCGTAGCCTTCATTACAGGATTATTTTCATTGATATATTGTTCAGTTTGTTCTGCGCCATACACCATTCCCAATCTTCGAAAAAAACGATCTATAGAAAGTTTATCAGCACCTGCAATTTCACTTAATCTTCCAGAGGCAACTCGAGTTTGAAAATCCATTTGCCATAATCTGAATTTAGCATGAAGATATCCTTGAACGAAATAAGCATCCTCATCATGATCAGCATAAATATGAGGCACTAATCTATCGTCCATATAAACATCAACATTGCCCTTTAATTCACCAGCAACAATGGATGCATCAAAACTAGCATCTACTTTTTCGGCATTTTTCCAAAAACCATGTTGGGGGGAAAGAAAGTATCCAAGTTTAGGCGTTTTAGATGCTCCACTTGGCAATTGAGTATTTAAGACTGCAACGAGTCCGACTGTAGCTACAGCGGAAGCAATCAATGGCAATAATCGCATACAAATAATTTAGATGTCTAAATTAAGTAATTATTTGCCAATTTGACTTTTAAAAGCCTGAATATGATTTTGTAAAGAAAGATAGGGGTGATTTGTCATCAAAGCAGTTGCTTTTTCGATGCAAGCATGTATAAATTTTTGATGTTCCGTAGACCCTACAAAAAAGGGTTTATGATGTAGTGCCAACTGCATTTCTGCTACCTGTTTCATTACCAATTGTGTTTCAACCGAAAAATAGGTTTCTACAAATTTCTCCCAAACATAATTTGTTGCTGCGTAGTTTGGATGCACCAAATCTTCGGCATAAAAACGATAATCCCTTAAATCATCCATCACATATTCGTAAGCAGGGAAATATTCAACATGTGAATTTGTTTCCATCAAATCATGCACTGCCTGAATTAAAACTGCCTTGCTCCTATTATTTTCAACCAGTCCTTCTCTCAAATGTCGCACTGGGCTAATCGTAAATATGATATGTAAGGAAGGATTAAACTGTTGCAAGGCTTCCACTAAAGTATTTAAATCGCCTAGAAGCTCTTCTGACTTCATCAATCTTTTGGTGAACCAACTCGATGGCGCTTTATGATTATTGGCAACAACAAGCCCTGTATGGGCAGGTGCATTTTGGGTTAAAGTATATAACCAAGCTGATCCAAGCGTAATAATTAAATGATTGGCAGATTTCAAAAAATGATTTGCCTCCTTAATTGAATTATTGATTTTATCTAAAGCCTCCTCTTTTGTAATGCCTGAGAATCTACTATGATGATGCCAACTATTCCAAACATCATTTAATAAAAACAAATCGCTTTCGGTGTAATGCTTATTTGTAATATAATCATTAATCGCATTCTTGACACTTACTGGATTAAATAAAATACCATGTGGATTTTCGAGTGTTTCAAAAAAATGATGCTTTAATTTCGCGCCCATATTCTCAGTGAAACAGGATCCAATTAACATTGTTTTTTGCTGATAAGCAATAGATGAATTAGATGGATGTGCCGACAATGTTAATTTGAATTTCACAACACTCATTAGAGATTATTTTGTGGTAGGGAATAATCTTTGTTTCATCGCTTCATATAAAACAATACCTGCTGCAACAGAAACATTGAAGGAATCAAAATTGGTAGCCATGGGAATTTTAAAGAAATAATCAGCCGCCTTTGCTAAATAAGGTTGTACCCCTCTGCCCTCATCTCCCATTATAATACAGGATGGTACATTTAAATCCAATTCGTGTACATTTTTATCTGCACGCATTTCACTTGTAAAAACTTGTATACCATTTAAATGCAAATCATCCACTGCTTTTAATAAACTACTTACTCGCACTACATGAATATGCTCCAATGCACCTGCACTACTTTTAAAAGCTTCCTCATTCAATGCTCCTACTCCTTTGTCTGGAATAATTAGCGCTTGAGCACCACAACAATGTATACTTCTACTTATGGCTCCAATATTTCTTACGTCTGTAACACCATCTAGCATTACAAATAAGGGTGTCTCTCCTTTTGCTACTACAAAATCAATCACCTCTTGTAAATCCAAATATTTAACATTCGAAATAAATGCCAATACGCCTTGGTGATTGGCCTTGGTCATTCCATTTAATTTCTCAATGGGCACCAACTGAATGGGTATAGTTTTTTCTCGAGCAAATTGCTTGATCTCATTCAAGCCTTCGCCCTGTGCATTTTTTTGAATCAATATTTTTTCAATATTGGCTCCCGACTCCAAAGATTCAATCAATGGTTGACGACCAATAATAAATTTACGCTCCGTCGTAAAACTAGGTCTTGGGCTAAATCTTCTTGGTCCTGAATATTTCCTCTCTGGTTTATTATTTCTCTCCTGCATGGATCAAAGTTAATTGTTTTAGAATATCCCTTAAAATAAAAAGCCCGTTACGAAAATTCGGAACGGGCTTTTATTAAAAATCATTCAACTATTTTAAACCGAAAGCTTTTTTCACTTTCGCAACATAATCTAATTTCTCCCAAGTAAACAATTCAACTTTTAACGTTTTTGATTTACCATCTGGAGTGGTGAATGTTTTAGTAACTACTTCATTCTTACGACCCATGTGTCCATAAGCAGCAGTCTCACTATACATTGGTGTTCTTAACTTTAATCTTTGCTCGATAAAGTAAGGACGCATATCAAAAATGCTTTCCACTAATTTACCAATTTGACCATCGGTTAATTTTACTTTCGCAGTTCCGTAAGTGTTTACATTGATTGAAGTTGGCTTTGCCACACCAATCGCGTAAGATACTTGTACCAATACTTCGCTTGCAACACCTGCAGCTACTAAGTTCTTTGCAATGTGACGTGTTGCATAAGCAGCAGAACGGTCTACCTTACTTGGATCTTTACCAGAGAAGGCACCACCACCGTGTGCACCTTTTCCACCATAAGTATCTACGATAATTTTACGGCCTGTTAAACCAGTGTCTCCATGAGGTCCACCAATTACAAACTTACCTGTTGGATTGATATGGTACTTGATATCCTTGTTAAATAACTTAGCGTATTTCTTGTATTTTGCTTTTACTCTTGGAATTAAGATTTCAATAATGTCTTTCTTAATTTTCTCCAACATCTTGCCTTCCTTATCAAAATCATCATGCTGTGTACTCACTACAATCGCGTCAATTCTTACGGGTTCGTTTTTGTCGTTGTACTCTAAAGTCACCTGAGACTTTGCATCAGGACGTAAATATTTAATCGCCTTATTCTCTCTTCTTAATGCAGCTAATTCAATTAAGATCTTGTGCGCTAAGTCCAAAGCCAATGGCATATAATCTTCTGTTTCATTGCTTGCATAACCAAACATCATTCCTTGGTCGCCAGCACCTTGCTCTTCTTTTTTCTTTCTATCCACCCCTTGATTGATATCTGCTGATTGCTCATGGATAGCTGATAAAATACCACAGCTATTTGCCTCAAACATGTATTCACTCTTCGTGTATCCGATTTTCTTAATTACACCTCTAGCAATTTCTTGAACGTCTAAATATGCTTTTGACTTTACCTCACCAGCCAATACTACTTGACCCGTTGTTACTAAAGTTTCACATGCCACTTTTGACTGTGGATCAAATGCTAAAAAGTTATCAATTAATGCGTCAGAAATCTGATCCGCTACTTTGTCTGGATGTCCCTCAGAAACACTCTCAGAGGTAAATAAATAAGGCATATTCTTTTATTTAGATGTTGTTAAAATGCAAATATATTAATTAAACTTATAAACTATAAATCAGAATAATAAACATGTAAGCGCATTCTAAATTTAGAATGACTTCCTCCACCTAATCTCACACGGCCAAGTGCTGGTTGATTCGCAACTGCTCTCGAAATATAATCAACACCCCCAGATATATTATAGGGATGAGGAGGCACGTATCTAATAGAATCATTGACTGGGGCCATCAGTCTTAAATCAAAAACAGAATCTTTTCTTGATACCACGCCTTGCATGTATCTACTCAAGTCAAAATTGTAAGATGCTACATTATCATAGCCTTGTATTGATTTATAGATAAGTTTACCGCCAAAACGAGCAAATTGAGCAGCGTTCACTGTTCCTTGATAATCATTAGGTACATTACGAATGCTATTAGAGGCACTATCATATGCACCTAGGAATAAATAGCTTGGAGCTGTCCATTGGGATTCCAAAGCATTGGGGC
>CAJADG010000088.1 GCA_903938445.1 uncultured Bacteroidota bacterium | reverse complement strand
GGAATAAAATACCAAATTATTTGTAGCCATAATAATTAAAACTAGACTCGATAAGCCCCCTAATAGGGGGCATTCCATTTGAGAACTTTGTCCAGAAATAACAATCTACCCCAACAACAAATCATATATGCCAGCATACTTTGACAGCTATCTAAACGCTTACAAAGACTTTAGATAATTACAGGGCTAATAAATATTAATCCTAAGCAATTGACAGTAGTAGTGCAAACTAAAATATTGCGCACGATCTAGCCGGTTTGAATTAAATTATATTTTTCAAATCTATGCTCAATGATTAGTTTGAAATTCGTGTGAAACTCATAGAAGTCAATGATGTTTCACCGTCCTTGTCAAAGCTTTGCTCAATAAACTTCACACCTTGTTTTCTAAACGCTACGACACTAGAGGATCTTGTGCCGTAGTCGGTTGTTTTTACGAAGCAAGTTGATAATGCCCGTTCGCGCTCAATAGGGATACCAGTATCAGGCAATTCACTGTCATGAACATAAGTTTCATTACTGAGCAAATCCAGGAGTCTCAACTCATCCAGAACGTCGTGCGAGACCCTAGACTTCAAGTTATCTTTTAATTGAACTAGTTTAGGCCAAGGAGAATTGAAATTAGCATTTGATACCCCTCCTATGCCACGTTCAATCTCAACAATTCTTGCGTTTGTGCTCTCAAATCCTTTTAACTGTTTTCCATCATACAGCAGCAAATTGAAAGGATTGTAGTTATGAGAGACTGAGCATAGGTGCGTTAAATAGCTGTCAAGGTCTTGCTTTTTTTGTAAAAAATTAGCTACTAAGTGCCCCCTAGAGGCTAAAGCTGAACTATGTAAATTTGAATTTCTGAAATTGGTCAGGATTGCTAATTTCCCTTCAACGGTTACGCCGAGCCAAGTTCCCCCGTCTTGCAAATCTTTACCGGCGAGGATCCTATCATCCCACCAGTGCAGGGGTTGAGTAGGACGAGCGTAATACTCATCTCTATTACCAATCAAAATGAGAGGACAATCTGTATTTGGCAACCAATTCCAGGCAACTGTACACATAGGCTCAGTGATTATTGAATTCAAATAAGAATTTTAAAAAATGATCCAAAAACTATAACCAATCTTAGTTCACCTTATTCGTTGATCTGATTATCAAAAATTCATTATTAAACATTAATTATCAATAACTTTGATACATTTTCAAAAAGCAAGGTATCCATCAATATTTAGACCAAGAGTTTTGAGGTTTAAATAATACCAGGCTGGATGCTGATTTAAAGCAACTTCAAAATTAACATCATCGTGTATGGCTTCTCATATTCTGGCACAGCTAGCTAGTATTTCGGATTTCAAAAATAATTGATTGTTCAGTAAAATTGGTAGAAAGTAGTGATTACCCTCAACAATAACGGTGTTATCTGAACTTGCTACAATTTTTACATGCCAAATAGCTCTTATTTTAGTTTCTATATAAGAACCGATAGTCTCCATACTTTTAAATATGCTTGAACCCACTTTCCTAACAGAGACTCAATTTTTAAATCAAGGAGATTTAATTAGTGAAATTGAAGCAGGACTATTGACTTCATCTGCCAGTATTTCCCCAAAGTTTTTATATGACAATTTAGGTTCACACCTCTTCACTGCGATTACTTTACTACCTGAGTATTATCCAACTAAAACAGAGAATTTAATATTCAAAAAGAATTCGTTTGAAATTTCTGAAGCTCTAGGATTGGACAAAGGACTTATTGATTTAGGTGCTGGAAATTGCCTTAAAGCAGAATCTCTTTTTAGCTCATTAAAACCTTCTTTTTACACAGCCATAGATTTTTCATTGGATTATTTAAAGGAAATACTCCCACCACTCCAAAACAAGTATCCTCATATCCCCATGTTCGGTATTGGAATGGATTTCTCTAGAAATCTTAAATTACCTGCAGAAATTTCCACCTTACGCAATAATATTTTCTACCCAGGCTCCAGTATCGGCAATTTCAATATCGATGACGCCGAGTATTTATTAAAGCAAGTTCACTTCGAACTGAACGGTGGTGGACTTTTAATCGGCGTTGACCTGATGAAAGGAGACAAAATACTACTCAACGCTTATGACGATCCACTAAAATTAACCGCTGCTTTCAATTTAAATATTTTAAGGGTAGTCAACTCCCTAATTCATTCAAATTTCAATGTTGCAGATTTTAATCACCATATTAAAGTCAATCATTCTCTCCAAAGAGTAGAACTCTACCTTGAAGTATTAAGAGATATAACAGTTAACTGGGGCGACAAAACCAGAAAATTCAAGCGCGGGGAGCTCATTCATACAGAGAATTCACATAAATATACGCCCGAGTCCATAAAGAATTTACTTGTAAGCTCTGGTTTTAAATCATTCACTACATGGACAGACCCCAACAATTACTTTTTGCTCATCTATGCTATCTAATTATTCAACTGATAATCCCATTGATTCATTGATCGAGCAATTTAAGTGCTCTAGAGATTATTCTGTTCATCTCATAAACGGGCTAACTCCTGAGGATTGTCAATCACAGTCTATGCCCGAAGCCAGTCCTTTGAAATGGCATTTAGCTCATGTGACTTGGTTTTATGAGGTAATGCTTCTCAAGCAATTTGAACCAAAATTTGAATTTTGGAATGCACAGTATGCATTTTTATTTAATAGCTACTACAACATCATTGGTGATAAACATCCAAGAGCTAAACGTGGTCTTCTAACTCGCCCTAGCTTAGATGAGGTATTGAATTGGAGGAAAAATGTTGACAAGCGAGTTATTAATTTGCTATCCCAAACAAGTACCTCTGAAATCAAGAATTTGATTTACCTGGGCATCAATCATGAGCAACAACACCAAGAATTAATGCTAACTGATTTACAGCATCTATTTTTCAATAACTCTTTACACCCCTCACATATAAATCACACAATCCATAAAAAAAATACTTTTAATGAAATGCGTTGGTTAAACACTGATTCTGGATTGCATACTATCGGGTACAACTTAAAAGGATTTCACTTTGACAATGAGGGGCCGGAGCATCAAGTATTTATTCAACCTTGTGCGTTAAGTACTCAATTGGTTACCAACGACGAGTGGTTGAAATTTATGGAAAGCGGTGGTTATCATGACTCAAGATGGTGGCTTGATGAGGG
>CAJADG010000087.1 GCA_903938445.1 uncultured Bacteroidota bacterium | reverse complement strand
GCTTCCATTCATAAAAGCGCTTGTTGAAAAAGCGTCAGGTAGAATTATTATATTACCTGGTAGTGGCGTACGTGCAAATAATGTAAGAAAAATTATTGACGAAACTGGAGCAATTGAAATTCATAGTTCTGCAAGAAAAGCAATTCCTTCTTTAATGAAATACAATGCTCCTTCTATGAAGGAACAAATGATTTCAATGGGTGTAGATGAAAACGAAATAAAATTAATGCAGGAAGAACTGGCAAGCTAATCGTTTTAAAAACTTATTATACTAATCGTATTATTTACCATTAGTATAATAATCTTACTCTAATCGTTTCTTTCACTTCTTTTAGTAAGGCAAGTGCTTGCTTAGAGAGTTTAGAATCTACATCTAAGACAACATATCCAATTTCATCATTGGTTTTTAAATATTGACCAACAATATTAATCTTGTTTTTAGACATGACTGTATTTATTGCACTTAATACTCCTGGAACATTATTATGGATATGTAAAATACGGTGTGCACCATCAACAGGTGGTAAACTAATGGCTGGTATAGAATGTGATCCATTAGAAACTCCACGCTCTAAATATTGATACAATTTAATACTTACATCCTCTCCAATATTTTCTTGTGCTTCTTCGGTAGAGCCTCCAATATGTGGTGTAAGAATTACATTGGACAAACCTTGTAATGGAGTTTCAAATTTATCTCCATTTTTTTCAGGTTCCCATGGATACACATCAATGGCCGCGCCACTTAACTGTTTAGTTTTTAAGGCATCGGCTAATGCATCCAAATCAACTACTTCACCTCTAGCATAATTGATTAATATAGCACCTGGTTTAATTTGTTTGATAACTTCTTTGTTAATTAAATTCTTTGTTTGAGAAGTTTCAGGTACATGTAATGAAATGATATCCGAACTACTTACTAATTCTTTAATTGATTTTACAGCAATGGCATTGCCTAATGGGAGTTTTGTCTCTACATCATAAAACTTAACTTTCATCCCCATTGCTTCGGCCATGATACTGGTTTGCATTCCAATATTTCCGTATCCAATTAATCCTATTGTTTTACCTCTTAATTCGAAACTACCTTTAGCATCTTTGTTCCAAATGCCTTCGTGTGCGGCTTTATTCTTATCAATTATCTTACGTATTAACATAATGGAAGAGCCAATTACTAATTCTGCAACACTTCTTGTATTACTATAAGGAGCATTAAAAACAGCCACCCCTTTTTGCTTACAAGCTTTCATATCTACTTGATTGGTTCCAATACAAAAACAACCAATTGCCTGTAATTTTTTAGCATTATCTAATACTTTTTTAGAGATAAATGTTTTAGAACGAATACCTAAAATATGTACATCTTTTATAACCTTGATTAATTCTTCCTCACTTAATGCGCCAGCTACTTTTTTAACATCAGCATAGCCCTGCAGTTTAAAATATTGAACTGCTTTTTCGCTTATATTTTCTAAGAATAATACTTTGATTTTGTCTTTTGGATAGCTAGTGGTATCTAAATTACTCATATTGCAAAGTTAAAAAATATAGTTGGTTTGCAGAATATTAACAATAAAAACTACAAAACAGCGTTATTTTTGTAGTTGATAAAGTAATACCCTATAAATACTAACAGATGATTGTGAGGATCCCATTATTATTATTTGCCTTTTTTTTAAGTTGTGCTGGAGGTCCTAATCAAGGTCCTAAAGCAAATGCAGATGTTGCTATTAATAATTTTACCTATAAAACATTAAGTAACGGTGAAAAAGAGCGTTTAGCTGCTGAAATTCGAGCTAAATATGAAAAACTTTTAGGTAAAAGTTTTAGTGGTGAAATTGTAGTTGCAAAAAATGGTGAAATTGTATTTGAAGACTACAAAGGGTTTTCTAATTATGCTACTAAGTCCCCTATTAATCCTGAAACCCCTATTCATTTAGCTTCTATTTCAAAAACCTTTACTGGTATGGCTTCTTTAAAATTATGGGAGGAGCATAAAATTGATTTAAATGCACCTGTAACAAAGTATTTGCCAAATTTCCCTTATACTGACGTTACGATTGAAGAATTACTATCTCATCGTAGCGGATTACCGGATTACACTTATTTTATGGAAACCCATAAATACCTTGCGGTTAAGACAAAGAATAAAAAAGGAAGATGGGTTAAAAAATTACAATTGATATCAAATGAGGCTCCCTTTAAATCAGGTAATTATAGCAATCAAGATGTGCTAGATTTTATGATTGCTAAACATCCTTTACCACAAGCAAAAGCAAATAAAGTATTTAAATATTGCAATACCAATTATGTAATGTTGGCTTTAGTAATTGAGAAAATTACGGGTAAGGATTTTCCTACTTATATGGCAGAAACCATTTTCAAGCCTTTGAAAATGAATAATACTTTCATATTTAATGCAAAAGTGATGGACAGATATACTCCATCCTATAATGCTAAAATGCAGCCTTATCGAATTGAAAAGTATGACTGTATATATGGCGATAAAAATGTATACAGTACTGCAAGGGACATGTATTTATGGGATAAAGCACTTACTGAAGGGAAATTTTTAGCCCAAAGTACCTTACAAATGGCCTATGAACCCAAGAGTCCTTTAACGAGGGATTTCCATAATTATGGCTTAGGTTGGAGAATGTTATTAAAGCCCAATGAAGATAAATTAATCTATCATAATGGATGGTGGCATGGAAATAACACTGTATTTACAAGGCTTATAGCTGATTCTGCTACTATTATTATATTGGGTAATCGTTTTAATAAAACCATCTATAAGGGCAAAGAAATTGCTTCGGTGTTTACTGGCAAGCAAGACACTACCGCTTTAGTGGAGTAAAGTTGCCCTTTTTTGCCGTTTTTTGGCCTTTTAGCCCTATTTTTGCAGACCTTAATTGAAAAAATAAACCAATAACTGAATTAAGTAAAATCTTATGAAAGATCTTCTATTTTATGCCGTTCCGGCCATGGGTATTGTAGGTTTACTATATACTCTATTAAAATTCAACTGGGTATCTAAACAAGATGCCGGTAATGCTCGTATGAAAGAAATCAGTAATTATATTGCTGAAGGTGCAATGGCTTTCTTAAAAGCAGAGTGGAAAATATTAGGATATTTCGTTGTAATCGTTGCCTTATTATTAGGCTTTATGGCTTCAAAAAATGAGTCAAGTCACTGGAGTATTGCCATTTCATTTGTAATTGGTGCTGTATTTAGTGCAACAGCTGGTTACATTGGAATGAAAATTGCAACTAAAGCAAACGTAAGAACAGCTGAAGCTGCTAAAACAAGTTTAGCGCGTGCATTAAAAGTTTCATTTACAGGAGGATCTGTAATGGGCTTAGGTGTATCTGGTTTAGCGGTATTAGGGTTGGGTGGATTATTTTTAATCATCAAACATTTCTTCTCACCAGACGGTGATGCAGAAGGTATGTTAAGAACTATAGAAATTTTAACTGGATTCTCTTTAGGTGCTGAATCAATCGCCTTATTTGCGCGTGTTGGTGGTGGTATCTATACAAAAGCAGCAGACGTTGGAGCTGACTTAGTAGGTAAAGTAGAAGCTGGTATCCCAGAGGATGATCCTCGTAACCCTGCAACTATCGCAGATAACGTAGGTGACAATGTAGGTGACGTTGCTGGTATGGGTGCCGATTTATTCGGTTCTTATGTTGCAACAGTATTAGCTACCATGGTATTGGGTCAAGAAGTTACAGGAGTGGGTGGTGGAAAATTAGTAGATGCCTTTGGTGGTTTATCTCCTATTTTATTACCAATGTTAATTGCTGGTGTAGGTATTTTATTATCAATTGTTGGTACTTTCTTTGTAAGAATTAGTGAGTCTGCTGGTTTAAATACGGCAACAGTTCAAAGAGCATTAAACATGGGTAACTATGGTTCAATGATCTTAACTGCAATTGCTTGTTACTTTTTAGTATCCAATGTATTACCTGAAACAATGGTTTTACGTGGTTTAGAATTTACAAGAAACGGTGTGATTGGTGCGATCGCTGTAGGTTTAGTAGTTGGTACTTTAATGAGTATCATTACTGAGTTTTATACTGCAATGGGTAAGCGTCCAGTATTAAGTATTATTAAACAATCAAGCACAGGTCATGCAACCAATATTATTGGTGGTTTAGCTATTGGTATGGAATCAACTTTCTATCCAATTTTAGTACTAGCTGCTGGTATTTATGGTTCATTTGCTTGCGCAGGTTTATATGGTGTGGCCATTGCTGCTGCTGGTATGATGGCAACCACTGCTATGCAATTAGCGATTGATGCATTTGGTCCTATTGCTGATAACGCTGGAGGTATCGCTGAAATGAGTGAGTTACCTGCTGAAATTCGTGAAAAAACAGATATTTTGGATGCGGTTGGTAATACAACAGCTGCAAGTGGTAAAGGTTTTGCCATTGCTTCTGCTGCTTTAACTTCATTAGCATTATTCGCTGCCTTTGTGGGAGTTGCGATGCCAAATAATCAACATATTGACATTTATAAAGCGGATGTTTTAGCTGCTTTATTTGTAGGTGGAATGATTCCATTTATCTTCTCTTCATTAGCGATTCGTGCGGTGGGTGAAGCTGCAATGGCAATGGTGGAAGAAGTTCGTCGTCAGTTCCGTACTATCCCAGGAATTATGGAAGGTACTGGTAAGCCTGAATACGATAAATGTGTGGCAATTTCAACGGAAGCATCATTGAAAAAAATGATGTTACCAGGTGCTATCACCATCATCTCTCCTATCTTAATTGGTTTCACATTAGGCCCTGAAGCTTTAGGTGGTTTCTTAGCTGGTGCAACAGTAAGTGGTGTGTTAATGGGTATCTTCCAAAATAATGCCGGAGGTGCTTGGGATAATGCTAAAAAATCTTTCGAAAAAGGAGTAGAAATTAACGGTGAGATGTTCTATAAAAAATCTGAACCACATAAAGCATCTGTAACGGGTGATACGGTGGGTGATCCATTTAAAGATACATCAGGTCCTTCAATGAATATCTTGATTAAATTAATGTCAATTGTATCATTGGTATTGGCCCCTACATTAGCTAAAATGCACCCAACTGGAGCTGCTACGGTGAAGCAACAAACTGTTGAAATTTCAGTGATCAAAACTGATTCTTCAAATACTGTTACAGATTCTAGCAAAACAGTTACTGTATCTGCAGATGCAAAAACGTTATTACAAGCTTTACAGGCGGATGGATTAGCACCAAAAGACAATGTAAATATCAACGTGAATAACGGAAAAATCTCTGTGAATGGTAAAGCATTAACTGATGAACAAAATGCAAAATATGCTAGCTACTTAAAAGTTAAATAGTCTATTTTAAATAAATATTAACAAGATCCCTCCGAATTTTCGGGGGGATTTTTTTGTGTTTTCAATTGCTTAAAGTAGATTGCTTACGAATATAATCGTAATACAATGAGTAAGACATTTAAGCCAACCGAAAGTGAATTAGATATCTTAAGTATTTTATGGGAAAAAAATCGTGCTACTGTCAGAGAAGTACATGAAGTAATCCAACAGACAAAAGATGTTGGATATACTACTACCTTAAAATTGATGCAAATAATGCATGAAAAAGGTTTGGTGTCAAGAGACGAGTCTTCAAAAACACATATTTATATTCCAAGTTTTGAAAAAGAAAAAGCGCAAGAACAATACGTTGGTAAAATGATTAAAACCCTTTTTAGTGGTAGTACTTCTCAACTGGTAATGCAAGCACTAGGTCATCATAACGCTAACCAAGAAGATTTATCTGCAATAAAGCAATTAATTGAATCTATAGAAAATAAAAAGTAAGGACAGTTTTCATTTTAAATAAATTGAAATGCTTTCATTTTTTATAAATAACCTTTCTTATTCCATTATTGACAATATTGTATTTTTTTCAATAATATGGTTAATGTATGACCTATTGAAAATGTTGTTTCATTTATCTGCACAAAATAAATTTTTATTAGCCATATCATTTTTATCTATTGGGGCCTTCTATTTTTGGTTTGATTTGTTTTCAGAAAAGCAATATCATTTAATACAATTTTTCAGTACTAGCAGCATTTTTCAAGGACTCGATTTATCCATTTCAAGAATAACCAATGCAGTCTCCCTTTCAAATGTAAATTCAATAGTTGCTCTTGTTTATATTATTACCTTTATCCTTTTGTTAGTTAAATTTTTGGTTCAATTTTCATCGCTTATAATTTTGAAAAATAGAAGTGATTTATCAAATCATAAATATTTAGAATTACTCAAGAATGTTGTTAATATCCAATTAAAACAAAGTTTAAAAGTTGGTTTAAACAATCAAATTAACTCTCCTATTGTTTTTGGTATTTTTGAGCATATCATACTATTACCCATTTCCTTATGCAATCAAATTTCGCAACAGGAATTAAAAATGCTTTTATTGCATGAATATGCGCATATCTTAAGAAAGGATTATTTGTTTAATTTAATCATTGAGTTATCGGGCCTGGTATTGTGGTTTAATCCTTTTGTATATTTATTTAAAAAGGAATTAAATCTTCAAAGAGAAATTGCATGTGATGAATATGTAGTAATGAATACTCATCATCCAATTGCCTATTCAAAAGCTTTATTAGCAGTAGCTGAAAATTCAATAGAAACAAATCAGCAGCTAAGTTTAGCAGCGCATTCCAATAACACCGATTTAAAAACACGCATTGAACTTATCAATGGAATTTATAAAAGCACAAATCAAAATGCAAATAAAGAAACAAATATAAAAGTTACTTTAATGGCCGGCTTTATATTGATTGCAACTTTCTTGTTTATTAATGTATTCAATTCAACAACCGTTAACCATGTAAAGTTTGAAGAGGTTAAATTAGCATCTTCAAATACTATTGTTATTCATAAATTACCAGCTGCAAAAACAATATTAACTCATCCGGCAAAGTCAAATAAGCTTGTATCAAAAATGCCAATTGCTGATAATGAATCAAATAATGTCAATAAACCTGAAATTGGAAAAGAGTTGGCATATAGTGATTTAGTAAACCAAACAAAAAATTGGATTAAGGCACATGAAGATCCATTACTGTTTACTGGCTATAATGAAAACAATTCATTTAATACTAAAGATTCAACTGAAGAAGTTTTAGCGAATAAGTTATTGATTCTTTCCATTGTGAAAAACTATCAATTGAAAAAAGCCATTTTTGAACAAAAAGTTAAAAATATTGCTAAAAACGCATCCAATAAAAATGAAGCAATGGATTATTTATTAAATAGTTCGGAGTGGAATGAGATGGTACAATATGAAAAATGGGTGAATGAATTCTTACAAAGACAATAAATGTTTTGCTTGCTTACCTCCACAATTAAATAGTAAATCAAGTATGCATACATTGGGTAAAAATCCTACTCTATCTTCAAATACTTGTTGGTAAACAATTGGATTGGGTAATAGATGATAATTTTTGGGAAGTGCATAAACAACTTCTTGGATTGACATTTGAGGCCCCTCATTTAATTCAATTGGCTTAGTTGCTGATAGAGTCCAATTTCCTTTAAGTTGTTTCTTTATCCAGTAATGTGCTTCCACTAAAAAGTCAACTAGGAAAACATGATTTGAATTATAAATTAATTTTAAATCTTCCTGGTAATATTCAAAATAGGGAGCTCTTTGATAACTAGAAGTGATTGCTTTATAATGTTGAAGATGCCATGGACTATCGTAAGCTATTTTAACATCTTTTATTGGTAATTTTTGATCCCTACCACCGATGATTGGAATAGTTAAGTGCAGCGCTCCTTGAGCCGTTGCAATAACCATTCTGTTTTTAAAACTCATTTTCGAAAAAGGGAGTTCAATATCAAAATAAACATCCTTTTGATTGGTAATGGATTTTACAAAATCAATAGTTCCAAAATATGGTAATTCGGTAATGAGCATGATTAACAAAAACTTGTGTAAATATATTTTTTCAAGAGTCAATAACCTATTAATTTGAGCAAAATTTTAAAAATGAATATTCGTATTTTTCAAATATTGGCAATTGCTTTTGTATTAGTTAGTTGTGGAAGCCCAAAATCTTTTGAATTTAAAGGAGTTAAATCTTTTAAAATTGAAAAAGCGAGTCTAAAACAAAATATTTTAAACGCTCAAATTGAATACTATAACCCCAATAATTTTGAATTATCGCTTAAGAAGATTGATTGTGATATTTTTGTGAATGATCAAAAATTAACCCATTATGCTTTGGATACAGTTTTAATTATCCCTGCATCATCTAATTTTTTGGTGCCTGCAAAAATGGAAATTGAATTAGCGAATATATTAAAACATAGTGTTGATGTAATGTTTAATAAACCACTCAAATTTACCATACAAGGTAACGCAACTTTATCAAAGGGTATTTTTACAAAAACAGTTCCAATTAATTTCACTACAACTAAAACCTTAAATTTGAAGGAATCAGTTATGCGGGAAGCAATGAATGCTATTCAAAAGCAATTGAATGAATAATTTTTATTGATTCCAAGTGGAAGGACTTTCTCTCCATTGCATTAAAGTATCTTGGGTAGCAGCATCCACATCACCTTTTTCTACTGCTAAGTCAATTAAACTTGCATAATTAGTTAAAGAATGGAATGGAACTCCAGCTGCTTTAAATGCTTCATCGGCTATATTAAATCCGTAATTGAATATGGATACCATGCCTACCACTTCTAAACCTGCGTTTCTTAAAACATCAACTACTTGCAAACTACTCTTGCCAGTTGAAATTAAATCTTCAATTACTAAAATTTTATTAGTTGTTGCATAAGCACCTTCAATTTGATTGCCTAATCCATGTTCTTTTGGTTTTGGTCGCACGTAGATATAAGGTAACTTTAATTGATCAGCAGCCATTGCACCCCAAGGTATACCAGCAGTGGCAACACCTGCTAACATATCTGCACCTTCGAATTTTTCGAAAATAACATTGCACATTTCGCTTTTTATAAAATCTCGTACGTAAGGGAATGACAATACTTTACGGTTATCGCAATAAATTGGACTTTTCCAACCACTTGCCCAAGTAAATGGGTTGTTTGGACTTAATTTAACAGCTCCTACTTGTAATAATTTTTCTGCTACTGCTTTTTCGTTGGTCATGATATGAATTTATTCTTGACACGAATTTAAAGGCTAAATGCTAATTTTGCTAAAAGAGTTACTAAATACTATACACATTTTTATGCCCAAACAAATAATTGCAGCAGGCGGCTTGGTTACTAATCCCAAAGGTGAAATTTTATGGATTTTTAGACGTGGATTTTGGGATTTGCCAAAGGGTAAATTAGACGAAGGCGAAACCATCCAATCCTGCGCAGTACGAGAAGTAGAGGAAGAAACTGGATTGAATAATATTCAATTACATCAAATGCTATGTTTTACAAATCACATCTATTTCGATAAATACTTAAAGGAGGAAGTTGTAAAACGTTCTTATTGGTTTCATATGACAATAACTAACCTACAAGAAGGTATCCCTCAAACTTCTGAGGATATTGAAAAAATTGAATGGGTTACTTTAGACAAAGCTAGACATTGCCTTGATAATACCTATCCCACTATTATAGAAGTTATAGAAAAATATAGGATACTTCTTAATAACATTGACTAATTAGAATAATCGAAAAAGTAATAGTTAAATACTATCTATTTATACTTTGAATAACAACTTCTGGTAAAAATGGGGATGCATCACCTCCATTTCTTAAGATATCTCTTACAATGGTTGATGCAACAGAAGTATACTTTGGTTCACCCGTTAAGAAGATGGTTTCAATATGTTTATCCATGGTACGATTCGCATCAGCAATGGTTTTTTCATATTCAAAGTCACTTACGTAACGAATACCTCTTAAGATAAACCTAGCCCCAATTGCTTGACAATATTTAATGGTTAAACCATCATAAATTGCAGCTTCCACTTTTGGCTCATCTTTATAGATTTCTTCAAACCATAATCGACGTTGATCTGCACTAAACATAGGATTCTTAGCGGCATTCATACCAATACCAACAATCACTTTATCAAATAAAGGAAGAGATCTATTGATGATATCAATGTGTCCAAGGGTTACTGGATCAAATGTGCCAGGAAATAAGCAGATTCTTTGCATGGACTAAAAGTATGAAATTTGTTAAAACAAACAAGTATTAGGCAGGATTAGATCTTCCTGTTAAAAGGTATAAACATGCCATTCTTACGGCTACCCCATTTTCCACCTGGTCTAAAATGATAGAATGTTTGCTATCGGCAACATCACTATCCATTTCGACTCCACGATTAATTGGGCCTGGATGCATGATAACAATTTCCTTATTAATCTTATTAAGACGATCAGTAGTGATACCATATGCTAAGTTATATTCCCTTAAAGATGAGAATAAAGGTTGATTTTGACGCTCTAATTGAATCCTAAGCACATTAGCAACATCGCACCAAACTAATGCTTTATCGATATTATATTCTACCTTAATATCCATTGCTTCTTGCAAATATTTTGGAATTAAGGTGGGTGGCCCAGATACCATTACTTCTGCACCCATTTTCTTCAATAAATAGATATTACTCAAAGCAACACGGCTATGCATAATATCTCCTAAAATGGCCACTTTTAACCCTTTTAAAGACCCAAATTTTTCTACCATGGAGAAAGCATCTAATAAAGCCTGGGTAGGATGTTCATTTATACCATCTCCAGCATTGATAATGGCAGCATCAATATGTTTAGCTAAAAAGTGAGGGGCCCCAGAAGCACTATGCCTCATTACCACCATATCCACTTTCATACTTAATATGTTATTTACAGTATCCAATAAGGTTTCCCCTTTTGCAGCGGAGGAACTTGAAACAGTAAAGTTTACCACATCTGCGGATAAACGTTTTTCTGCTAATTCAAAGGAAATTCTTGTTCTTGTGGAATTTTCATAGAAAAGGTTAACGATATTGACATCCCTTAAACTAGGAACTTTTTTAACGGGTCTTTGTAAAACCTCTTTAAATTGACCAGCAGTGGAAAGAATAAGTTGAATATCCTCAGTATTGAGGTCCTTGATACCAAGAAGATGTTTGGTAGATAGTGCCATTAAAAAACAAAATTAATATAAATTATTCACCTATCAAAATCACGTCGTCCACCCCGTCATTTTCCTTCCAACGTACTTTCACTTTTTGTGGAGTTAAGGCATCCATTTCTTTACCAGAAAAATCGGGCTGTATGGGTAGTTCTCTGCTTGGTTTTCTGTCTACAAGTACACATAAAGCCACTTTTGAAGGTCGTCCAAATGACAATAATGCATCTAATGCCGCCCGAATAGTTCTTCCGGTAAATAACACATCATCTATCAAAATCACAGTTTTTCCTTCAATACTAAATGGAAGGTCAGTTTGGGTGGGTACATGTAGCTCCCTCCTTATATCATCACGGAAAAAAGTAATATCTAATTTTCCATAAACTACTTGCTCTTCAGAAAGCTCTTGTTGTAAAGCCGATACAATACGGTCACTTAAAAATACTCCTCTAGGTTGTAACCCGACAATTACGGCATTTTTTAAGCCTGGATAGGTCTCTAAAATCTGATGGGCAAGTCTTTTTACGATACTCGGAAGTTGTTGCTCACTTATTAGGGTCATTCCTTAAAATTTGAATAAAAATACAGCTTTTTCTTATGTATTTTGCACCCATGGTAAGGCTTCAACAACTTTCTTTGGTACAGTTTAGAAACTACATTCAAAAGCAATTTGTATTTACAGATAGAATTGTGGGTATTGTAGGGCCTAATGGTACGGGAAAAACAAATGTCTTAGATGCCATTTATTATCTTTCTTTTACCAAAAGTTATTTCAGTAGACCAGACGCCCAAAACGTACATCATGCTTTTCAAGGAATGCGCGTAGAAGGGAAATATGAAATAAATGGAGACCTCACTCCTATCACTTGTATCTTAAGAGAAAATTTAAAAAAAGAATTTTACTATGATCAAGAACCCTATTCAAAGCTTTCTCAACATATTGGTAAAATACCTTGTGTAATGATTGCCCCAGATGATGTTCAAATTATTACAGGTTCAAGTGAAGAAAGAAGAAAGTTAATGGATAGTTTGTTATCTCAAATGTATCCTGAATATCTTAAACAATTAATTGCTTATAATAAAGTACTTGTTCAAAGAAATAGTTTATTAAAACAAGCCAATGAAACGGAGGTTTTAGATGCGTTGCTATTAGAAACAATCAATGGTCAACTGGTTCAACATGGAGCAATTATATTTAAATATAGAACTGAATTAATTAATACTTATTTGCCAACTATCTTGAAGCTATATGAAAAAATTGCTGGACAAATAGATCAAATCAATATTGAATATCAATCTCAATTACACATTAATTCTTTTAATGTATTATTAGATAATTCATTACAAAAAGATAAGCTATTACAAAGAACCAATGTGGGAATACATAAAGACGATTTAACAATTACCATTCAGGGGCAATCCTTTAAACAAGAAGCCTCACAAGGTCAGCGAAAAAGTTTGTTATTCGCAATTAGATTAGCAGAATGGGAATTAATTAAATTGAATAAGGGATTTTCTCCGATCCTATTAATGGATGATATTTTTGAAAAGCTAGATGAACAAAGAATGATTAAATTACTTTCCTGGGTAAGTCATTCAACGGATGGTCAGGTATTTATAACGGACACGCATAAAGAACGAGTTGGAGACTTACTTGGCAAACATTTAGAAAGTTATCAATTAATTGAAATTGCAATTTAATAATTTGTAAATTGCACTACTATGGCATTATTTAAAATTGGGGATGCATTAAAGCAGTTTGTTCAAAGTAGTAAAATTAAAAATGGAATTAGAGCAGCTCAAATTGAAGAAGTTTGGGCCGAAATAATGGGCACTACTATTGCCAAGTATACTAATAAGATTTACATTTTTGATAAAAAATTATTTATCGAAACTAATGTGGGGCCTTTAAAAAATGAACTAGGTTTTCAGAAAGTTCAAATTATAGAAAGAGTCAATGAAAAGATGGGAGAAAATATGATTAATGAAGTAATTATAAAATAATTACAATTCATATAAACTGTCATTTCCAGGTTTTGAATTATCATCTTTAGCAATCACCTCTCGCATTAAATCATGCATTGTTAAGACGCCTTGAAATTCCATTTCATCAAATATGGGTAAGTACCTTGTTTTGTATACATTCATCAATACCATGCATCTTTGTAAGTCTTCACTAAAACCAATGACTGGATAGTCCGAAGACATAATTTCTTTTACTGTAGTGGATTCTGAATGTCTGTTTTGTAGTTTAATTTTATGCGTATAATCACGCTCAGACATAATACCTAAGTACTTACTATCCTGCATCACGACTACATAACTTAGGTTTTCGGACTTCATAATATTTAAGGCTTCAACCACTTTGGTGTCAGGAGTTACTACATTAAATACAGGTCCTTTTTTTTGTAGAATTTCTTTAATCTTAGACATAACAAATTATTTAAGGTTGTTACCTAAGTTACAAAAAAAATGAATCTAAATAAATTCTATTTTTTTAAGTAGTCTACATAAGATTGTTTTTGCATTATGGTTGAACCATTCATGATGACAATGGATGGCCAAACACGTGCAGCAGTTTTGATCATGGTAATATCCCCTATTAGAATATTTTCCTTTGACAAAAGAGTAGAAGCACCTGATTTATCGGCAGTTACGATATAAACTAATTCATGCTTTTTATGCAATGTTGACATTAAAGAATCCCAAGGAACACTTGGATTAATATTGCCTGCAAACACTAAAATATAAGGACTTGAAGTGGTAAATAAAGCTTTACTCGTATCGGTATTCGTTATCAGTGAATTTAGACTAAAGTCATCTATAGCTGCTTTTAATCCATTTCCTTTTTGAACAACTACCTCTTTTCTACTTTTATAGACATAGGTGGAATCAAAGTTTTCGGGAAAATGATTGGCATCAAACAAAAAGGATTTTCCATTTTTTTCAAATTCCATTTGTATAGAAATACTATCCGCTACGGCACCTGCAGGTGTTTTCATTTTCTCCACTAAATCATTACCTACTTTATAGGGCAAGCAATCAATAATAGGTAAATGCGCCAATACATATTGTTGACCATAACCCACACCAGCAATGGTAATCATTAAAATAAATATGCCTAATGCTTTATGCAATTTGGTCTTTACTTTTTTCTGATTAAACAATAATATGATAATTGAAATAAGTAAAATAATATCTTTAATAAATGATATTTTTGGGGTCAAAGGAATACAATCACCAAAACAGCCACATGTTTTTATTTTTCCTGAAAACAATGCATAGCCAGTAAGGAAAGTAAAGAATATAATAAGGGCTAATAAAAGCCATAATGTTTGTTTATAAGGAAACTTGATAATTAATGCAATGCCAGTTACAATTTCTAAAATGTTCATGATGAAGGCGAAGCCAAGTGTATAATCGGAGAAAAAGGACATCCCCCATACATCAAAAAATTCTTGCATTTTATAACTTAAGCCTAATGGATCATTGGCTTTGATGAGTCCAGAGAAAATAAATAATAAGCCTACACTCCAACGCAATATTTTTAAAAATGATTGCATAGTATTAATGTTTTAATAGAGATTATTAGTGTTTACCTTCTTCAATAAGTATCAATGCAAAAACAGCATAATTTAAAATATCAACAAAATTGGCATCAATACCTTCACTGATTAAAGTTTTGCCGTCATTGTTTAATATTTGACGAATGCGTAATAATTTAACTAAAATTAAATCAGCAAAACTCTCCTGACTCATGTCTCTCCACGCCTCGCCATAGTCATGGTTTTTATCTAACATAGTTGATTTTGCAAAATCTACATACTGATGGTATAAAGTTTGTACTTGATCCACTGGCAAATCTTCTACTTTGGGGTCATTCAATTTCAATTGTATTAAGCCAATTACTGAATAGTTGATAATGCCTTTAAATTCATCCTTAATATCATCCCCCACTTTTTGAGTACCTAAGTCCTGTATGGTTCTAATTCTTAATGCTTTAATAAATATTTGATCCACTACTGATATGATGCGTAAAACTCTCCAAGCAGTTCCGTAATCTTTAGTTTTTTTGATGAATATATCACTACAAGAGGCAATTGCCTGATCAAATTGTGAAGAAGTTTGGCTCATGAAATACGTACAAATTTCGTGGTTAGTTAATAACTTTGAACAGTTGCAAGATACTGCATAACGCCCTTAAAATAAAACTATGTTCAAAATTGTTGCTAAAGATCAAATTTGGGAATTTAATACCCCACAAATCATGGCAATTATGAATGCTACAAAGGATTCCTTTTACGAAGGTAGTAGGGTTAATAATGTTGATTGGGCTATTGAAAAAGCAGGAAAATTCATTCAAGATGGGGCTCAAATTATTGATATTGGAGGCCAAAGTACTAGACCTGGGGCCACTATACAAACTGCACAGCAGGAATTAAATAATGTGCTACCAATAATAGAAGCTATACATGCTTCTTACCCAAATATTTTACTTTCAATCGATACTTTTCATAGTAGTGTAGCCGAAGGTGCTTTAAAGGCAGGTGCTCAAATGGTAAATGATATTAGTTGTGGCAGTTTTGATGATCAAATGTTTAATGTAGTTGCTAAATATCAGGCTGCTTATATTGGCATGCATATCACTGGCGATCCAACAACCATGCATATAGTTCCTGAAAGAGATGATATCATTCAAGAAATAATTACCTATTTCAACGAAAAGAAAAAAACACTTGCCAATTTAGGTATTACCAATTGGATCATGGACCCTGGATTTGGTTTTGGGAAAAGTATTGCTGATAATTTTAAAATTGTCAAAAATCTTAAGGATTTTACTTCAATGGATTTACCCATTTTATTGGGCGTTTCGCGTAAATCTTCTATTTATAAAACACTCCATATAACTGCTGATGAAGCTCTAAACGGCACCACCGTTTTGCATACGGCGGGCATTTTAAATGGAGCTTCTATTTTAAGAGTACATGATGTTAAGGAAGCAAAAGAAGTAATTGATTTATCTGAACATCTTTCTTAAATCTATATTATTCATTTTTGTGATAAAAAAAACTCCCCAACAATTTAATGTTGAGGAGTAATAATTTATAATAAGCTAAACTACTATTGACGATTTGGATTTCCAGCTTGTTGACCACCATTCATTAAGTGTGGCATTGGAGCAACTGGCTTTTTAGTATTCACATCTTTAATTTCAATATCAAAAGCTAGGTTTTCATAAGCTTTGATTGGGCCGTTAGCTTGAGGGCCATACGCTAACATTGCTGGTACATAAAGAGATCCTTTAGCACCTTTTGTGAAATATTTCAAACCAATTTCCCAACCTGGGATAACGGTACCTGTACCTAAATTAACTTCATATGGTTTAGAAACAGAATCTCTTGCTTTAATATTTGTATCAAATACTTCCCCTTTTAAAGTGTACCCTTTGTAGTATACACTTACTTCTTTAGTAGAATCAATGATAGCAGCAGCTTCACCTGGCTCTTTAACTACTACAAATACTCCTTCTGGAGTTTTGGTAGCTTTAATTTTGTTTTTAGCTAAGTAGTCTTCAATTGCTTTAATCTCTCTGTTTGTTTCAGCTAATTGTTCTTTTTTATAATCCTCAGCCACTAGACTTTCTTGGTTAAATACGTTTAAGATTTCAACCTTACCAACTATAACATCACCTGCTTTAAAAATGTTATTTAATTGGATTGCATTCATTTTAACTAAAGTATCTAAACTTAAACTGAATTCAATTTTATCTCCTTTCCTTGCTTTCATTACTACTTCTAAAAATTCATACTTAGAAGTTTTTAATCTATTTGTGTCGATTGGTAAATATGCAGGAATATGACCAACATTAGATTGCAATAAAGAGTCTTTTGATTTTAGTCTGTACTCTATATTTAATTTTAAAAATTGACCTTGAGCTAATGGTTTTTCATTACCACTACCATGAGTGATTTTGTAAAGCATACCTGATGGCGCTTTTTCGAATTGATTACAGCTTGCAAACAATACAATAGCAGCGACGAACTTTAATGTAGATTTTATCATTTTTTGTTTATTGTGTTAATTGTGTTTTATAGTCTAATATAATATTTTTAAAATCTTCCGCAGTTTCATCTACTGATTTTGATGATCTTCCCCCTGCTGCATTAGCGTGTCCACCACCTTCAAAATGAGTTCTTGCAAATATATTCACATCAAAGTTACCTTTACTCCTAAAACTCCATTTTCTTTCTTCTTCTCTATCAATTACAATGGCTGCTAATCGAATACCCCTAATTGATAATAAATAATTAACAAGACCTTCAGTGTCCCCCGTTTTTAAATCAAAACGGTAGATATCTGTTTTAGGAATCGCCATGATAGCAGTATTCAATTCAGAGAAAACCTGCATTCTATTTAAGAAGGCATTACCCATAAATTTCAATCTTCCCTCACTACCTTGATCATAAATATTTTCGTGTATTTTGGAATGTTGTAATCCCAATTCTTTTAAATGGGCAACAATTTTATGTACAGAGGCAGTAGTAGATGGGAATCTGAATGACCCTGTATCAGTCATTAACCCCGTATAAAGACAGGTTGCTATATCAATGTTTAATAAATTACTATGTCCTGATTGTACTATAAAATCATAAATCATCTCACAAGTAGAACTCATTTTAACATCACTCATACCATAATGGAAATTAGGAGTATCAGGTTGTTGGTGATGATCAATTAATATTTTAAGCGCTTTAGATGATGCTATAACTGGCTCTAAATGTTTTGTTCTGTGTAAAATATTGAAATCTAGACAAAAAACATAGTCAGCATCATTCACTAATGCTGTTGATTTTTCTTTATTAGCCTCAAAATCAATGACTTCCTCTATTCCTGGCATCCAATCCAAAAATTGAGCCCAATTGGTAGGAGATATTACGACCACATCATGCCCTAAAGATTTTAAAAAATGATAAAGAGACAATGTAGACCCCATTGCATCACCATCAGGTTTTTGGTGACAAGTAATAACGGCCTTAAAGGGTTTATTTAAAATTGGGAAAAACTGTTCAATTGGTTGCATAAGGGCACAAATTTAGTGCAAAACCAATGTTTTTGTGTAATTTTGCGCCCACAATTAGAAACATTATAATATTTTAAACATGAGCAACAGAACATTTACGATGATTAAGCCAGATGCAACGTCAAAAGGCTATACTGGAGCAATTTTAGACCAGATAATTCAGGCTGGATTTGCAGTGAAAGCGATGAAATGGATCCATTTAACGCCTGCTCAAGCTGGTCAATTTTATGAAGTACATAAAGAAAGACCTTTTTATGGTGAATTAGTTGAATTTATGAGTAGTGGCCCAATTGTAGCAGCTATCTTAGAAAAGGACAATGCAGTTGCTGATTTTAGAACCTTAATTGGCGCTACTAACTTTAAAGATGCAGCTGAAGGTACTATCCGTAAAAAATATGCAAGTTCAATTGGTGAGAATGCGGTACACGGAAGTGATAGTGATGAAAATGCTGCGATTGAAGGAAACTTCTTCTTTAGCAACTTCGAAAGATTCTAGTTCAATTTTAAATAATTACTCGAATTAAAAAAGCCCTTACTAATTGTTAAGGGCTTTTTTAATAATACTACTTCTTGGCTTTACGTTTTTTAGGCTTGCCGTATTTTTTCTTCATGGCGTCTTTATGATTCTTACGCACATTTACCTTTTGATTTTTTAATGACTTCTCATGAAAAGCAGGCCCCGATTCTTCTTTTTTAGGCACTTTGATTTGAATGATTTTCATTCTCACTTTTGGCTTTTCATCCTCGGTTAAAATATCAGAAATTGATAAATTTTCTGGCAAACTAGTAATCGGTATTTTTTGCTTCATTAAAGCTTCAATAGCTTCTCTTTCTTTAAATTCTTTTGGCGTTATAAAAGTAATGGCAATACCTTTTTTATCCGCTCTACCTGTACGTCCAATTCTATGAATATAATTTTCAGGAACATCTGGCGTATCAAAATTGATTACATGAGTTACTTCTGCCACATCAATTCCACGTGCCATTACATCAGTTGAAATAATATATTTAAACACCCCAGCTTTAAATTGATTCACCGTATTAAAACGATAATTCTGTTCCTTATTAGAGTGAATGACACCAACGATTTCAGGGAATTTTTCAATTAATTGATCATACAATTGATCCGCTAAACTTTTAGTGGCTGCAAAAATTAATACTTTGGTCATTGTTTCATCCGAAGTCAATAACAACTCTAGTAAATTCACTTTGGTATTAAAATTGGGAACCTCGTATCCTATTTGAATGATATTTTCTAATGGGGTACCTGTAGGAGCTGCTTCTACCCTTTCTGGTGCAGTAAAATAATCCTGCATTAATTGCTCCACTTCATCTGTTATAGTTGCAGAGAATAATAAATTTTGTCTCTTCTGGGGTAATAATTCAAGAATGTTAGTGATTTGTTTTCTAAATCCTAAATTTAACATCTCATCCATTTCATCAATCACTAATTTTTTAATAGTCTTTGTTTTAATGGATCCATTCATGATTAAATCAAAAAGTCTTCCAGGAGTAGCTACAATAAAATCAGCACCATTCTCAACCTCAATAGCTTGGGTATTTATATTAACGCCTCCGAAAACACCAACAGTGGTGACATTCATATATTTCGTCAACTTTTTGGTTGCTTCCGCTACTTGCACCACCAACTCCCTTGTTGGAACTAATATTAAAACTTGAGGAGCTTTATTCTTATCAAATTTCCATTGTCTTAGACATGGCAATAAATAGGCAAATGTTTTACCAGTTCCTGTTTGTGCAATACCGCAAACGTCACGACCCGACATTACAATGGGAAAAACCCTGTGTTGAATGGTGGTTGGTTGGGTATATTTTAAATCCTCTAAAGCATTTAATAAAGAGGCATTTAAATTTAAATCTGTAAAATTCATGATGGTAAAGGTAAACTATTCTAAACATATAGGTATCTAAACGAAAAAAGGTGGTCAAATGACCACCTCCCTTCAATATATCTGTAAAAGACTATACTAAATCAAAACGATCTAGGTTCATTACTTTATTCCATGCTGCAACGAAATCATGTACAAACTTTGCTTTAGCATCATCACATGCGTACACTTCAGCAAGTGCTCTTAATTCAGAGTTGGAACCAAATATCAAATCAACTCTTGTTCCTGTCCATTTTACTTTTCCAGTTGCACGATCCGCCCCTTCAAATAATTGTTGAGAAGCTGAACTTGCTTTCCAAGTAGTTCCAAAGTCAATTAAATTTACAAAGAAGTCATTGCTTAAAACACCAGGCTTATCTGTAAATACACCATGTGCAGATCCATCAAAGTTGGAATTTAAAACACGCATACCTCCAACTAATACCGTTAATTCTGGTGCAGTTAAAGTAAGTAATTGTGCTTTATCAATTAACATTTCTTCAGTTGAAACAATGCTGTGATTTTTTACATAATTACGGAATCCATCTGCAAATGGTTCTAATACGCTAAATGATGCAATATCCGTTTGCGCTTCACTTGCATCAGCACGGCCAGGTGTAAATGGAACCGTTACAGTATGACCACCATCTTTAGCGGCTTTTTCTATTCCTGCATTACCAGCTAAAACTATTAAGTCTGCTAAAGAAATTTGTTTGCTTGAATTGGCAGCATTAAATTCTTTTTGAATGCTTTCCAAAGTATCTAAAACTTTTGAAAGTTGACTTGGATTGTTTACAGTCCAAAACTTTTGAGGAGCTAAACGAATTCTTGCACCATTTGCACCACCTCTTTTATCTGATCCACGATAAGTAGATGCAGATGCCCAAGCTGTTGAAACCAATTCTGCAACCGTTAAACCTGAAGCTAATATTTTGGTTTTTAATGATGTGATATCATTCGCATCCACCAATGCATGTGTTACTGCTGGAATAGGATCCTGCCATACTAATTCTTCAGCTGGCACTTCTGTTCCAACGTATCTTGCACGAGGTCCCATATCACGATGTGTTAACTTAAACCATGCTCTTGCAAAAGCATCCGCAAAATGATCTGGGTTTTCATAAAAACGTTTTGAAATAGGTCCGTATGCAGGATCGAATCTTAAAGCTAAGTCGGTTGTCAACATGGTTGGTGCATGTGTAATAGTAGCATCATGTGCATCAGGTACTGTTCCAGCACCTGCGCCAGCCTTAGGTTTCCACTGATGTGCACCAGCTGGACTCTTTGTTAATTCCCATTCGAATCCAAATAAATTCTCAAAATAATTATTGCTCCATTGTGTTGGTGTAGTTGTCCATGCACCTTCTAAACCTGAAGTAATTGTATTTACACCATTACCAGAATTCAAAGTATTTTTCCAACCTAAACCTTGCTCTTCAATCGAAGCTGCAGCTGGTTCTTTACCAACATATTTTCCTGGGTCAGCAGCTCCGTGTGTTTTACCAAATGTATGACCACCTGCAATTAACGCAACAGTTTCTTCATCATTCATTGCCATACGCGCAAAAGTTTCACGAATATCACGAGCTGATGCAATTGGATCAGGATTACCATTAGGCCCTTCTGGATTTACATAGATCAAACCCATTTGCACTGCTGCTAATGGATTTTCTAAATCTCTATCTCCACTATATCTTTTATCACCTAACCATTCACGCTCATTTCCCCAATACACATCTTCCTGTGGTTCCCAAACATCTTCACGACCACCTGCAAAACCAAAAGTTTTAAAGCCCATTGATTCTAAAGCACAGTTACCTGCTAAAATCATTAAATCGGCCCAAGATAATTTTTGACCGTACTTCTTTTTGATTGGCCATAATAATAATCTTGCTTTATCTAAATTGGTATTATCAGGCCAGCTATTTAAGGGAGCAAAACGTTGCATTCCTGCACCTGCTCCACCACGACCATCTGTAGTACGATAAGTACCTGCACTATGCCAAGCCATACGAATAAAGAACGGTCCATAATGACCATAATCAGCAGGCCACCACTCTTGAGAGTTAGTCATTAAATCATAAATATCTTGTTTAACCGTTTTTAAATCCAAAGAAGCAAATTCTTTTTTGTAATCGAACTGTGCGTCCATTGGATTGGTTAAATAAGAATGTTGACGTAAAATGTTTAGTGGCAATTGATTTGGCCACCAATCTGTATTTCTTGTTCCACGACCAGCACTTGGTTGCATTACTGGAGATTTTGCAGTTGCACCAGTAAATGGGCATTTGCCTTCTGACATATTATTTTCCATAGATTAAATTTTCAATTATTATGAAACACAAAATTACACCCTTTTGTTTATTGATTTGGGAATTTATATACACATGATGATTAATAAATTGTATAAAAAAAGAGTAATAAATTAAACAAAAAAGACGTGCTTGAAAAACACGTCTTTTAGTTATTGGGTTTAACAATATTACTTAGTATCAGAAGGTAAAGTGGGGTATTTAATACCTAATTGTTCTAGGTAAGTATTATACTTGTCTGGTTGATAATAAAATGGCTTCATTTTTTCTCTGTATTTATCCATTATTTCTTTATTTAAATAGATGGGTGCTGGGTCAGATGCAGATAAAAATGGTTTATATTTAACATCTTTTGTTTGTACGTTGGTATAATAATCTTTAGCATCTGCAACAATTTTTGGAGTAGTGAATAAATCCACTAATGTCATGGCAGTAGCTTTAGCTCCAGCCAAACTTCCTTTATGAGCTATAGGTGTTGCCATAGCGATGGCATCTCCCCAATGATGTCCTTTGGTTCCATCAATGTTAGCAGGATATCTTAATACAATGGTTGGAACTGCCCATGAAATATCAGCAATATCATCCGAACCTCCACCCCATGAAAATGGAACTGAACCTTCCAAAGTATCAATCTTTTTATTCATTCCATGAATAGGATTTCCTTTCATATCTTTTTCTGGGGCTTCTAATAATTTCTGAACAGCAATGGCTAATTGTTCATCCTCATCAGACCACTTAGGCATTCCTACTCTCTCAATATTTTTTTGCATGGTTTGAGCCAATGGTTTGTTGAAATGTCCAGGCCATGCCGTACCTAAAATTCTACTTTTAACTTTAGTGTCAGTCATCATTGCAGCTGCATCTGCTATTTTTAAACCTGATTGATAATTTTTTAAAATATCATCATAGGTACGCTCTCTAAAATAATACCAAACACTGGCAGCGGATGGAACTACATTAGGTTGGTCTCCCCCATCTTTTATAACATAATGAGAACGTTGCGTTGGTTTTAAATGTTCTCTTTTATAATTCCATCCAACATTCATTAATTCAACTGCATCCAATGCACTTTTACCTCTCCAAGGTGCACCTGCAGCATGTGCAGCTTCTCCAGCAAATTCAAATTGTACACTTACCAATCCATTATCCCCACCATCACCATAATTGGTTGCGAAATCATTACTTACATGCGTAAAAATACAGGCGTCAATATTTTTAAAATAACCATCACGTACATACCATGCTTTACTTCCTAATAATTCTTCAGCCACTCCTGGCCAAATTACAAGTGTTCCTTGAATGTGGTTTTCTTCCATGATTTGCTTAGCAGCAATGGCTGCGAATATTACTACTGATTGACCAGAATTATGACCTTCACCATGTCCTGGTGCTCCTTCTACAATGGGAGATTTAAATGCAACTCCTGGTTTTTGTGAAGCTTTAGGGATACAATCGATATCACTACCCAATGCAATAACAGGGCTACCATTTCCCCATTTTGCCATCCATGAGGTTGGAATACCAGAAAGATTTCTTTCAATGGTAAAACCATTTTTTTCTAGTATCCCCGTTAAATATTTAGAGGTTTCAAATTCTTGAAATCCAAGTTCTCCAAAACTAAAAACCATATCCACCATTTCTTGAATATTTTTGGCTTTTGATTCTACAATTTGTAGCGCCTTAGATTTCATTGCTTCAATTTTTGCTGCCTCTGATTTTTTGGTTTGCGCAAAAGAGTTAATCATTAACAAGGAAGCAATAACTAAGAGTATAGGCTTTTTTAACATTATTTTTTGGAACATAGAATTGGATTTGGTTGAATTAAATTTAAGAAAAAAACAGGAATTAAGCTCACTGCGTTCGCTGTATCCTTACCATCCTTGCAGGATTTATGTCGCTTCGCTCCATTAATCCTGTTTTCCTCGCTGGAAAAGCATATAAATATCAGCCCACTGCGTGGTCTGTATTGTTTTAAATCACTTATAAATTCAAGCAAGCTTGATTTATGCGTTCTTTAAAACAATAAGCCACAACTTGCGTTGTGGCTTATATTTACTTTTTTGGTCGGGTGAACAGGATTTGAACCTGCGACCACACGCCCCCCAGACGTGTACGCTACCGGACTGCGCTACCACCCGAAATGTTTTAATTAAGCTAAAAATGCGCTTTTTGGGGGGCAAATATAGGGTCAAAAACAAAAAAAGAAGGTATATTGCACTAAATATTATTGACTTAATGACAACCTTACTCAAGCAGGTCAAAATTGCTGATAATCAGTCGCCTTTCAATGGCAAAATCAAAGATATTCTTCTTGAAAATGGAAAGATCATTTCCATCTCAGATAATTATACAAATAAAGTAGAACAAACCATTCAAGTAGATGGCCTAACAGTTGCTCCAGGATTTGTGGATCCATTTGTTCATTTTTGCGACCCAGGATTAGAACACCGTGAAAATTTACAATCAGGTGCTGATGCTGCTCAACAAGGGGGCTTTACAACCGTCTTTACTTTACCAAATACATTACCTGTAGTTGATACGAAGTCTCAAGTCACTTATATCAAACAACATAATGAAACTTTACCAGTAAATGTGTTGCCAATTGGTGCAGTATCAAAAAAAGTAGAAGGTAAAGATTTATCAGAAATGATCGACATGCACTCCAATGGTGCTGTTGCTTTTAGTGATGGACTCTACCCCGTTCAATCCACTTTGCTTTTCTTAAAAGCTTTACAATATGTAAAAGCATTTGATGGGGTTGTGATTCAAATGCCAATTGATAAAAGTTTAGGAAGTTTAGGTTTGATGAATGAAGGAATTTTATCTACCAAATTAGGGTTACCAGGCATACCAGCAATTGCTGAGGAACTCATTATTTCAAGAGACATTGAATTATTAAGATATACTCAATCAAAATTACATATTACAGGAGTGAGCACTGCAAAAGGAATTGCAATGATTGCCGCAGCAAAAAAAGAAGGCTTACATTTAAGTTGTAGTGTAACCCCCTATCATTTATTTTTCAATGAAGAAGATTTAAATGATTACAACACTTTATTAAAAGTATTTCCTCCTTTAAGAACTAAATTAGATCAAGCATCATTATTAAAAGCAGTCGAAGAAGGAATTGTGGATTGCATAAGTTCACATCATATACCGCAAGATTGGGATGGAAAAACAATTGAATTTGAAAATGCAAAAGCAGGAATTGCTTGTATCGAAACATCATTTGCTAGTATAAAAGACGTTTTGCCAAATTTATCGAATGAAAAATTGGTTGCTTTGTTCTCATCAAATGCAAGAAATATTTTCAACCTACCTGCTCATTCAATTATAGAGGGCAATGATGCGGAACTATCTTTATTTACAGATAAACAAACAACTTGTTTGACTAAAAAAGATTCCAAAAGCAAATCAGCAAATTCTCCTTTCTGGGATATCAAATTAAAAGGCAAAGTAATTGGGACTTATACAAAAGGCAAATTGTATATCAATCATTAATTTAACAAAGATAAATAAACACATGGAAAACCAAGTAACAAGTCATATAGTAAAAGGTGCAATATTAGGAGCAATATCAATTGCATTTTCAATCATCGTATATGTTTTCAATTTATACGAAATGAGTGCTATTAATTATATTAGTAGTGGATTAGTTTTCGCTGGGTTAATTTATGGGGGTATTTTATATGCAAATCAAAATAACAACAATGTAACTTTTGGTAATGTATTTGCACACGGATTTAAAACTACTGCAGTTTTAATTGTAATATCTTCTATCTACACTGTACTTGCATTTAAAGTTTTGTTCCCTGACATGTTAGAAAAAGTATTAGAAATTTCTAGAAAAAAAATGATGGAAAATCCTAAAATGACTGACGAAATGATTGAACAAGCAATGAGCATGACTAAAAAATATTTCATTCCATTTGCTTTAGGTGGTAGCATTATTGGTACTGGAATTTTAGGAGCCATTGGTTCAGTTATTGGAGCAGCTGTAGCTAAGAAAAATCCAAATCCTTTTGAGAACACTCCAACAATCTAATCATTGATTTATTATCTATCTAATTAGCTAAAATAGCAGTATGCAAATTTCAGTAGTCATCCCATTGTTTAACGAAGCAGAATCTTTGCCTGAATTAATGCAATGGATACATAGCGTAATGCAATCCAATAATTTTAGCTATGAGGTTATCATGGTAGACGATGGTAGTGACGATGATAGTTGGTCAATCATAGAAAAACTAAGTGTAAAATACAATGCATTAAAAGGAATCCGATTTCAAAGAAATTATGGTAAATCTGCAGCATTAAATGAAGGTTTCAAAGCGGCACAGGGTGAAATAGTAGTCACAATGGACGCTGACTTACAAGATTCTCCAGATGAAATTCCAGAGTTCTATGATATGATAGTAAATCAAGGTTTTCATTTAGTAAGTGGATGGAAGAAGAAGCGTTATGATAATACTTTTACAAAAAATATCCCTTCCAAAATATATAATGCAGTAGCACGTAAAAGTTCAGGTATTATTTTACATGATTTTAATTGTGGGATTAAAGCTTATCAATTAAAGGTGGTGAAGAGTATTGAAGTTTTTGGCGAGATGCATCGCTATATTCCGATTTTAGCTAAATGGGCAGGATTCAAAAAAATTGGTGAGAAAGTAGTGGTACATCAGGCAAGAAAATATGGTACTACAAAATTTGGCTGGGAGCGTTTTGTAAATGGATTCTTAGATTTAATGACTATACAATTCTTATCAAAATTTGGTAAAAAGCCTATGCAATTTTTTGGTTTAATTGGAAGTTTATTTTTTTTAATAGGTTTTGGATCTGTTGGTTATATCATCATTGAAAAATTCTTACAACCGGAATCAAGTATTACCAATAAACCTGCGTTTTATATTGCGCTAACTTCAATATTGGTGGGTATTCAATTATTTTTAGCGGGATTCATTGCAGAATTAATAAATCGAAGTGCCGCTGATAGAAATAGCTATTTAATTTCCGATAAATTAGGATGGTAAATTCATTAGTAATAATGGGCCCTGCTTGGCCACTTAGAGGTGGGCTATCAGCTTTTGATGAACAGCTTGTGAGAACATTTACTTCCAAAGGGATAAATGCTCGTATCGAAACATTCTCTTTACAATATCCTTCTCTATTATTTCCTGGCAAAACTCAATATTCAAATGAGCCAGCACCTATTAATGTGAATATAAGTATAGGCATTAATTCAATCAATCCTTTTAATTGGATTCGTGTAGGGTTACGTATTAAAAAAGAATGTCCAGATTTATTAATAGTTAGATTTTGGATACCTTTTTTAGCTCCAAGTTTAGGAACCATTTCTCGCATCGTTAAATCTAATAAACACACTAAAGTAATTGCTATCATTGACAATATGATTCCACATGAAAAAAGAATTGGGGATCAATTATTGACAAAATACTTTGCCAATGCAATGGATGGATTTTTAACAATGAGCGATAAAGTTTCAAAGGATGTAAAGCAATTTTCCAGCAAACCTTTGATTTTATCTCCCCATCCTATTTTCGCACATTTTGGAGAAGCTATCTTAAAGAAAGATGCTCGACAAATTTTAGGCATCAATGAATCAGATAAATTAATTTTATTTTTTGGCTTTATACGACATTACAAAGGGTTGGATATTTTGTTACGTGCAATGGCTACAGAATCCATCAAAAATTCAAATATTAAATTAATGATTGTAGGAGAATTTTACGAGGATACACAAACCTACTATGATTTAATTAAAGATTTAGGAATTGCTGAAAGGGTTATTTTACACACAGAATTTGTTCCTGATACTGACGTAAAAAAATATGTTTGTGCTTCTGATTTTATCATTCAACCATATCGCAATGCGACCCAAAGTGGAGTTACCCCATTGGCCTATCATTTTGAAATACCTATGTTGGTGACCAATGTTGGGGCTTTAGCGGATACAGTACCTAACGGAAAGTGTGGAGTGGTTGTGTCACCGAATGTAGAAGCAATTGCCAATGGAATTATAGAATTATACCAAAATGGAATTAGCTATTACACCCCTTATATTAAAGAAGAAAAGAAAAAATATAGCTGGGAACAAATGGCTGATAATTTTTTAACTTTACACCAACGATTATAAATAAAGTTTTATGTCAATACAAAACATTACCGATATTATTAAAGCATCCATTGATGTTAAACAACAATTATTAGCTGATGAAGCTTTGGTAAATCAAATTTCAATTGTAACAGATGTTATTACTAAAGCTTTTCAAAACGGAAATGCTGTATATTTTGCTGGTAATGGAGGAAGTGCTGCAGATGCACAACATTTAGCTGCTGAATTTTCTGGTCGTTTTTATAAAGATCGAAAGGCCTTGCCATCTGATGCTTTACATTGTAATAGCTCTTATTTAACAGCAGTTGCTAATGATTATAGTTATGATATTATATATGCTCGATTATTAGAAGGTCTTGCAAAACCAGGTGATGTACTAGTGGGTATTAGCACTTCGGGAAATTCTGGCAATATTGTTAAGGCTTTTGAAATGGCTAAAACAATTGGTGTAACTACCATTGGATTCACCGGACAAAAAGGGGGTAAAATGAAAGAACTAGGCGATTATTTAATTAATGTGCCTTCCAATACTACCCCAAGAATACAAGAATCACATATATTGGTAGGTCATATTATTTGCGAGTTAGTGGAAATAAACATTTTCGGTCAGTAGTCATTTTATTTAGTCAATTTTCATACTAGCAAATTACAAATTCCACCATGTCATTTAATCTTACAGATATTAATTTAGATTGGACTTTATTTTTAGATAGAGATGGTGTTATTAATGTTGAGAAAAATGAGGACTATATCAGAAATTGGGATGAATTTGCATTTTATAAAGAAAGTTTATTGGCACTCCCTATTTTAGCGCGTAAATTTAAAACCATTGTAATTGCAACGAATCAAAAAGGAATTGGAAAAGGCTTAATGACCCATGAGGAATTAAGTTTCATACATCAAAACATGGTTGATAAAATCAAGGAAGTGGGTGGCAGAATTGATCATATATATTATTGTCCTGACTTAGATAATGATTCTCCAAATAGAAAGCCACAACCCGGTATGGCATTTCAAGCTAAAGAACAATTTCCAACTATTGATTTTAATAAATCAATTATGGTGGGCAATCGTCCAAGTGATATGCATTTTGGTCGTAATGCAGGTTTACATACTGTATTTTTAGCAACCACACACCCTCAGACCCCTTTCCCAGATACAACTATTGATTATCGTTTTGATAATTTATTAACTTTTGCAAATGCAATTGTATAAGAACTTGTATTAAATTTAAACATGTATAAAGGTTTAGTTTTAACACCCCTATTTATTTTCGCCCTACTAAAATGTAAAGCTCAAAACTCAATAGATAGCAACGGTGTACTGTTACAAAAACAAGCAGCTCTCATTCAAGAAGATTCCACAGCAATGGGAAGGTACGAAGCAGATAGTGTATTTACAGTTCAATTAGTAAAAACACTTAAACAAACCAATTCTTTTGAATTTCATTTAGATTCTTTAGTTGCAGTTAGACATTTAATAGCTCCTGACAGTGCTTTTAAAATTTTCAGTTGGCAATTAGATTTAGGTGATGGCCATTATAAACAAAGAGGAGCAATACAATTAAAAACTAATGATGGCAGTTTAAAACTTTTACCATTTTTTGACAAATCTGATTTGTATATTGAACCAGAACATGAATTGATGAACAGAAAAAACTGGATGGGTGCTATATATTTTGATATCATTTTAAATACCTTTAACGGCATTCGATATTATACATTATTGGGATTTGATGAATACAATTCTTCTATATCAAAAAAGATTATAGAGGTTTTACATTTTGAAAATAATGAACCAGTTCTTGGAGGCAATTTCTTCCTTTATCCTAAGGATGAAACTTATCCAAATGCTCCTGTCGAAAGGTTTGTGTATAGCTACAAAAAAGGCAGTAATGGTTCTATTCGTTACGATAAAGAAAATCAACGCATTGCATTATCCGAATTAACAAGTATCAGCAATGATCTAAAAGACAAAAGTACACTTGTTCCAAGTGGAAACGAAGTGTACTTTATATGGTATAATGGCAAATGGGTGATGCCCAATAAATAATAATCTTACTGATTAATCTAATTTCAATACTGCTAAGAAAGCCTCTTGAGGAATTTCTACATTACCAATTTGACGCATTCTCTTTTTTCCCTCTTTTTGCTTTTCTAATAATTTACGCTTACGGCTAATATCACCACCATAACATTTAGCAGTTACGTCCTTACGCATTGCAGAGATATTTTCTCTTGCCACTACTTTTGCTCCAATTGCTGCTTGAATAGCAATTTGGAATTGTTGCTTGGTTAATAATTCTTTTAATTTCTCACAAAGCTTACGACCAAATTCAGCAGACTTACCTCTATGAATTAATGCACTCAATGCATCTACTTTTTCACCGTTCAATAAAATATCCATCTTCACGATATCTGCTTCTCTAAAACCAATTTGTGTATAATCAAATGAAGCATACCCTCTGGTACCGCTCTTTAATTTATCATAAAAGTCAAATACAATCTCGGTTAATGGCATCTCAAAAATCAATTCCACACGCGTGGGTGTTAAATAACTTTGATTGATTAACATACCACGTTTTCCTAAACATAAAGTGATAATGTTTCCAATATAATCAGGTGTAGTAATAATTTGCGCTCTGATGAATGGTTCTTCGATATAATCTATCTTAACAGGATCTGGCATCTCTGTAGGATTGTTAACGATGATTTTTTCTTTTCTAGTGGTATAGGCTATAAAACTTACGTTAGGGACAGTGGTAATTACGGTTTGATTAAACTCACGCTCTAAACGTTCTTGAATAATTTCCATATGTAATAAACCAAGGAATCCGCAACGGAATCCAAAGCCTAAAGCTTGCGAAGTTTCTAATTCAAAAGTTAAAGAAGCATCATTTAATTGAAGCTTATCCATACAATCTCTAAGCTCTTCAAATTCATCTGTATTAACAGGATAGATACCTGCAAATACCATTGGTTTTACTTCCTCAAATCCATTGATCATTTCCCCTGGATTGTTTGCAAGGGTTATGGTATCTCCTACTTTAACTTCTTTTGCATTTTTTATGCCTGTAATAATATATCCTACATCACCGGCTCTTACTTCGGCTTTAGGCGTCATTGCTAATTTTAATACGCCCACTTCATCCGCAATATAATCTTTACCCGAGGCTACAAACTGAATTTTATCATTCTTTTTTAATACCCCATTCATGATTCGATAGTAAACAATAATTCCTCTAAAACTATTAAATACACTGTCAAAAATCAAAGCTTGTAATGGTGATTCTGGATCACCCACTGGAGCTGGGATACGCTCACATACTGCCTGTAAAATTTCTTCTATACCAATTCCAGAACGTCCACTGGCTAATAAAATATCTTCCTGTTTACATCCTATTAAATCGATAATTTGATCTGTTACTTCAGGAATTTTAGCTCCATCCATATCAATTTTATTGATAACTGGAATGATCTCTAAATTATTGTCTAATGCTAGATATAAATTGGAAATAGTTTGTGCCTGAATTCCTTGTGAAGCGTCCACTAATAATAAAGCACCTTCACATGCAGCCAAAGCACGACTCACTTCATAACTAAAGTCAACGTGACCTGGAGTATCAATTAAATTTAAGGTATAGGTTTCACCCTTATGAATGTAATTAATTTGAATCGCATGACTTTTAATAGTAATCCCTTTCTCGCGCTCTAAATCCATATCATCCAATACCTGGTTCATCATTTCACGCTCAGTGATCGTTTTAGTATGTTCTAGTAAACGGTCAGCCAAGGTAGATTTACCATGATCGATATGTGCGATGATACAAAAATTTCTTATGTTCTTCATGTAGTGAAACTATTCTTTTAAATTTTATTTGAGTGCATTGATAATTGCAGCAAATTCAGTAGCAATTAAGGAAGCACCGCCCACTAAACCACCATCCACATCTGGTTGAGAGAAAATTTCTTTTGCATTTGAAGCTTTAACACTACCCCCGTATAAAATGGAAATTTGATCTGCGATAGACTGGCCATATTTTGCAGCAAATACTGATCTAATATAGGCATGAATTTCCTGCGCTTGTTCGCTTGTTGCTGTTTTTCCTGTACCAATTGCCCAGATGGGTTCATAGGCAATCACCACTTTTGTAATTTTATCTGCTGATAAGTGAAATAATGAATTCTTTAATTGAGTTTCCACAAAACTATTTTGTGTTCCTGCTTCACGAATGGCTAATGGTTCACCGCAACAAAAAATGGGTGTACTTCCCGTTGCTAAAACAGCGTCTGTTTTTTCTGCTAAAAAGGCATCTGATTCTGCAAAATATTCACGACGCTCAGAGTGTCCTAAAACAATATGTTTAACTCCTACTGAAGAAAACATAGGAGCTGAAATTTCACCAGTGTAAGCACCATTAGCTTTTGGATGACAATTTTGAGCGGCTACATACACATTTTGTTTACCTGCTAATTTTTGAGTAGCTAAAGGAATATAAATGGCAGGCACTGCAAAAATGGCCTCCTGATTTGAACCTAAACTATGTTCTGTTGCCAATATTTGATCTAACAAGGTTTCAGCCTCATTTTGACTTAAATTCATCTTCCAGTTAGCGGCAGCAATTTGCTTTCTCATATTAATTAAATTATTTATATTAAAATAGGGTCTTTTTAGCCCTGCAAAGGTAATTAAAAAAAAGTCTTTTGGCTTATTAATATGTCTTTAAGAAGACTGTTTGTGAAGATGTGCCAACACTTGTTTTTCTTCTTCAGAAATGATAATACCCTTTAATTTTTTCCAGTTATTAATGTCTTCAAATATCTCTTCAATACGGTATCCTTTTGTTACTCCCCAAGTAAAATTGGGGATGTTCTTAGGCAATAACCCATTTCCAAAAATATTGGCACAAACTCCAATATAAGAACCTGTATTCACACTTGAATGGATAGCGAATCTTGTGTAATCACCTACCAACATACCCATTTTTTGGCCTACAGTTTCCCATAATTGCTTGGACTCATTCCACATTTGGATGGGTCCAGCGGTATTTTTAATATTACTATTGGAAGTTCCTGCACCCAAATTACACCAGTAGCCAATGATACTATCTCCCAAATACCCTTCATGACCTTTATTGGAACTTCCCATTATAATTGAGTTTTTAATTTCACCACCCACTAAGCAATTGGGTCCAATTGAAGTAGCGCCATAGATACTTGTGTTCATTTTTACTACCCCTTTATTGCCCAAAACAAAGGGTCCTCTAATACTTACACCTTCCATTATAACTGCTTCTTTTCCAATATAAATTGGCCCTTCAGTTGCATTTAAATTTGAACAAGATATTTGTGCGCCTTCCTCAATAAATATTTGACTCGGATGGATGAGTTTGTTGGTATCATTATCCTTTGCACTCGTTCGGTTAGTAGTCATCCATTCAAAGTCCTTTTGTATGATAGATGGATGCAATTTCAATAAATGCATAGCGTCATTTATAAATTCAGCACCGGCATAATTGATAGGCGGAAATTCGGCAAGTAATATTTTGGGAATAGAGCGCTCTTTAGTTTTTGTAGCAATCCATTTGCCTTTCTCATTGACTAGTTTTTCCCCTTCTTGCAACTCATTAATTTGATGAATTAAATCATCATTGGGTATAGCGGTTATATTAATGAAATAAATAGAATCATTATTGGATAAAAAATCATTGTTAGCTTCATTGTTGGCGTATAAAATTTGTAAATAATTAACAGCATATATTCCAGCAGATTCTTTTAAATAATTTTCCCATCTTTCTTTAAAAGTAAATATTCCCACCCTGCAATCAGCCAAAGATCTTGTTAATGTAAAAGGATAAAAATTTTCTCTATCTGGGATGTCTACTAATATATAACGCATGGGTTAAATTTATTGAACAAATTTAATGTAATCTTCTAATCACTTTGTTCATTTCCTAACAGATGTTTATTAAATGCTTATTTTTGTACTCTAATTCTATTAAAATGCAAATTGGATATTTTAACTACCCTAGCCCAGCTAACGAACCAGTTTTATCGTATGCTCCAGGCTCTCCTGAAAAATTAGCTTTGAAAAAAGCTTTAACAAGTTTAAAGAAAAAGACTTTAGATATTCCAATGTATATCAATGGGAAGGCAGTTCGCACGGGTAAAAAAATAGCTATTCACCCTCCTCACGAAATTAGCCATACACTTGGCCATTTTCATTTAGGTACCAAGCAACATGTTGATCAAGCGATCAATGCAGGTTTGAAAGTACGTGAAAATTGGTCCAACATGAGTTGGGAATCTAGAGCACATATATTTTTAAAAGCAGCTGATTTATTAGCCACCAAATATCGTTTTGAAATGAATGCTGCTACCATGTTAGGTCAAAGTAAAAATGCTTTTCAAGCAGAGATTGATGCAGCATGTGAATTAATTGATTTTTTAAGATTCAATGTTCACTTTTTAAGTGAAATTTATAAGCAACAACCTGTATCAGCTCCTGGTATACATAATAGAATGGAATGGCGTGGATTGGAGGGATTTGTATTAGCAGTGACTCCATTTAATTTTACAGCAATTGGTGCAAATTTACCTGCATCAGCTGCCATGTGTGGTAATGTTGTAGTTTGGAAACCTTCGGATGCTCAAATATATTCTGCACAATTATTTATGAAAATTTTAAAGGAAGCGGGATTGCCAGATGGTGTAATAAATATGGTTTATGTAGATGGTCCAGTACTTGGTGATATTTGTTTCAAACATCCTGATTTTGCAGGCGTTCACTTTACAGGTTCTACGGGTGTATTTAACCACATGTGGAAACAAATTGGAGAGAACATAGGTAACTATAAATCTTATCCAAGAATTGTAGGAGAAACAGGAGGTAAAGATTTTGTAATGGTTCATCCTTCTGCTGATGTAGATACTGTAGTGGCTGCTTTGGCTAGAGGTGCTTTTGAATACCAAGGTCAAAAATGCTCTGCAGCATCAAGAGCTTATTTACCAAGTAATTTAGCGGCAAGTATTAAAGAGAAATTAGTAAAAGCAGTTCAAACTATGAAAGTGGGTTCGGTAGAAGATTTTTCTAATTTTGTGAATGCTGTGATTAATGAAAAATCATTTGATAAAATTACTAGTTACATCAACAAAGCCAAAAAGGATAAGAAAGCAAAAATATTAGTAGGTGGTAATTATAGTAAAAAATTAGGCTATTTCGTAGAGCCAACTGTTATTGAAACATCAGATCCAAAATACCTAACCATGTGTGAGGAAATTTTTGGTCCAGTTTTAACTATTTACACCTATCCAGCAGTTAAATTTGAAAAGACTTTGGATGTATTAAATTCAACTTCAAAATATGCACTTACTGGAGCCATCATTGCTCAAGATAGAGAAGCCATTGAATTAGCGACTCAAAAATTGCGTCATGCAGCTGGAAATTTCTATATCAACGATAAGCCAACAGGGGCTGTAGTTGGTCAACAGCCGTTTGGTGGTGCTAGAGCTTCGGGAACCAATGATAAGGCTGGAAGTATGCTAAATTTATACCGTTGGTTAAGCGCTAGAACCATTAAAGAGACATTTAATCCCCCAACTGACTATAAATACCCATTTTTAAACGAAGCATAAGGCTGTTTTTGCTCAATTTTAAAGCGAAAACATTATATTTGCGACTCAAAATTAAAGGACTGTGGCCCAAAATTTTTCAAAAGAAACTTACCTGTATTGGTATGAATTGATGCAATTAATTCGTCAATTTGAATCCAAATCAGAAGAAATGTATAAGATGGCTGGTAAAATCAGAGGATTTTTCCACGTGTACAATGGCCAAGAAGCTATTGCAGCGGGTTGTATGACTGCCACTAACCATGAAGACCCATTTATTACTGGGTATCGTGATCACGGATTAGCCTTAGCTAAAGGAATGAGCCCAAATGCTGCCATGGCTGAATTGTATGGAAAAGCAACGGGTTGTTCTAAAGGTAAAGGTGGAAGTATGCACTTTTTTGATAAAGCAAATTACTTCTTTGGAGGTCATGGTATCGTTGGTGCTCAAATTGGAACAGGTGCTGGATTAGCTTTTGCTGAGCAATACCGCGGTTCAAAAAATGTAGTATTGTGTTTCTTTGGAGACGGTGCTGCACGTCAAGGTATGTTGCATGAAGTTTTCAATTTAGCGATGTTATGGAAATTACCTGTAGTATTTATATGTGAAAACAATAACTACGCAATGGGAACTTCCATCGAAAGAACTAGTAATGTAATTGATATTTATAAATTAGCGGACGCTTATGAAATGCCATCTGATAAAATTGATGGTATGACAGCTGAAGCGGTTCATGAAGGTGTTGCAAGAGCGGTAAAGCGTGCTCGTGAAGGAGATGGTCCTACCCTTTTAGAAATGAAAACTTATCGATATAAAGGACATTCGGTTTCAGATCCTCAAAAATATAGATCTAAGGATGAGGTGGAAGAATACAAGAGTCAAGATCCAATCACTAAAGTAACACATACTATTTTGTCCAATAATTTTGCTACAGAAGCAGAATTGAAAGCAATAGATGATAAAATAGCAGCGATTGTAGAAGGCTCCGTAAAGTTTGCAGAAGATAGTCCATGGCCAGATGATAGCGAAGTATTGAAAGATGTTTATATCGATCAAGCATACCCATTCATCGTTGACTAATTAAATAAAACAGAACATTTTAATATAATAACATGAGTGAATTAAACCAATCAGAAAAACATCCTTTTTTGGATTTTGTAAAGAATAACCAAAAAGCTTTAACTGCTGTACTTGTAATTGTAGTAGTTGTTTTAGGCGGTTATTTTGGATATACTGAATTATATCAAAAACCACGTGAAGCTAAAGCTGCAGATGCAATGTTTGTTGCTGAAAAATATTTCGCACAGGATTCTTCTAATTTAGTTTTAAATGGTGACGGTACCAATAAAGGGGTACTTTATATCATTAAAGAATATAGCGGAACAAATGCTGCAAACTTAGCTAAATACTATGCTGGTATAAGTTATTTTAGAACCGGTGATTTTAACAAATCTGTTGAATATTTAAAAGATTTCTCGACCGATGCTAAACAAGTTCAAGCAATTGCTTATGGTACAACGGGGGATGCATATTCAGAGTTAAAAAAGAATGAGGAAGCTATTGAAGCTTACAAAAAAGCAGGATCTTACTTCCCAGAAGATGATGGAATTTCATCTGAATATTTATTCCGTGCGGCTTCTTTATTAGAAACTTTAGGTAAAAATGAGGAGGCATTAGCCATCTATAAAGAAATCAAGGCTAAATTTCCTAAATCAGAAAAAGGATTTACTGCTGACAAATATATTTATCGTTTGCAGGTTCAACCATAAACTTTCTTTTCAAAGGTTTTTTAAAAAAATATTAAATGAGTCTCCCAACAGAGGCTCATTTTAGTATAATCTTGTTAAATTTGATGATGACAGTTCAATTATTTGTTCCCTGTTTTATTGACCAGTTATATCCCCAGGTTGCATTTAACACTATTAAAGTGTTAGAAAAAGCCGGTTGTGTTGTTAAATACAACGACCAACAAACCTGTTGTGGTCAACCTGCTTTTAATGCTGGTTTTTGGGGCGAGGCAAAAGATGTTTGCACCAAATTTGTACAAGATTTTGATGGAGTTGATTATATCGTTAGCCCTAGTGCTAGTTGTACTGGATTTGTAAGAAATAATTATGGAGAATTATTTCAAAACAATGCTTATCAAAGTCAAGCAAAGAAAGTGTCCAATCAAATATTTGAACTTTCTGAATTTCTTACTAAAATTCTCAAAGTAACTGAATTAGGTGCTGAATTCAATGCCAAGATAACTTATCATGATAGTTGTGCTGGATTGAGAGAATGTAAAATTAAGGAAGCTCCAAGAGCTCTATTGAATCAGGTGAAAGGAATTGAATTCGTTGAAATGAACGCTACTGATGTTTGTTGTGGATTTGGAGGAAGCTTTGCTGTAAAGTATGAAAATATTAGTGTTGCGATGGCTGACCAAAAAATTGAAAATGCAATAGCTACCGAAGCTGAATATATTGTAAGTACCGACATGAGTTGTTTAATGCACTTAGATGGACGCATCAACTTTAATGGTCAAGCCATAAAAGTATTGCACTTAGCTGATGTATTAGCAAATGGCTATTAAGCAATACATTCATAGTATAATAAAAAACCCTTTTAATAAATAGAACATGGCATATTGGCTAATTAAATCTGAACCATTTAAATATTCTTGGGATCAATTTGTGAAAGACAAAAAAACTTTCTGGGATGGTGTAAGAAATTATGGTGCAAGAAATAATTTACGTGCCATGAAAAAAGGAGATTTAGCTTTTTGGTACCATAGTAATGAAGGAATGGAAATTGTGGGAATTGCTAAGGTAGTTAAGGAAGCCTATCAGGATCCTACCACAGAAGAAACAGCATGGTTAGCTGTTGATTTCGCTCCTCATAAAAAATTAAAAAAACCTGTGAAATTAGCAGACGTAAAAGCCAATACCAATTTAGCTGATATGGCTTTAGTGCGCTTAGGAAGATTATCAGTACAGCCTGTTACAGATGCAGAATGGGAAGAAGTCATGAAAATGAGTGCAGGTTTATAATTGGCCCCACTAAAAAAATCCTACTTAAAAAAAGTATAACCAATTAATATAGCAATTACTACCCCCATTAAATCGGCTAACAATCCAGCCCATACTGCGTATCGTACCTTTTTGATACCTACACTCCCAAAGTACAATGCAATAATATAAAAAGTAGTATCTGCTGAACCTTGAAATATGGATGCTAATTTTCCAAGGAAAGAATCTGCACCTTGAGTTTTAAATACATCTAGCATTAAAGCTCTTGATCCACTTCCACTTAAAGGTCTCATAATAGCTACAGGAAGTGCCCCTACAAAATCAGTATTGATTCCTGTTAAATGTATCAACCATGTTAACACATTTAAAACATAGTTCATAGCTCCACTATCTCTAAATACTCTTATCGCTACTAACATGGCAACTAAGTATGGAATAATTTTAATGATAACATCAAAGCCATTTTTTGCGCCTTCTATAAATGCATCGAAAACTGCCACTTTTTTGTATGCTCCTCCTACAATTATTAAAACTACTAATCCCATTAAAATACTTGAGCCAGCAATTTTTGAAAATATTTCTTTGTTAACTGGACTTAAGCTATTTACGCCCAGCATCACCAAACACATAAAAGCAAAAAGTCCTAATAACCAACCTATCAGTACCCTATCCCATTTTATTTTTTGGTAAAATCCAACCATAATAATAGAAGCTAATGTGGTTCCAATAGTAGCTAGTACGCAGGGGATAAAAATACTTGCCGCATTTTGTGAACCAGCAGCTAGGCGATAGGAAATGATACTTAAAGGGATAATGGTTAAACCACTTGTATGCAAAACCAAAAACATGATTTGAGCATTGGTAGCTTTTTCTTTTTCAGGATTTAATCCTTGTAAACTTTCCATTGCTTTTAAGGCAAACGGAGTGGCTGCATTATCTAATCCCAACATATTGGCACTAAAATTCATCACCATATGTCCCATGGCAGGATGATTGGCTGGAACCTCTGGGAAAAGTCTACTTAAAAATGGGTTCATCCATTTTGCTAATTTTTGAATGGCACCTGCTTTTTCGGCAATATTCATTAAACCTAGGAAAAAGACCATGGTACCCGCTAAAGGAAATGCTACATCTAAAATAGATGATTTAGCAGCATCAAACATTCCATCAGAAAGTAGCTTTAATATCTCTGTATCCCCCAAAAACACCGATTTTATAAGTGCAATAATAAATGCAATCACAAAAAAGGCCATCCAGATAATATTCATTGCCATAGTCGAATTGTTTGTGGTACTAATATAGCCCATTTTGCAATTAGAATTGTATTTTTGCGACACTTAAAAATTGAAACAGTTATGGCATTACAAGCAGGTATTGTGGGACTTCCAAATGTTGGAAAATCAACCTTATTTAACGCAGTTAGTAATAGTGCAAAAGCACAAGCAAGCAATTATCGTTTTTGTACCATTGAGCCTAATGTTGGTTTAGTTGACGTGCCAGACAATAGAATGCAACAATTAGCTGAATTAATTAATCCACAAAGAATCGTTCCTACTCAATTAGAAATAGTGGACATTGCAGGTTTAGTAAAAGGTGCAAGCAAAGGGGAAGGATTAGGAAATAAATTTCTTGCTAATATTCGTGAAGTAAGTGCCATTATTCATGTGATTCGTTGTTTCGAAGATGAGAATGTTTTGAGAGAAGAAGGTGTGATTAATCCCATTGGTGATAAAGAGATTATTGAAACAGAATTACAATTAAAGGATTTAGATAGCGTGGAAAAGAAAATGGCTCGTTCAGAAAAAATGGCCAAAACGGATCCTAAAGCTAAAATTGAATTAGAAGTACTAAAAAAATGTAAAGCACATTTAGAACAAGGAAAAAGCATTCGCTCACTTGGATTAACTAAAGAAGAAGCAGTTTCCATAGCCGATATCTTTTTATTAACTGAGAAACCAGTAATGTATGTAGCTAATGTAGATGAAAAATCAATGCATACAGGTAACCAATATTCTGACAAATTAGTGGCGATGGCCAAGGAAGAAGGTGCGCAAGTAATTGTAATGTGTAATAATATAGAAGCCCAAATTACAGAATTAGAAGATCCTGATGACAAGGCTTTATTTATGGAAGAATACCAAATGAAGGAACCTGCTTTAAATCGATTGATTCAATCTGCATACAAATTATTAAGCTTAGAAACCTATTTCACTGCTGGAGTACAAGAAGTACGTGCATGGACAATTGGCAATGGTTGGAAGGCGCCTCAAGCAGCAAGTGTGATTCACACTGATTTTGAAAAAGGATTCATTAAAGCCGAAGTAATTGCATTTGATGATTTCATTAAATATAAAAGTGAAGCCGCATGTAGAGAAAACGGAAAATTAAGAATTGAAGGCAAGGAGTATATTGTGAAAGACGGAGATGTGATGCATTTTAGATTCAATGTATAAATATTAATAATTTAGTTAGCCATTAAAATTGCAGCCATGACAAATGAATCAATCTTTCAAAAATCGAATGTTCTTTTAACGAATATTCTTTTAATGGGTTTGCTTTTCATAATTGCAAGCTGCAATAATACTGCTACTAATAATACGGATGCAAAAGCAGATCCTAATGCGATACAACCACCTGTGGCATTAAATTTTGACATTGTCAAAACACATCCTCACGACACCACTTCTTACACTGAAGGTCTTGAATGGGATGGTAATCGCTTAATAGAAAGTACTGGAAATTATAAGCAAAGTAAGTTACGAATATTGGATAGTAATATGAAAGATGTGCTTACTCCTGTAAAGTTAGACGAGGCTTATTTTGGAGAAGGTACTACTCTTTTTAATGGCAAAATTTATCAGCTTACTTGGAAAGAACATAAAGTATTTGTGTACGATTCAAAAACCTTAAAAAAGACCAACGAACTATATTGGCCATATGAAGGTTGGGGAATGACACATGACGATACTGCGATCATTATTAATACAGGAGGTAGTAATATTTATTATGTTGACCCTAATAGCTTTACTGTTAAAAAGACTTTAGGCGTTTTTAATAATTATGGATATGTTTCCAATATTAATGAGTTGGAATATGTGAATGGTAAACTATATGGAAATGTTTACATGACGGACAATATCATTCAAATTGATCCTAATTCTGGACGCGTAATTGCGGTTGCAGACTTGTCTAATATTTTAATGAAAGCGGGGATTAAAGAGGATCCAAAAGCGAAAGATCCAGGTAATGTATTAAATGGGATAGCTTATCATAAAACCAAGGGAACCTTTTTTATAACAGGAAAAGATTGGCCAGTATTACTTGAATTGAAATTCAAGTAGAATCTTATTTATGTTTAATCTCATAAATAACAGAACTTGATTTTTTATTGTTTTTTAATGCTATTAAATTAGATAAAATTCCAATAACAAAGGCTCTTAGAATTCCTAGATACCCTGATTGACGATACTTTTCACTTAATAGACTAACATAAAAACTATCAAACCACATTGGTTTTGTTTGGAGTATTTTAAATTGATATCTTTTACTTAAAAAATCCATTGATTCAGGAGTGAAATGATATAAATGTCTTGGAACATCATAAGCTGCCCAAAAAGATTTATAGTATTTAGCATCAAAACTAGTATAGTTAGGTACGGCAATTATTAAACGACCATTTGGTTTTAATAATTTATGAATAGCTTTAAAATAGCCATTTAATTCATGTACATGTTCTAATACATGCCATAAAGTAATCACATCAAAACTATTTTCGGGTAAAATGTATAGGTCTTCAATGGGTAATACATCTATTTTGTAATTATCTTTTGCTCTCTTTCTTGTTGATTCATCAGGTTCTAAAGCTGTTACTTTCCAACCTTTTTCTTTCATAGCATTCGCAAATGCGCCTGTTCCTGCACCGATTTCTAGAATACTTCCTTTTAATCCTGTAAATAAAGATTGTATCCAGTTTGTTTTTTGATGGAGGGTTCTTTTTCTTACTTTATGATATAATTTATTCATCCATCCCTCATCAATATCGGTATGAGAAATATAATCTGTAAAATTATAATATGGTGCAATTTTATCTGGGGTTGGTATTGGAAATGTAAGTCTTAATGAACAATTAGGACATTCAATGATATCAAAATGTTCCTGAGTTAAAGAGAAATCTTTACAATCTAAAACCTTATTTAAGGATTTTTTTCCACAAACTGGACACTGGATATATTGCTCCTCCTGTATTGACATTATACTAAGATTGTTTGTATAAAATTAAAATAATAGCTATTGAAGTAATGATAAGCGTCCAAATGATCCAAATGCTTGATTTGTTAGAACTTACTTTTGAATCTTTTTCTTTAACAATTGGTGCAGCAACTGGGGTTATGTTCTTAAAATAATTTTCTCCGTTATATAAATTATTCCAGGAATACTGTGAAGCATTTTTATGAAGTGTACCAAGGTTACCAATATTTAAACTAGCTATAGCTTGATTTGTAAATTCTTTTAAATAAATATCAAACTGAATGGTAGCTTGTTCAATTGATAATCCTAAATCTTCTGCCACAAAAGTATAAAATTGCTTTGATGGGTTTTCATATACAGATTCAAGAACAATTTGCTCCTTAGGTGCAATTAGGGTATTGCTTTCCCAATAAGCTTCCTGTTTTTGCCACTTTAATGTACCTATTTCGGGAAGTACTAAATGGCCAAATTTAATAAAATATTGAATTAAGGAATTATTCATAGTTATTTTCTAAACGAATATACAACTCCTCCCAATATTTGGACGCCTAATGATGGATAATCTAACCATCTTTCATAGGGTCTATCCAACAAATTCTCCCCTTTTACCCAAGTACTCCAATTGGAAGTCAATTTATATTGAACCATTGCATTTAAAACAAAGGCATTTTTCATATCTATTGGTAATTTCTTATCATTGAGTACAGTAGCACCTGTCCAGAATTTAACAGATCCTGCAATATTCCATTTACTATTGGGCAACCAATTAATTTTACTATCCAGCTCCATTGGTAAAATTCCCCAAGGTTTAGCATTTTCAAGTAATGAATTAAATTGTATGTATTTGAAATTATTAGTAATTAATAATTTATCACTAAACTGGTAACGTAAGTTTGCAACTAGTTCAATTGTTGAAGCTTCTTTTTCAAATAGTGCATTGTACATTAAACCATTAAAAAGAGGATTTACATTGGTTATTCGATTAAATAATGCTAAATTTTTATAATTATTTAATGAAAAATTGAATCCATAATCTAATCTTTTACCTGCATTAATTTGTACCTCAACATATTTTTTGTCATTAGTGGTAATTTCAATATTAGTTGGTACATTAATCCAAGGGTTCGTGGTAACTAATGTGGTATATTGATTATTAATTACTTGGGTAAACCAACCTGCTTTAAGTATATAATTAGAATCGGCTAATTTCCTTTTAAATACTACTAATGGGAATAAATTAAACTTCCCGTTTAAAATTGTCGGACTTACCCCTAAATCAATATCACTGTTAAATTTATTTACCTGAATACTTGGCATTAAACTTAAATAGCTATTGTTTTTATTGTTATCAACGTTATTTTGTTTTGAATTCGTTTGATTGTAACTATAGTCAAGATCTATATGGAATTGGATGTCTTTTTTGTATTTTATAGTCAGGTTATTTTTAAGTTCAGCCCAATTATTCGTAGCTCCTGTAAAACCTTCAAAATGTTCGAAATTTAGAATTGGCTTATATTGATAATTCCTGTTATTATTATCATTGATCCACGACATAGATACACCTGTTAAATAATAGTTTTGCTTATAATTTGCAATAGGCAATAAAGTTGAATCAGGAACCATGCCGTATCTATTTCTTTCACTTTGTTTATAATATATTTTTGATATCAATCTATTATCTGCATTAATTTGAATGTTATTCATATAATTAAACCCAATTTCATTTAATGTCTGTAAGTGGTGCAAGCCATTATATGCATTATTGTATACATTAATACTGTGGCTATTTTCATAAGCATCTAAGAAATTATAATAGGCATCTATATCTCTTTGAAGATAATTACCAAATCCTATTTTTATACTTCCATTATTGGTTGTATGAATTAAACTATCCATTTTATAACTTCTAGGTACTAATGAAATGGGTTTATAGTGGAAAGTTAAATTTTGACTAGGTACATTATACTCAATATTTATAGAACTAGTATCATTTTGTACAGTAGCATTGTTAAAATTAATTTTTG
>CAJADG010000086.1 GCA_903938445.1 uncultured Bacteroidota bacterium | reverse complement strand
TTTATTAGTTATTTTAAAACGCACAAAACTGCGCACCGAATGACTATTGTTTGAAAAACTTGATCCCTTTTAACAAAAAATCAAACAGTTGTTGTGTTTGATTTAAATCTAAACTTCTATTTATACCTTACCGTTAGTAGCAATCGGTCCAATGGACCACACTAATCGAAAATCACCAAACTTAATTGCCAATTCCAACCACTTTAGCTGCACCATTTGAGCTGTCTAAACTCTCAAACACACTATTATTGCTAATAAATTCAGGTACTAATGCCTTCATTAAAGCAACTAACTCATTTTCGTTTTGTGAGCTATTCACTAGTTTTCTAAACTCAGCAAATCTGCACTCAATATCTTTTAAGGTTACTTCACGCACTTTAGCAATCATGATTTTTTCATGATAAGTTTTTAAAGTGTTTTCAGCATCACTTAATAATTCCTCATATAATTTTTCACCTGGTCTTAACCCGCTATAAGTTATATCAATATCAATATTGGGTATATACCCAAACAAACGAATCATTTTTTTAGCTAAATCGGCAATGGTTACTGGCTCCCCCATATCAAATACAAATATTTCACCACCATTGCCCATACTGCCTGCTTCCAATACCAATTGACAAGCTTCAGGTATCGTCATAAAGTATCGCGTAATATTAGGATGCGTAACTGTAACAGGACCACCTTTTAAAATTTGATCTCTAAATCGGTTAATCACCGAACCATTACTTCCTAACACATTTCCAAAACGAGTAGTTATAAACTTTGTGCTGTTGGCTGTTTCTTTCGATAAACCTTGTACATAAATTTCAGCAAGACGTTTACTTGCACCCATTACATTAGTAGGATTTACGGCTTTATCGGTACTTACCATTACAAAGCGTTCTACATAATGTTTTACCGCTAAGTCAGCAATAAGCTTTGTACCGAGTACATTATTTTTTACTGCTTCACTTGGACACAATTCCATCATAGGAACATGCTTGTAAGCCGCTGCATGATAAACATATTGAGGTTGAAACTGCGTAAACAAATCCTCCATTCTTTGCTCATTCGTAATATCCGCTAAGTAAGGAACACAGTTAACGTTCGTCTTACGTTCTTGTAGTTCTAGTTCCAAGCTATGTAAAGGCGTCTCTGCCTGATCACATAAAATAATTAACTCAGGATGATATGCTAATAATTGTCTTACAATTTCACTTCCAATAGAACCCGCTGCACCAGTAACTAATACGCGCTTTCCTTTAATTTGGGTGCGTATTTGGTTATTATTAATCACAATCGGGTCACGCTCTAATAAATCCTCAATCTTAATATTTTGTAATTGCTTACTGTTAAACTTACCCTCATTCCATTTATTATAAGGAGGTACATTTAATACCAATATATCATGGTTTAAACAAAAATCAACTACTTCGTTTTTACGTTTTGTTGAAATGGTAAAACTTGCAATAACCAATTCATCCACTTCATTTATTTTGATCATTTCTTCAAAATCACTAAAGCTTACAATAGGTACCCCGTCTAATACTTTTTTTGTTTTTTTACGATCATCATCAATAAATGCTAACAAATGAATATTATTATTGGTATCATGTTCTAATACGCGCTTGGTAGCAACTCCCGCCTCACCTGCACCAAATATGACCACTGTTTTTTTCTTCATCTTATAGTTTTTCGCATAAGAGAATAAAAACTTTATGGCTATTCGATAACTTATTAAACTTAAAAAACTAAAACTTGCATAAATAATAATAACAACATTGTCTAATATAAATGTGTTACTAATATTGGATGAAAAATTTGCAACTAAAAACAATAGTACGGTTGACATGGCAATGGATACGGCAATACGCACTGCATCCTGCATGCCTGTATAACGAACAATCCCTGAATAGGTTTTTACACTTGCAAACACCAATACATTTATAATTAATAATAATACAAAACTATTTAATAAAGGAGTAAAACTTATTCCTTTA
>CAJADG010000085.1 GCA_903938445.1 uncultured Bacteroidota bacterium | reverse complement strand
TTAATATATAAAAATTACCTATTTAATTAAAGAATTATGTAAATTTAAAAAGCCAAAAAACATACACCTAAACAATAGCTTGCATATGTTTACATTAACTGAAATAGTTAAGGATGGTATTTTAGAAGTTAGCTTTACTGTTGATGATTATCAAAGTAAAATTTACACTATCACCAACTCAATGGGTGTGGATATTATGCAAGGCAAAATCACTGGCAATACGCAAAGAACTTGTTTATATGTTGGTGATTGTAAAAAAGGCACATACACTTTCTCCCTCGGAGACACCAATTCCCAAGAGTTCATTATCCAATAAGATATAAATATTGTATTTTTATTGGAAGTAATATTTAACAGCATGAGATTGATGAACTTATTAGTATTTTTTTTATTTATTGGTAATCCAATATTTGGTCAAATTGAAAAAAATAATAATGACATAAATAAAGAGATAATAGCTTTAAAAAATAAAATTTCAACAACTACAAATGACAGCATAAAAGTTGAAATTCTAAACAATCTTGGAACATTATTCTATTCCATAAAAAAAGATGATAGTAGTTTTTTAAATTTTACTAATGCATATCACTTAGCAAAAAAAATTGACAACTATAAATTAAAGATTTCTTCGGCTCATAATTTAATGTCTATTAACAGTAATTTAGGTAATTTCTCCGAAGCTGTTAATATTGGGATTGAAATGATTAAAGAGTGTGAAAAGAAAGAAGATATAGATTATGTTATCTATTTTTTAATAAACATTCATGACATATATCGTTTAGCAAAAGATCCAACTAACCAAATTGAATATTCACTAAAAGCTAGAGAACTCGCAAAAAAACATGAAAGCGAATATGCAAAATCTATTCTATTAGACTATGCCACCATCGGTGATGATTATCAGAGTGCGGGTAAATTAGATTCAGCATTACATTATTTTAATTTAGATTATCAATTAGCGCTGAAAGACTCTACCCATGGTTTCAATATTACCTATTCAAATCTAGGAGAAATTAATTTAAGATTAAAAAATTATGATATAGCATTAAATTATTTCAAAAAAGCAATGAATTATTTTGATGCTGAATTTGCTAAAGGTCAAACTAACGAAATTAGTTACCCTGAATTATTATTAGAAACATCAAAAGCTTATCATGAAATAGGCAGAAAAGATTCAGCAATCAGATATGCAAGACTTTGTTATAATTATGCCAATAAAATGAATTCTAATGAATATCTAAAATCTAGTTCAGAAAATTTATACACCTTATTCGAAGAGTTTAAACAATATGATAGTGCTTTTTTCTATCAAAACACTTACATTAAGCTTAAAGACAAACTTTACAATGAAGAAAAAACAAGAAAACTAGAATATGTTTCAATACAACAAAGAATTGATGAAGAAAAAAGAATGGAGGACAAAGAATTACAAGAAGAAAATAGGAAGAAAAATCTAACACTTGCAGCTATTGGAATATTTATCCCATTCTTTATATCTCTATTATTTGTAATTAGTAAATGGGGAAAAAGGAAATCTAAATGGTTAACATCTATGGGTATTGCCTCTTTATTAATGTTATTTGAATTTATTAGCTTATTAATTCATCCATATATAGAGAAAATCACACATGAAAATATTGGATTAATGTATGTGATATTACTTTTAATTGCCTCTACTTTAGTACCATTACATCACAAAATGGAAAGCTTTATAAAAAATAAGTTCTCTAACTCCTCATCAAATTCACACCATTGAAATTAAGCATCTGGTCAGTTGGGAAAGTCAACGATTCGTATATTAAAGAAGGAGTCGAAATATTTACTAAGCGAATAGGTCATTATTATCCTATTGATTGGCAATTAATTACACCAAGTAAATTAAATGACCCAGCGCAAATCAAGAAAGAAGAAGCTAAAAGTATATTAAAAATATTAACAAACACAGACGTTTTAATCTTATTAGATGAAAAAGGTAAAATGCTAAATTCCAAAGGGTTAGCTAATTTAATTCAACAAAAAGCAAATCAAAGTACTTTACGTATTGTTTTTTTAATTGGAGGGGCTTATGGTGTTGACGAAGAAATTAAAAATAGATCAAATTTTACATGGAGCATTTCCGAACTTGTTTTTCCGCATATGCTTGTACGATTAATATTAGCAGAACAAATATACCGGGCATGTAGTATATTGGCCAACGAAAAATATCATCACGAATAAGCAAATAATCAATTTAGCTATTAAATCGAAATAAAAAAATTAAATAATTTATCCTAATGTCAATTACACTCATCATCATTATCGTAACTGTTATTATTTCATTCCTTGCCATGAATAATAATAGTTTAATGGATAAATTAATATTTCACCCCTATTCTATAGCACATGACCCTGGACAATGGTATAGAGCTATTACTTGTGGATTAATTCATGCTGATATTCCACATTTAGCATTTAATATGATATCATTTTTTATGTTTGGTAATATTGTAGAAAATTATTTCGAAATTATTTTTGGTCAAGCGGGCACTTCCTTCTATTTAATTTTATACATTTCCTCATTAGCCATTTGTATAGTTCCAACTTATTTAAAAAATAAAAAAAAATAT
>CAJADG010000084.1 GCA_903938445.1 uncultured Bacteroidota bacterium | reverse complement strand
TTTGGTGGTCGTATCATTCCTAAATATGTACCAGCTGAACCAAAATGGATGAGTTATTATGTATCCTCTTTGGTTGGCAACTTTGATTACGCTCCTACTGCATGTGCCTTTGAAAATGGGAAGTACCCATTGGAAAGTAACATGATCGTAAAAAAAGATATTTATCAATCAATTGATGGATTTAATACAGCTCTTCCTGGAGTAGTAGGCACACTTCGTATTGGCGGTGAAGGCAAAGAGTTATTTTTTAAAATTATGGCATTAGGACATACCATATATTATGACCCAAAAATTTGTGTGCACCATGTAGTAGAAGTGAAAAAGTTAACTAGCGAATATATGTACCGAGTGGCTAGCGGAATTGGGAGAGGTGAAAAAACAAGAACTAAAGCTATTTCACAAAAAGCATATTTATTAAAAATAATTGAATATTTGTTAAAATTAGGCGCTGCAGTAATTTTAGGTTTTAAATATGCCCTACAAGGGACTCCAGCCAAAACATGGCCTGTTATTCAGTTTAGAATTGATACATTAAAAGGATTATTATGATATATAAAATTTACACCTTTCTTTTTGCAAGAGTTATTTTTTTTAAATTAAACCGTTTTTTATATAAACTCAGTATTCATGGACTTGGTATTCGCAACAACACAAATTCATATTTAAGTGGTGAAGACAATTTCATTAAAAGGTTAATAAAAAATCAAGGATTAAAAAATGGAGTAATTTTTGACGTAGGTGCAAATATAGGCACCTACTCGAAACATATTAGGAATCAAGGTGTCAAGTTGCCAATTTATGCTTTTGAACCTCATCCAGACACTTATTTAGAATTATTAAATACAGCAAATGAATTTGATATTACATCAATTAATTCTGGACTTGGAAAAGAGACTTCAAAGTCACTTATTTTTGATTATAAATCAAATGATGGATCTCAGCACGCAAGTCTTTTCAAAGAAGTAATTGAGGAAATTCATAAAAGTGAGAGTATTACAAAAGAAATCAATATAACTACAATTGATGTTTTTGTAAAAAGCAATAAAATAGATGAAATAGCCCTTCTGAAAATAGACACTGAAGGAAACGAATTAGCTGTACTAGAAGGTGCAATTGAAACACTCAATCTGGGAAAAATTAAAGTTATACAAATTGAATTCAACGAGATGAATGTTATATCTCATACTTTTATGCGTGATTTCATAAAAATACTTCCAAATTATAATTTTTATAGGCTACTGCCAAACGAAATGTTAGAATTGAAAGAATACATACCAGTATACAATGAAATTTTTGCATTTCAAAATATAATCGCTATTCTAAAATAAAATGTTCAGTACACCCATTTTATTTATTGTATTTAACCGACCTACTCAAACGCAAAAAGTATTTGAGCAAATTGCTGCGCTACAACCCAAACAACTTTTTATTGCTGCCGATGGCGCAAGAATTGGAAATGAATTGGATACTAAAAATTGCCCAGTCGTAAGACAAATCGTACAAAAAGTAAACTGGGATTGTGATGTACAATATTTATTTCAAGAAAATAATTTAGGTTGCAAAAAAGGAGTGGTAAAGGCGATTGATTGGTTTTTTAGCCAAGTGCCAGCAGGCATCATTTTAGAAGACGATTGCTTACCCCACCCTGACTTTTTTAATTACTGTGCGCTGTTACTTGACAAATACAAGGAGGATGAAAATGTAATGCATATTGCAGGAACTAATTTTCAGCCAAAACAATTTAGCATTGATACTGATTATTATTTTTCCAAAATTATTCATGTTTGGGGATGGGCATCTTGGAGCAGGGCATGGAAAAAATATGAAATAGACTTAACCAACTATAATAAACAAGTATTAAAAGAATGGTTTGATCGATACCAATTTAATATAAACTCACTAAGGTATTGGGATCATGCTTTTTCAATGGTACAAAGTCAATCGATAGATACTTGGGATTACCAATGGACCTATTGTTTATGGAAATACAATGGACTTGCTATTATCCCAAAGCACAATCTAGTAGCCAATATTGGATTTGGAAATGATGCCACGCATACTGACAAGGGCGCTAATAGCTATGCAAATTTGCCAACCTATGACTTAACGGTCAAACTGCACCCAGAATCAAAAAAAGTGCACCAAATAGCAGACAATTATACCTTTAACAAATGGTATGTGAAACGCTCCTTGACAAAAAGGATGCTTGACCTTATTAAAAAAATTGCGCAATAATGAAATGTAAAATTTGCGACCACAATGCAACCGCATTATTTTCAGCCAAGGTATTGAATAAACATCAGGTTCAATATTATCAATGCGATCGTTGTCAATTTATTCAAACCGAAGACCCCTATTGGCTTGCTGAATCCTATAGCAATGCCATTACTCAATTGGATATTGGATTGATACAACGCAATTTGGAACTTTCAAAAATCACTGCGGTTGTTATCAATACTTTTTTCAATGCCAAAGGAAAATTTATTGATTTTGCGGGAGGATATGGCATGTTGGTTAGAATGATGCGCGATTATGGGTATGACTTTTACAGACAAGACAAATACTGTGAAAATACATTTGCACCCCATTTTGACATTTATAACCAAGCAAGTAAACATTTTGAATTACTAACGGCTTTTGAAGTTTTTGAACATTTAGAAAACCCAATACAAGATATAGATGAGATGCTTACCTATTCAAGCAATATTCTATTCTCAACAGTCTTGCAACCCCACAATGCATTAACACCTGATAACTGGTGGTATATATCTCCTGAAATCGGACAACATATTGCCTTGTATCATATCAATAGCTTAAAGGCAATCGCAAAGCTAAAAGGATTATACTTTTATACCAATGGAAAAAATTTACATTTATTTACAAGGCAAAAAATAAATGGATGCTGGTTTAAACTACTAGCCAATAAAAAAGTGGCCAACCTCCTTTTTAGTTTATTCCGCAAACAAAGTAAATCTCTTACACCACAGGATTATGAATTTCTTAAAAATAAAATGCATTCCTAATGAATAGAATTAAGGGATATATATATGACCTCATTAGCTTCTCTGCACAAATTTTGGGCAGAGAGACTGCTATTCATGAAAAAGTATTGATTCTACGTGTTGACGAAATTGGGGACTACCTCTTATGGCGAAAATTTTTACAAGAAATTTTGTACTCTAAATTGTGTAAGGAAAAACAAATTCACTTTATAGGTAATGCTTCCTGGAAATCATTATTTGAATTAGAATTTGAAACCATACCGGGCAATCCATTTGAAAAAATAATTTGGCTTGACAAAGGCCAATACAAAAAGAATATGATTTACCGATTCAAAATGAATCGAACACTTTTTATTGAAAACTACCAAACCATCATTAATCCAACTTACTCAAGGGCTAAAAGAGTGGACGACAGTTTAGTAAAAGCAGCTAAAGCAAAAATAAATTATGGATTTGTGCGCAACAATGAAAACTATTTATCGTACGAGCAATCCTTTGACTTGCATTTATACCAGCATTTATTTAGTTTAACAGATTCCCCTTTATTTGAATTTAATAGTAATAAATTATTCACTGCATGGATTACAGGTAAAACATCAAATGTGCAAACGATGGAATTAGCAAGCCATACCCAACTACCAATCTTGAATGAATCATGGTTCCCAAATACAAATTATTTTGTGGTATTTCCGGGATCCAGAAGCCCAAAGAGAATTTGGAGTGCTCAAAATTTTATTCAATTAAGTAATAAGATATTTGAAAAATACCAATATACTGCAGTAATCGCAGGTGCAGGATCGGATCAGGTATATGCAGATGCATTTATCGCTGGATACTCCCATCCTTATATTAACCTCATTGGAAAAACCAATTTAAATGAAATGTTAAGCGTTTTGAAAAATGCAAAATGTTTGCTTTCTGTGGATACTGGTTCGGTTCACATGGCAGCAACCGTTAACTGCACAACGATTGGTATTTTCAACGGATCTCAATATGTTAGATTCTCCCCCTATCCTACTGGTATTTGCAATAAAATTCACGCCTGCTATCCTCAACGCATACAAGATGATTTAGATGACATGCAATTGGTGAGGGAAAAATATTCACTAATTGTTTCAATAGACTATAATGAAGTAACCGCAGCGCAGGCCATTGAAAAATTGGCCACACTTAATTTAATTTAGCTACTTGTGAGTTTATTTTTGAACTTGAACAGCAGTTTCCCAAACTGGGTATTCAATAAATAATACAACAATTTTAAGCGATACTGCCAAATCCTAGATTTTAATGAAAATCCAAAATTGGCCTCATATACTTGTACATTTTGATGTAATGAATTTAAATACTGTAAACTACTAATGCCCGTGTCATCAAATACCGTAATTACTAGATTCAAAAAATAATAGGGTTCGTCTTTAATGCGACACATTAAATCATAATCCATTGCAATTTTATATTGCTCATTAAAAAGTCCAATGCGGTCGTACACTTCTTTTTTTACAAACCAAGTGGGATGTGAAACACTTCTCATGCCTTTATATAATTGCGTTTTATCAAAAGGCTTACCTATTTCTACCCAAATACCTGCGCGTTTTATTTTAATACATCCACTTATCCATTGCAGATTTGGTTGTTCATCAAAGACTTTTTGTACC
>CAJADG010000083.1 GCA_903938445.1 uncultured Bacteroidota bacterium | reverse complement strand
CACTTTTGCTTTTGTAGAAGCCGAAATGTCTGGATGATCCTTTAATGCTCTAGATACAGTAGAGATACTCAACTGCAGTTGTTGAGCCAATAGTTTTAGTGTGGTATTTGTCATAACGCAATCGATGTCGTACAAATTTATGAAATATTTGTCACAAATTTTTTCGCAATCGTTTGATATTTTTATTTAAGTTATTTATAAGCTCATTTTTAAGAGAATTTTAAGTAAGGTAGAAAAAAATCTATAATGCCCGTTATTATTGAGTTTCAGCACACTAAACACTACTAAAAATCATTAATAAAATAACCGTTGTTAGTTTTTTTGTCAAAAAAGTTAAAAATTAATTAACAAAAAATAGGTTGAATATCAAAAATGTGTATTTTGTACACGCTTAATAAACCAATAAACTGCCAATTATGAATTTCAAAATTGTCAAGTCTGCTTTTGTCGGACTTTTTCTAAGCTTGTTTGTAATCAATGCACAAGCTCAGAACAAAACAGTTACAGGTAAGGTTACAGATTCTAAAGATGGTTCAGCAATCGTTGCTGCATCTGTTGTTGGTCAAGGTACCACAATCGGTGTAAGAACAGCTGCTGACGGTTCTTTTAAATTAACTGTTCCTTCTTCTGTTAACACATTATTTATCTCTTCAGTAGGCTATGCTTCAAAGCAAGTAGCTATCACTGGTGGAGAATTAAAAGTTTCACTTGTTGAATCCAGTGAGCAACTTAATGAAGTTGTTGTAATTGGATACGGTACTGCACGTAAAAAAGACGTGACTGGTGCTGTTTCTTCAGTTCAAGCGAAAGACTTTAACCAAGGAGTTATCACAACTCCTGACCAATTGTTACAAAATAAAGTAGCAGGTTTGGACATCACTAGCGCTTCTGGTCAACCAGGTGCTGCTACTACTGTTAAGATCAGAGGTAACAACTCTGTTCGTGCAAACTCAAATCCTTTATACGTGATTGATGGTGTGCCTTTAGATGGTAGATCTGCAAGACCAAGTGCTGGTACAGGATTTGGTTCTTCTCCAGATGCTAACCCATTAAACTTTATCAACCCTAATGACATTCAAAGTGTTGATGTATTGAAAGATGCGTCTTCTGCTGCTATCTACGGTTCTCGTGGTGCGAATGGTGTTATCGTAATTACTACTAAGTCTGGTTCTTCAACTGGTACTAAATTAGAATTCGGTACTAGCTACAGTGCTAATGCTGGTTTAATGAAAAACTATGATGTATTAGATGCTGCAACTTTTGTAAAAGGTTTAGCTAAATACTCAGTTGCTGGTCAAGATTACGGTTCTCGTGTAAATGCAATGAGCGAGTTAATGAACAATAACATTTCTCAAAACTATAACTTAGCGTTGAGCGGTGGAAATGATAACGGTAAATTCCGTGCTTCATTTAACGGTGCTTCTACAAATGGTACTATCAAAGGTTCTACATTAGATAAATATGTAGCAAATTTCGGTGGTCAATACAAATTCTTAGACAAGCGCTTGACTTTAGGCTTTGGCTTAACATACGGTCATACTTCAGAGAATGTAATTCCTTTCTCTAATAACGCTGGTTCTCAAGGTAACATCATCAGTTCTATTTTACAATGGAACCCAACTCAGAAATTAACTGATGCTACTGGTAACTTTATCTACCCAACTAACGGTTCTGGTAACCCATTAGCAATGTTAAAAGCTACTAATGACCAAGTTGGTGTAAATTCTGTATTAGCTAACATCCGTGCTGCTTACAAAATTTCTGAAGATTTAGAATACCGTTTATTATATGCTGTAAACAGTTCTAATGGTGCAAGAAATACAAACGTATATGGTTTCTTACAAGGAATCAGTGGTGTTTCTGGTCAGGGTACTGCTTCTATCTCTAATGCAGCTTTAACTTCTCAAACAGTTACACATACTTTAAACTACAAGAAAGATATCACAGCTAAATTAAATTTAGACGCCTTAGCGGGTTTTGAATATTGGACTTCTGATTATTCTAACAACTCTTTCTCAGGTAATACATTTAATACAAACTTAGATGCGAACAAGTTAACATTACCTTACACTAGCACAATGGCTAATGCTAAGACAATGAATACTCCAAGCACATATGTTGCTCCAACAACTGAGTTACAGTCTTACTTTGGTCGTGCTCAATTGAACTATGACAGCAAGTACTACTTAACTGGAACTTTAAGAGCTGATGGATCTAGCAAATTTGGTACAAATAACAAATATGCTTACTTCCCTTCAGTAGGTGCTAAATGGGCTATCATCAATGAGAACTTCATGAAAGCAAATAAGTTATTCTCTAACTTAGCATTCAGAGCTTCTTATGGTATCACTGGTAACCAAGAGTTCCCAGCGGGTGCATCTCAAGAGCAATTCTACTTTGGTGCATTTAACAATGCAAGCCAAGTTAACGTAGCTAACCCAAGTCTTAAATGGGAAGAGTCTAGATCTATCGATTTAGGTTTAGAATTCTCTACTAAGAATGGTAAAATCTATGGTGCTATTGATTGGTATGACAAGAACACTACAAACATCTTGTTCCAATCTACAGCTATCCAACCAGCTCCAGCTTCAATCTACTTCATTAACTTACCAAACGCTCAATTAAACAACACTGGTGTTGAATTTACATTAGGCGCTAATTTGTTAACTAAGAAAGATTTGACTTGGGATGTGAACGGATATGTTGCATTCAACAAAAACATGTTGACTAACTTCAAGCAAAACGGTCAAGATATTCAAATCTTAACTGGTAGCATCGATGGTCAAGGTGTATCTGGTACATTAGGTCAAGTAATCACAAACAATCAACCAATCAACGAATTCTATTTGAAGAAATTCTTAGGATTTGATGCTAACGGTAATCAATTGTTTGCTGACAACCCTACAATGGCTGGAAATCCAAACCCAACTACTACTTACGGTTTGAGCACAACTGTTAACTACAAGAAATTCACTTTCGTTGTTAATGGTGGTGGTTCTGCAGGTTATTCAGTATATAATAACACTGCAACTAGCGTAACAAATATCGCAGGTATTGCTAACGGTAGAAACATTAGCTTATCAGCTTACAATTCTGCTGAAAGAGCATCTAGTCCAGTTGCTGCTAACTCTAGATTCTTAGAAAGTGGTGATTTCTTCAAGTTGAGAAATGCTTCAGTATCTTACCACTTCGGTAACTACGGAAAATACATCAAGAACTTGAATGCATTTGTATCTGGAAACAACTTGTTAGTATTCACTAAATTCTCTGGTTTCGATCCTGAGGTTAATATCGACAAAGGAAGTAACAACTACCCTTCAAGATCAATTGAATACTTGCCTTATCCAACTGCAAGAACATTCTCTGTTGGTGTAAACTTCTCTTTATAATCTAATTAATAAAACTATAATTTATGATAAAGTCATTTAAATTAAAAGTGTTTGGATTAGTATTAGTTACAGCTGTTGGTTGTACTAAACTAGACGAGCATTTAAATAGCACTTTGACTAATACTCAAACTGCTAATGCATTGGGTAGTGCCGGTGTAGGCTTGCTTTTGCAAGCTGCTTATTCTGATATAGGCGGACCATTCACTGCACAAGATTTGATTTTCTCTTTACAAGAAAATACAACTGACGAGTCATTAGTACCTACAAGAGGTGGTGACTGGGATGATAACGGTGTATGGCGTGTTGTACACAGCCATGGTTGGGATGCTAACCATAGCCAAGTGTTAAACGTTTACAACGCTTTAAATAAAATTAACTTTGATGCTACGAACGTATTAGCATTTAGCCCAAGCGCTCAACAAGCTGCTGAAGCTAGATTTATCCGTGCCTTATCATTGTATCAATTATTAGACTTGTATGGTCAATTCCCAGTAAGAAATCCAGGTGATAACTTATTGAATGCGCCTAAAGTTTATGCAGGTGCTGATGGAGCTGATTTCATCATTTCTGAATTATCTGCAATTGTTTCTGCATTGCCAGCAACTTCTGCTCCTGATAAAGCAAACCAAACTTCAGCTAACGTTTTATTAATGAAATGTTATTTGAACAAAGGTGCTTGGGCTAACAGAGCTGCTCCAACATTTGCGGATGCAGATATGCAAAAAGTTATCTCAATTGGTAACTCAATCATTGCTGCTGGTAAATACAGTTTAGCTACTGAATATTTCAGCAACTTTGATGTAGACAATGGTTCTTCTCCTGAGAACATTTTCACTTATGTAAACACAACAGGTGTTGGTGCTAACAATAGTGGAATCAATGGTACTTGGGCTAAGACTTTACACTACAACTCTTACACTCCAAACAACCCTAACGCTGGTTGGAACGGATTCTCTACTTTAGGAGATTTCTACAACAGCTTTGGTGCTACAACTCCAATGGTGGGTGTTACTAAGTTTAAAGCTGGTGATATCAGTGGTAAATATGCTGATACTGCTGTTGATAGCCGTATTGGTGGTCGTTACAGTGCAAAATCTACTCCACAATCAGGTATCAAGCCAGGTTTCTTAATTGGTCAACAATATAACGAAGCAGGTGTTGCTGAAAAAGATAGAAAAGGTGCTCCTTTAGCATTCGATCCAACAATCGCTAGCGATATGAAAGAAACAGGTGCTAATTTAGAGGTTACAGGTATTCGTATTATTAAATACACTCCTGACTTCTCTAACGGTGCTTCTTCATACGGTGGTCCTTCAGGTAATGACTTAGTACTTTTCCGTTATGCGGACGTATTATTGATGGTTGCTGAAGCTAAAATGCGCGCAGGTTCTCCTGATGTTGCAGGTGCTTTAACTTTAATCAATCAATTAAGAACTGCAAGAAAAGCTGCTACAGTAACTTCAATGCCATTAGTAAACACTAGCAATCCAGTTGATCCAACTACTTTGTTAGCTGAAAGAGGTAGAGAGTTCTATTGGGAAGCTCAAAGAAGAACTGACTTAATTCGTTTCGGAGTATTCTTGAAACCATGGCAATATAAGCCAACAGATGATGCTAAATATTTAGTGTTCCCAATCCCAAGTCAATCTTTGGCTGCGAACCCTAACTTGAAGCAAAATCCTGGATACTAGTTGTAAAAATTACAATTTAAATATCTAATTTTGAAGAGGCCAATTTTGTTGGCCTCTTCTTTTTTTTATACAAGTTATCATGCGCAAATCATTATTATTTATCCTTTCTGGAGTAGTATTTTTTAGTTCTAGTTGTAACTTAAAAAAGGAAAAACCATTGTTCGAATTGATGGAAAATACGGGCATCAACTTTGTAAATCAGGTGGAGGATGGTAAAATAGAAAATAGCTTTTTATTCAGAAACTTTTATAATGGTGGTGGCGTTGCTATTGGCGATATTAATAATGATGGATTAGCGGATGTGTTTTTGTCATCCAATACGGGAGCCAATAAGCTGTATTTAAACAAGGGTAATTTTCAATTTGAAGATATTTCCACTCAGGCAGGTATCATTGTGGATGATAAATGGAATACCGGTGTTGTAATGGCTGATATTAACGCTGATGGTTGGTTAGATATATATGTTTGTTCTTCGGGTCATATGCCTTCTGGAAATCGATTAAATAAGCTTTATATCAATAATCATGACGGCACATTTACAGAGTCGGCAAAGGCCTATGGATTAGATATTAAAGCCTATACGACACAGGTTTCTTTTTTCGATTACGATATGGATGGAGACTTGGATTGTTTTATGATTAACAATAGCCCTATTCCGGTAAATCAATTAGAATTCTCCAATAAAAGAGATTTATTAGAAAGTAAATGGCCAGTGGGTGAATTTTTAAAAGGTGGCGGCGATCATTTATTTAGAAATGACAATGGACATTTTATCGAAGTAACACAGGATGCTGGCATTCATGGAACTTTATTGAGTTTTGGCATGGGTGTTTCGGTAGGAGATATTAATAATGATGGATATCCAGATGTATATGTGGCGAATGATTCTTATGAAAGAGATTATTTATACATCAATCAAAAAAATGGAAAATTTAAAGATGTATTAGAAGATAAAATGCAGCATACTAGTTTTTCTTCGATGGGTGCTGACATAGCGGATGTAAACAATGATGGCTATAGTGATATTTTCACGACAGACATGTTGCCGCTTTCTGATTTCAGAATTAAAACAACAGGTGCTTTTGATGATATTGATATGTTCAATCGAAAAATCAATGCGGGGTTTTATTATCACTATGTAAAAAACTGTTTACAATTAAACGGGCCATCTGGCAATTTTAAAGACATTGGAAATTATGCAGGCGTATCTGCTTCGGATTGGAGTTGGGGAGCTTTAATGTTTGATATGGATAATGATGGATGGAATGATATTCTAGCTTGTAATGGAGTGAATCATGATGTAACCGATTTGGACTTCATGAATTTTTTCGCCAATGATGTAATTCAAAAAATGATTTTAACGGGTCGGAAAGATGAAGTGGATCAGGTGTTAAAACAAATTCCTAAAACTCCTATCCCTAATAAAGTATACAAAAATGAACACAATTTAAAATTCACAGATATTGGAAATAAATGGGGTTTGATTCAAACAAGCTTTTCTAATGGAGCAGCCTATGGTGATTTAGACAATGATGGAGATTTGGATTTAGTCATTAACAATGAGAATCAACCAAGTTTTATTTACAAGAATAATTCAAGAGAAGTTAACCACAATAATTATTTGGGGATTCAATTAAATGGGGAAGGAAAAAATACTTTTGCTGTGGGCAGTAAAATTCAATTGCATATTGGCGCAGCAATTTTAACCAAGGAAGTAATTCCAAGTAGAGGTTTTCAATCTTCAGTAGATTACAAACAAATTATCGGAATTGGTCAAGAGCCAAAAGTAGATTCAATGGTTATTATTTGGCCTAATAGAGTTATGTTAACCATTATAAACCCTGCAATCAATAAGGTTCATCATATAACACAGCCCAAACAGGGACCTCAATTTGAAGGAGTTAATTTGCAAGCAGTTAAACCACTATTTACAAAAGTGGAAACCAATTTTTTAAAGCATACCGAAAATGATGTGATTGATTTTTATGCAGAGCGAGGTGTCCCGGAAATGCTTTCGAAAGAAGGACCTAAGGCAGCAATTGGTGATATGAATGGAGATGGTACAGAAGATATTTTTATTGGAGGAACTCCTGAGCATCCTGGACAGGTTTATTTACAAGATAAAGCAGGAAAGTTTACGCTTAAACCACAACCATCATTTGATGCATTTAAAAGCTTTGAAGATGTAGCTGTGCAATTAGTGGATGTAGATAAAGATGGTGATTTAGATTTAATCATTGGTCCAGGTGGGAACAATAATGAAATTAATACAAGGGAGCTACAATTAAGATTATTTAAAAATGACGGAAAAGGAAACTTTACGATTGACGCTAGTGCATTTCCGAATACTTCTATGAATGTAGCAGCCATTGCTCCTTATGATTTTAACCATGATGGATTTGTAGACTTATTTATTGCTTCAAGGAATTATCCTTTTGTGTATGGAATGAATCCCAATAGCTTCTTATTACAAAATGACGGTAAAGGTCACTTTATAGATGTTACAGCAAATAAAGCACCAGATTTAGCAACCATTGGCATGCTAACTGGAGCAAGTTGGGCAGATATAGATGGAGATAAGCAAATGGAATTAGTAGTAGTTGGTGAATGGATGGCTCCACATATTTTTAAATTTCAAAATGAAAAATTTGTTGAAATAAAATCAAACTTGAACGATTTAAATGGTTGGTGGCAAACGCTACAAGTAGCTGATGTGAACCATGATGGCAAAATGGATTTAATCATGGGAAATGTGGGTGAAAACTTTTACTTGCAGCCATCGAAAGAAAGCCCAGTTAAACTATTCGTAAATGATTTTGACAAAAATGGTATTAAAGATAAAGTAGTTACTTACACAGTGGATGGAAAAGACAAGCCGGTAGTAGTGAAAAGAGAATTAGAAGAGATGGTTCCTGCTATCAAGAAAAATAATTTAAAGCACATACAATACGCTAACAAATCAATACAGGAAATATTTCAGGTAGAAGATATTAAGTCAGCAATTGTAAAGCAGCTTGATTATCCTAGCTCTATCATAGCCATTAATAAAGGTGGAGGGCAGTTTGAGATTGTTAAATTGCCTGCCATGACACAAATGAGTAGTATCAATGCCATTGAAGTGGCTGATTTAAACAATGATGGTAAATTGGATCTAATTGTAGGCGGAAATCATTTTGATTATCAACCGCAGTATGAAAGATTGGATGCTAATTTTGTAGATGTTTTATTGCAAAAACAAAATGGGCAATTTGAAGTGCTAGATCCAACACAATCAGGAATATTATTAAAGGGTCAAATGAGAGATATCAAAAAAATAAATAGACAGGGTAAAGTTCAATTCTTGTTTTTACAAAACAATGATTATCCTGTTTTATTTCAATCCAATTAATTTAAAATTCCCTCATGAATTATATTGATGCTGTGAAAATGAAATGTAAATACCTGGCCATTTTGGGATGCTTTTTTATGTTTGCTTGTAATTCCCAAAAAAAGCAGGATACGCTATTTGAATTAGTAAATAATACGGGCATTGATTTTAATAATAAAGTAGTAGACAACGATACCATCAATATTTTAAATTATCGTAATTTTTATAATGGTGGAGGGGTTGCTGTTGGAGATTTAAACAACGACGGGTTGCCAGATGTTTTTTTTACAGCCAACCAAGGTTCCAATAAATTATATTTAAACAAGGGTAATTTTAAATTTGAAGATATTTCTGCAAAGGCTGGATTTGTTGACAAAAAACAATTCAGCACCGGTGTAGTTTTAGTGGATATTAATAATGATGGCTGGTTAGATATTTATGTTTCTAATGCAGGAAGCATGGACGATGAAAAGACCAGGGCCAATCAACTTTTTATCAACAACCATGACCTTACTTTCACAGATAAAGCTGCTGAGTATGGCTTAGCGGACACGGGCTATACTACTCAGGCTACCTTCTTTGATTATGATATGGATGGCGACTTGGATTGCTTTATCATCAATAATAGTCCTATTCCCGTAAATAGTTTAGGGTATCCCAAACAAAGAGACTTGCTTGCTAAGGATTGGAAAGTACCGGAAAATATGAAGGGTGGTGGGGATCATTTGTTTAGAAATGACAATGGACATTTTGTTGAAGTCACTAAGCAGGCCGGAATTCATGGTACTTTAATGAGTTTTGGTTTAGGTATTTCCATTGGCGATATTAACGGAGACCATTATCCAGATATTTATGTTTCTAATGATTTCTTTGAAAGAGATTATTTATACATCAATCAAAAAAATGGAACATTTAAAGATCAGTTAGACACTCTATTGTCGCATACTAGTTTTGCTTCCATGGGAGCAGATATCGGAGACATTAACAATGATGGCTATCCTGATATTTTCACAACCGATATGTTGCCAGCGGACGATTATCGTTTAAAAACCACTTTAAGCTTTGATGATATTGATCAATATCGTTTAAAAGAAAGAAATGATTTTCACCATCAATTTTTGCAAAACACTTTGCAATTAAACACGAAGCACAATAAGTTTATTGATATTGCTAATTATAGTGGCGTAAATGCATCCGAATGGAGTTGGGGTGCCTTAATGTTTGATGCGGACAATGATGGCTACAATGACATTTATATTTGTAATGGAATTTATCGTGATTTAACCAATCAGGACTTTTTGGATTTTGACGCCAATGAAATCAAGGAAAAAATGATTCAATCTGGTAGAAAAAATTTAACTGACTTGGTGAGTAAGATTCCTTCTATTGCCGTGCCCAATAAAATGTTTCGCAATGGTGGAAATTTAAAATTTGAAGATAAATCCAATGACTGGGGCTTTACACAAAATTCATTTTCAAACGGAGCAGCATATGCCGATTTAGACAATGATGGCGATTTAGATTTAGTTATTAATAATGTGAATGAGCCAGCACTAATTTATAAAAATTTATCAGTTGAGAAAAAGTTGAATCACTATATCGCTTTTAAAATTCATGGTGCTGATAATAACTCTTTTGCTATAGGAACAAAATTGGTTGCTTATGTAGGTGGTCAAACCATTAGTCGTGAATTAATTCCAAGTAGAGGTTTTCAGTCATCTGTAGATTATAAAATAATTATGGGCTTGGGCAAAAACACAAAGATTGATTCATTAATTGTGTATTGGCCAAATAATATCGTCGAAAAAATCAATACCCCCATAAAAGTTGATGCGGTAAACATTATTCAACAGCCAACTAAAAATGACAAGAGTTTAACTAGCAATCCAATCCATGAAACTAATAATATATCTAAACCATTATTGACTAAGCAGCCTGTTGCTTTTGATAAACATAAACAACCCGATTATACCGACTTTTATGCAGAAAGAGGTATTCCAGAAATGCTATCACATGCTGGGCCAAAAGCGGCGGTTGGGGATGTGAATGGTGATGGCCTGGAGGATGTTTTTATAGCAGGCACTAGCGAGCAAGTTGGGCAATTATATCTGCAAACTAAAACTGGTTTTCAAAAAAAGGAGATAGCCGATTTAAAATTATTCTCCAGTTTTGAAGATAGCGAAACGAGCTTGGTGGATGTTGACGGTGATGGAGATTTAGATTTATTTATTGCCCCTGCAGGCAATACCGCTTCCATCGCATCAAGAGAAATGCAGTTAAGATTATTCATTAATGATGGAAAAGGAAATTTCAAAATATCCACCGCGGCATTTCCATTAAATCAAGACAATATAGGCGCAGTTGTATGGTTTGATTTTGATAAGGACGGAGACCTGGATTTATTTACGGGAGCTTCCTGTGTAACTAAGATATATGGCTTAAATCCAAAATCACATTTATATTTAAATGACGGCAAGGGGCATTTTGTTGACGTACCCAAAAATAAACTAGCTGGTTTGGACGAAGTTGGTATGGTGCGTGCTGCAAGTATTTCTGATGTAGGAAATGGGAAACAACCTGCTTTGATTGTAGTAGGTGAATGGATGAGTCCACATATTTATACTTTTAAAAATGGAGGTTTGGATGAAATAAAATCTAACCTAAATCAATTAAAGGGTTGGTGGTCGGCTATAGCTTCGGTTGATGTCAACAAAGACGGCAAGCCTGATTTGATTTTAGGAAATATTGGAGAGAATTTTAATTTACATCCAACTGCAACAGCGCCACTCAAATTATTTGTTACTGACTTTGATGGAAACGGAAGTGTAGATAAGATCATGACTAAAACATATGATAACAAGGATGTACCTGTGTTTATGAAAAGAGATTTACAGGATCAAATTCCATCTTTAAAAAAGAATGCCTTACATCATAATGAATACGCGCAAAAATCAGTGAATGATTTATTTAACAAGGAAACACTTAGCAAAGCCTTGGTAAAAGAAGTGAATTTTGTTTCTACCATTGTGGCTATTAATAAAGGCGGAGGGCAATACGAAATCAAAACAATGTCACCGCTGGTTCAATTCTCAAGTGTTCATTCCATCATAAGCTTAGATATCAATAAGGATGGCAATCCTGATTTAATAATGGGTGGCAATGACTTTTATTTCCAACCACAATTAGGCAGGCTAGATGCCAATCAGGGCTTGATATTATTGGGTGATGGCAAGGGCAATTTCAATCCCATGAGTGCAGATAAAACTGGCTTGAATTTTATGGGCATGATGAGAGATATCCAAATGATAAATTATCAGCAAAAAGAAAATGTATTGTTTTTGCAAAACGATATGTCGCCGGTACTTTACAAAGTGACCCCTTGAACCTTTAATTTATAATTTCTATTTTTACATTACTGGATAATAAATGCGGGTTTTCCATTGTGCAGTATCAGTAACAAGTCTTCGGTCATTCAATAGTAATTCAAAAGGTACAGCGGGAGAGGGTCTTTTGGAATCCAATAAAAAGTTTTTTAAAGCAGCATAACCATGCTGAATTGATTGAGTGCCACCGGTCGCATCTGTTACAAACATTTTTCCATTAACAGGCATTCTTTTAATTCTATAATTTTCAGTTTGAGGAATTTCTCCATTAATAGAAATGCCCACCATAATGGTATAATCATTTGTAGGGTTTTCAAGTACTGTCACCATTGGATTATTAATAGCAATCTTATCAAAGCTTTTTAAGTATTTAGTTAATGCATCCGCTTGCGCATAAATTTGAGTATTGGAGGGTAATCCCTTACTTGCAAATTTAGTAGTAATCAAAATAGTGTCCTTTAAAGTCACTTCATTGATATCATACCCGTAAATGTATTTTGGCGTTTCCAAAAATGCACTCATGTGATTTAAGATTTCAGTAATGGCATTTTTAATGGCTAAGGCTTCCTGATAATCATTTAATCTTTGTATTGGATTGAAAGTAGTTTTGAACTCAAGGAACCAGTTAATTGCTGTTGTTTGCTTGGTCACTCCATTGGCAGTAATAAAACTTTTCGTTTTTATATTTTTTGATGCTATATCAATTTCTACCAAATTGGATAAAGCAGGTTGGATCATAAAGGATATTCCATTCACTGTTATTTTATGATTACTTGAATCATAATTTGCCCCCATACTTTTAGGCAATAATTGAGCATCCGCCAATAACCTAGTCGCAGTCAATTCATATGCGTTACTCACCTTAAAACTGGAAACCTTGATGGTATTGGGAATATAAATATAAAAGAAGCCTACCAGAGCCAAAATGATAATTATGGCTGCTATTTTAAGGTTTTTCATTCGTTGCTAATTTGGATGCAAAAATACACTAAGGCTTTGTTTTTTTCACATAAATCTTTATCGATGAATACGGCATAAATCTTTCAAAACTATTAACTTTATACTTTGTAATTAAACGGGCTTAACCTAATATAATTTTAATGAAAAAAGGCTTATCTATTTCTTCTAGTTTTTACCAATTTATTTGGATGAGCCTTGTTATGTTTATTTCTCTGCAATGTAAATCAGATAAAAAGGAAGCACCATTATTTGAAATGCTTGATGCTACTAAAACGGGTATTCAATTTGAAAATAAATTAAAGCCAACTGCTGATTTTAACATGTTTCATTACATGTATTATTACAATGGCGCGGGTGTAGGAACGGGTGATTTTAACAATGATGGAAAAGTTGATATTTTTTTTGCTTCTAATGAGGGGGAGAATCAATTGTATATCAACAAGGGCGGATTGCATTTTGAAAATGTTACCAAAGCTGCTGCCATTCCTCAGGACTCCGCTTGGAATACAGGTGTTTCAGTAGTGGATATTAATAATGACGGCTTGTTGGATATTTATATTTGTCGTTTAGGCAATTTTGAAAAGTTCAAAAGCAAGAACCAGTTATTAATTTGCCAGGGCATCAAAAATGGTGTGCCCTACTATAAGGATGAAGCTGCTGCATATGGTTTAGATTTTTCTGGTTTTAGTACACAAGCCGCATTCTTTGATTTTGATGGAGATGGTGACTTGGATGTATTTTTATTAAATCATTCTGTGCATCAAAATGGAACCTTCGCTCCCAGAAAAAACTTCCTTGGAACATATGATGTGGTTTCAGGGGATAGAATTTTCAAAAATAATAATGGAAAATTTGAAGACGTTACTAAGTTTTCAAAAATCAATAGCAGTAAAATTAGTTATGGTTTAGGAGTGGTGATAAGTGATATCAATAATGATGGCTATCCTGATATATATGTAGGCAATGACTTTCATGAAAACGATTATTTATACATCAATCAAAAAAATGGCACTTTCTCGGAGGAGCAGGAGCAAAGAATGATGCATACCAGCCAGTATTCAATGGGCGTGGACGCAGGAGATTTAAATAACGACGGTTATCCAGAAATTATTTCAATGGATATGCTGCCTAAGGATCCTTATATTTTAAAAAGATCATTAGGTGAAGATGATTATGATACTTATAAAATGAAAATTGGCGTAGGATATGGTGTACAAGTGACAAGAAATAATTTGCAATGGAATCGTCGCAATGGGCATTTTAGTGAGGTGGGTATGTATGCTGGCATTTTCGCTACCGATTGGTCTTGGTCAACTTTAATGTTAGATTTTGATAACGATGGGTATAAAGATATTTTCATTGCTAATGGTATTCCAAAGCGAATGAATGATATGGATTATGTGAACTATGTATCCAATCAAGAAATACAAGAAAAAATTAGGGATAATAAAATGGGTGAAAAGGATATGGCTTTAATTGATCGTTTTCCTGAGATAAAAATCCCCAATCAATTCTTTTTGAACAATGGCAATATGACTTTTACGGATAAAGAAAAAGGGATACTCAACAATCCTAATTCTTATTCAAATGGTGCCGCCTATGCCGACTTTGATAATGACGGCGACTTGGATTTAGTGGTAAACAATGTCAACGATAAGTCCTTCATTTATGAAAATAAGGCCAATCAAGATACTGCCAATAAGTATATAGCTGTTACATTAAAAGGAGCTGAAAAAAATATAAATGCTATAGGGGCGAAAGTTGTGCTGTTTGCCAACCATCAGATAAGAACCTATGAAAAATTTTCGGTTAAAGGATTCCTTTCAAGTATGGAATTGCCTATTTTGATAGGCTTGAAAAATACAAAAGTGGATTCTACATTTTTAATTTGGCCAGATAATAGTTTTCAGCGCATTGATTTAAATAATAAAAGAAATCAAACTTTAAAATATACCTATCAAAAAGGGCTGCCTTTATTTAATTATGATTTAATTAATAATCATTGGCCGGTGAAAGGATTTCCAGTAACGGATATTACAGAAAGTACAGGCATTAAATACCTGCATCAAGAAAATGTGTTCCAGGAGTTTAATAGAGAGCAATTGATACCGCAAATGAACTCAACCGAAGGGCCTGCATTGGCCGTAGCGGATATCAATCATGACGGCTTAGAGGATTTTTATATTGGTTCAGGACGAGGTGGAAAAAGTGCAGTATACATTCAAGAAAAAAATGGAAAGTTTATTAGTTTGCCTCAACCTGCTTTGTCTTTAGACAGCAATTATGAAGACGTGGATGCGGTTTGGGCGGACGTAAATAAAGATGGCCATGTCGATTTAATTGTAGGCACCGGAGGCAATGAATATTATGGCAAGGATCAGTTCATGCAATCAAGAGTTTACTTAAATGATGGCAAAGGAAATTTAAAAAGATTGCAGGATGCCATCCCTGTTTTTAATCAAGCGTCTTCCATTATCGTTGCAGATTTTAATAAAGATGGTAGTCCAGATTTATTCATATCTAGCAAAACGGTTTCCATGCAATATGGGTATCCTGCTGACTCCTATGTTTTATATAACACGGGTGATGGTCATTTTAAAGATGTAACTGAAAAGGTAGCTCCTTTTTTACAAAAAATTGGAATGATCACCAATGCACAACAAGCAGATATTAATGGAGACGGAGTAAAAGAAATCATCTTAACACATCAATGGGGCGGCATTGATATTGTATATACTAAGCAAAATGGATGGTCTAAAGGATCGGTTACTAATTTGCCGGGTTGGTGGAATTTTACCATCGCCGTGGATGTAGATGGAGATGGAGACTTGGATTTAATTGCAGGAAATTTGGGTCTTAACTCAAGACTAAAAGCTACTAAGCAACAGCCCATAAGAATGTACTACAATGACTTTGACGACAATGGTACTTATGAGCAAATAGTAAGTTATTATGTGCAAGGAAAAGAAATTCCATTTGCTAATAAAGATGAAATTCAAAGACAAATTCCTATAATCAAAAAGAAATTTTTATATGCCGAGGATTTTGCAAAGGCTAAAATTGAAGATATTTTTTCTGCAGCTAAATTAAAGTCATCTACTATTTATGAATCCTATGATTTTGCAAATACAGTTTTCATCAATGACGGAAAAGGTAATTTTACTCCGATCGAATTACCATGGCAAGGGCAAATAACTTCTTATAAAACTGCTACCATCTGCGATGCCAATGGAGATGGCTTACCTGATGTGATCATGATGGGTAATTTTTATGACAACTATGTTCAGATGGGAAGATACGATGCTGATTACGGCACCATCTTATTGAATAAAGGCAAAGGTCAATTTGAGCCTACCAATTTTAATGGATTAGTGGTAAAAGGACAGGTTCGAAAAATTAAGCCAATACATATCAATAACAACCAGCAATTTATCCTAGCTAAAAATGCGGACAGCCTTAGAGTTATAAGTATTAATAAGCCATAATTATAAATCTCCCTGGGTTAAACCAAAATCGGTAATACTTATTTCAATTATTTTTTAGCAGCAGTATCTTTAACTGTAGGCGCGCTATAATATTTTTTAGCTGCAGCCATAATCGGAATTAATTGCTGCTCTATTTTTTTAGCGATCAAATAATTATGAATTCTTTTTATTGGAGAAATATGACGATTATAGATATTGCATTCATACCTTAACAAGGTGCTATCACTCCCTGCATCCACGGCAGTAAATATTACAGGAGCATACAAGTCATCGATTGAATAAATGCATTTAGCGCTGGATAAAAATGCGTCCCCCACTTCCATTTTCCCCTCCTCAAAGACAAATGAATGTCCGTCTATTTTTTTATAAGGCATCCATTTATCCCAATACTGAATTTCCAAAATGCCCTTTTTAGTACTATCCTTTAACTTAGGCAAGTAGTTACTGCCTGTAAAAACGATTCTGTTGGGAATGAATAAATAAAAAAAGTAAATAAAAGCAATTGCTAATATGCTTGCGGTAATTTTTAAGTATTTCATAATGGCTTTAAGGTTAGAGTTTCAAATTTAATAAAATATTGGACTTTTTTCCTCCTTTTTTAAGGGCATTTGGGGTTAAAAAAAATACCCAATACAATAATTTTTAGTAATTTTAGCCTGCTTGAAAAAGATAACCGCCATATTATTATTGGGCATTATGCTGTTTAACGGATTCGGATATCGTATCCTGTCCAATTATTTTGATCAAAAAGCTGCAGCACATTTAACAAGCTTAATTGATGAAAATAATTATAACGAGTCTGAATTGGTTTCTGTAAAGACCCCAATCAACCTGCCTTATTATTCCAATAGTCCAAAATTTGAAAGAGTGGATGGTGAGATGGAGATAAGTGGAGTGGTATATCAATATGTAGAAAGAAGAATTTATAACGATAGTTTGGAGATAAGAATTTTACCTAACCAAGATCGTTTACATATTAAAAATGCAAAAGAAAGCTTTGATAAATTAGCTTCTGATTTTGACCAAAAATTAATGGAGAAAAAATCAGTGCCTGTAAATAAGTCTTCTGTAAAAGTGATCAATTTTGATTATATCGACCAAGACAATAAGTGGTCACTTACTAAAATCATTCCTCGTAAAATGGTAATTGGTCCCCATTTTGATGAGCGTTTATTAAGCGTTTGTTTACCTATACAAGCGCCCCCACCAAAAAATATTGCTTAGTTTATTAAGCAAGTCTACCAGTAATTTTGGTAGTGTTGTTTAGTGCTTTTGCACTAGTGCCTATTTTTATATTAAAATAGCATTGATCTATTACCGTTTCAAACATTGAATATGAAATATATTTTTTCTATTGCGCTTGTCGCATTAGGCTTTTTAGCATGTAATACTAAAAGTGATTATAAGCAAGTCACACATAATCCTGATTTATATGCAAGTACTGTACATGAATTAAATCAGGTAGTGATGGGTAATAATTTTAGCCCTATAATTGCTTCACGTAATTATGCTTATGCAGCCATTGCGGGATATGAAGTGACTGCAGCAGGTAATCCAACTAAATACCAAAGTTTGGCTGGTCAATTAAAAGGGCTGAGTGCTTTGCCAAAACCGCAAGACACTGCTAATATTGATTTCCCTTATGCGTCTTTGGTAGCGTATTGTATGGTAGGCGAGGCTGTTACTTTTCCTGAAGGAAGTTTAAAAATGTATACAGATAGCTTACATCAATTGGTAAAAGCGCATGGAATGTCAAATTCAATGATTGAAGCATCGGAAGGATATGCTAAAAAAGTAGGTGCTGCGATTATTGCATGGAGCAAAAAAGACAACTATGCACAAACAAGAAGTGCTGAAAAATATACGGTTAAGGAAGTGCCAGGTAGATGGGTTCCAACGCCTCCCATGTATGCACAAGCAGCAGAACCACATTGGAAGGAAATTAGAACCATGGTATTAGATAGTGCTAGTCAGTTTCGTCCTAAAGCGCCGCCAGCATTCAACGTTACAGATAAAAATAGTGAATACTATAAAAATGTAATGATGGTAAAAAATGCTGTGGATAGTTTAACAGAGGAACAAAAGCATATTGCTAATTTTTGGGATGACAATCCTTTTAAAGTAAATGTGAGTGGACATATCATGTTTAGTTCTAAAAAATTCTCGCCTCCAGGTCACTGGATGAGTGTTGTGGGCATTGCTAATAAAACTGCAAAGGCTGATTTTGAAACTGCTACCTATGCGTATGCAAAAACGGCAATTGCTTTATTTGATGCATTCATTCACACATGGGATGCTAAGTATACCTACAATACAGTACGCCCTGAAACCGTAATTAATAAATACTTTGACATGAACTGGAGACCTTTATTACAAACTCCAGCATTCCCAGAATATACATGTGGTCACTCCACAATTTCTTCCTCAGCAGCCGAAGTGTTGACAAGCGTTTATGGAGACAATTTTGCTTATACCGATTCTACTGAATTGGAATTTGGAATTGCCAACCGAAGCTTTAAATCTTTTAGAGCAGCAGCTGAAGAAAATAACTGGGCAAGATTCTACGGTGGCTTGCACTTTCACAATTCTTGTATCGTAAGTACAGAGCAAGGAAGAAAAGTAGGAAGCTGGGTGGTAGATCATTTAAAAATGAAAAAATAGAACTCAAAAAGACTAATAAAATAACCACACATTATTTTATTAGTAGCAAATTAAAAATTCAAAACTCAAACTCAAATGAAAAAAATTATATTCTCAATATTAGTATTAGCAACTACTTATATAAACTCAAATGCACAAGGTTGTGTAGCAATTAGAACAGTAGGTGGATTAAATACGATGGAACATTCTATGCACGATATGATGCATGATAGTAGTGCTAAAAAAGTAGAAGATCCTAAATGGGATTTTAATATTAGTGGTCGTTATTTTAAATCGTATAAGCATTTTAGCGGTACTACCGAAAACACGCAAAGAGTTGCTGATGGCACTGACGTACGCAATTTTAGCCGTACCGTAGATTTATCATTGGTAAGAAAATTAAATGAAAAATGGAGTATTGGTATTGATTTGCCATTAGTATATAACGAAAGATCTTCTTTGTACGAGCATGTTAGTAGTGTAAAAGGAAGTCCAAGATATTCTACTTACTCACAAGGCATTGGTGATATCCGTATTTCTGCTTACAAATGGTTAATCGCTCCAAAAGAGGGTAACAAAGGAAATTTATTAGGAGGGATTGGTATTAAAATGCCTACTGGAAACTACAAAGCAACCGATGTTTTCCATACTTCTTTAACAGCGACAAGAGTAGGGCCTGTGGATCAATCTATTCAACCAGGTGATGGTGGATGGGGATTGACTTTGGAACTAAATGGATTTAGAGCCATCAACAATACTTGGAGTTTATATAGCAATGCTTACTATTTAATTAATCCACAAGGCAATAATGGAGTAAGTACAGCAAGAGGTGGCGTAGCAGCAGCTTCTGCCATTAAATATACTTCAGATGTAATGAGTGTGCCTGATCAATATTTATTAAGAGCAGGTACCAACTGGACAAAAAATGCACTTACCATTTCAATGGGTGCTAGATACGAATGTGTGCCAGCTTCGGATTTAATTGGTGACAATACAGGATTTAGAAGACCTGGTAATGTATTGGCTATTGAGCCAGGTGCTAATTACAGCTATAAGAAATTGAACTTCTATTTATATACTCCAATTGCAGTGAGAAGAGAGCGCCCACAAAGCTATCCAGATGTATTAAAGACAAATGATACTAAAGTGTTCTCAAGAGGAGATGCTGCTTTTGCGGATTACAGCATTAGCATTGGTATGGGATATAAATTCTAATTAAACCTATTAATTATTCAACACACTTATTAATTCAACCATAGCGCTTTCGCCTTTTGAATTGGTATTGTGTTTATCTAAATACGCTTTCCAAATAGATTCGTCTACGGAAAGCGTATTTTTTATTTGTTGAACATTCGTTTTATTTCCTAAGCTCCACATTTTATGGGCAGCTTTTTCAAAAACATAATAAGCTTCTTGACTAACATATTCAGTTTCATTCACCCCACCATAATTATAGGCTTCTCTAATTTTTTTATGCTGCCATTTTAATAATTGATATTTTCCACCATCAGCAAGTAATTGAAAGAAAGTATTTTCATTGGTAGTAGTAGTTACAGGGTAGCCACTTACAAAATGGAATAAACCTTTTGATTTATTTTCCTCATCTGCAGCTAAATAAAAGTCACTAATAATTCCAGCTACAATGAAAAATTGGTTATCTCTTTTGAAATATAATTTGTCCTCGAATAAGGAATAGTTTAAAGCAGAATCATTAAACTTGATACCGTTTTTTAAATTTACAGTGCCACTTACCCATTGCTCTAATAATAAAGGGGATCCCTTTGTATCTGCTTGTGCTCCAATGGGAATCATTTTGCCATCGTTGTTTTGAATTGATAAGTCTCCTCCAACACCAGTTGATCCCATATGCTTTCCACTCACTTGTGCATTGCTAGCAATTGAATATGATAAAAAAATGGCAAGGGCGATAATAGGTTTCATAAATAAAATTAGGCTTGAGTAATAACACCAAAGTTAAAACTTCCAAGCCTAATAATTTATAATAAAGGATAAACGGACGGGCCGCGTGTTAATTGTATGAAAAACTATCCTTTCACTGCCTCTAAAATTGCAAAACTATAAGGCGGTAATACAAAATACTCATTGTCATTCCCCACTTTGTAATCTTGGCCAGACCAATGATCATGTAATACCGAAGGTCGCTCACCATGTTCTTTAAATGCATACCAAGTAACAAAGGAAGCAGTATGTTTATAGTTGAATAAGCTGTATAATTTTCTGTTTTCATTCGCGCGTACAAATCCTGCAACATGAATATTGTGTGGTGTCATCCAGGCTACATTTTTAGTATCACTCATTACATCTAATGCTTTACGGGTTGCAATTAATTTTTGCGTGTTGCTAAAAATGGTATTTTCAAAAGAGCCTTCCTTATGTCTAAGTTCATTTTTATCCCAATTCATAATAGGACGGTGCATCCATCTGTTATCATAACTTTTTCCAGGATCTTGTAAATAGCTATAATCATTAGTGTATGCTAATTCATCTCCATAAAATAACATTGGGATACCACCCATAAACATGCTATGGGCTTGCATTAAAATTATTTTACGTAACGCAAATTCAATTTCTGTTTCATTATTCCACTCTACCGCTTTTTCTAAACCACATAAAGAGGCAAGGGATCCACTAATACGCGCATCTCCCGTTTTTGGATTCACTGAAAATAATGCACCCGCCGAAACTGAACCTTCATGCCAGCCGGCAAAAAAGTTTTTTAAATAAGTACGATGATGGTATGGGTTAAAGCCAACACGTTCAATCATATAATCATCATAGCCCAAACCAATATCATCATGACATCTAGTATAAGAGATCCAAGTACAACCATATGGTTTTTGTAAGATAGGGTGCTGTGCCGCCAACATTACTCTTGTGTCACCTGTTGCAATGGCATCCCACTGTAAGGCCATTTGAGTTGCATTGTACGCTACATCACATTCTTTGGCAACATAATTATCGGTTCCAAAATATTTAATAATTTCATTAGGAGCGACAATAGCTTCACCCAATAATGCCATACCAGGACTAGCAGCTTGCACGCATTGTTTTATTAAACGTAATAGGGTATGTGCTTGAGGTAAATTTTGACAAGTAGTGCCCAATTGCTTCCATATAAACGCCGGTGCGTCAATACGTAAAATATCTACTCCTAAATTCGCATAATGCAAAACATTTTCAAGCATTGCTACCAACACATTCGGGTTGCTATAATTTAAATCCCATTGGTAATGATGAAAAACGGTCATTACCCATTTGTTACATTCTTGAATATAAGTAAAACTGCCTGGAGATGATTCTGGGAAAATCTCTGGCATGGTTTGGTCTAATTGATTTGGGATATCTCGGTTATCATAAAAATAAAAGAAGTCCTGATAATGTTTATCACCTGCTTTTGCTTTTTGTGCCCACTCATGATGATGAGATGTATGGTTTAAAACAATATCCAACATCAAATACATGTCTTGCGCATTCATCTTTCCAATAAGCGTGTTTAAGTCCTCATTGGTGCCAAATCGAGCATCTACTTTTCTGAAATTAGAAACAGCATATCCTCCATCACTTTCTCCTGCTGGGCTTTCAAAAACAGGCATTAGGTGTAAAAAATTAACACCCAACTCCTCAAAGTAATTTAATTTTTCAGCCAATCCTTTTAAACTTCCCGCAAATCGATCTACGTACAAGCTCATCCCCGTTATTTGATTGCTCAAAAACCAGTTTCCTTGTTTTTCCTTTGCAGCATCTTTTTTTAAGAAAGTAGAAGGCCTTTGTAAATGACTGTCAATAATGGAATTTAATAAGGCATCAAAACTTTCATTGCGTTTATTATGTCCACCATAAATTTCATTAAATAATGATTCAATGGCTGCTATATGAAGTAAAAATCTTTCGGCGAATGCCTTGTCCTTTTTCTCTAAATCTATATTTTTTGCTTTCAAAAGTTCTTTTCCAAAAGCGTGTAAGGCAGATGAGTTCACAGTGCGCTAAATATTTGTTTAATTAAAAATTGAGTTGTTTAAATGTTTGAATGCTTCCATGGCACCCATATATTCACAAGTGCGTGCACCTGCTTTGTTTGCGTTGGCAATTATTTTTTTCCATTCCACTAATTCAATGACTTGTAATTGAGCAGCCGTATAATTGATCAATTGAAATAATACTGCACCTACAAATGCATCTCCCGCACCCGTTGCATCCACCGGTGTTATTGCAATGCTTCCAATCATTTCTAAATGATCACCTACGGATAATAAAGTACCTTCCTTTCCTAATGTAATAGCAAATACTGCGTTTGACTTTTTTCTTAAAGCTGCAGCAGCATGTTGTACTGTATCGCAACCTGTAATTAATAAAGCTTCTTCATCACTTAATTTAAAGAAATGACATTGTTCAATAAATGGCCAAGATTGATCAATAAAACTTTGTGTATTATTTTGAAATAGTAAATGACGATAGTTTGGATCAAAGCTGATGATCGCATTATTTTCTTTAGCCTTTGCTAATAAATCAGTGTAAGCAGATTGTAATGGCCCTGGTAAAAATCCGGTTGCAGAACCAAAATGAATAATGCTATAATCTTTTATTTGTAATGCAGCTAAGTCCTCACTACTTAATTGCCCATCTGCACCACGGTTAAAATAAAAATCGCGTTCACCCTCTTCCATTAATGAAACAAATGCGAAAGTTGTAAAATGATGAGGGTCTTGAATTACCCAATTGGTTGACACGCCCATCTCTTGTAGTAATTCAATTAGGTGTTGCCCAAAAGGATCTTTTCCCACTTTTGCAGCCATGTCTACTTGCGCACCTAAAGCAGCAATGGCAGCAGCCACATTTGCTGGCGCACCACCTGCTTTCTTTAAAAAATTTTGCCCCTTGGATAAACTTGAACCACGGTCGGTACAAATCATATCAATCAAAGCTTCGCCTATACATAATACTTTCATAGTAGTTCTTTTATTTTCAATTAATGTCCACCACCCATTGGCATATTCACTTCTTCATTGTTGGTTGAAGGCTCACTTTTAATTAACAGCGTTAATGCAGAGGCGATTAATAAAAATACACCTCCAAAACTAATTGCCTTGCCCGGGTCATTGTTTAAAAAGTGTTTTAAAATGTATCCGAAAGTAGTAGTCTGAATTAACATTGGTATTACAATCATCATGTTAATGATACCCATATACACGCCATATCTTTCCTTAGGAATTTTATGCACGACTAATAAATAAGGAATACCCATCATGCTCGCCCAGGCAATTCCAAAACCCGTCATTGGAATAAATAATAAATTTTTATCTGTGATATGTGGGAACACAAGTAAACCCACTCCCGCCATGATTAAGCAAATAACATGAATCAATTTTGGACTAATTTTTTTGGCTAACCAAAGCAATACAAAGGCAGATAAAAAAGTAACAATATTATACCATCCATTTACCAGGCCCGTCCAACCCACGGCTTCGTCGTATAATTTATTGTGCTCGTATACATTTGTTTTCCAAACTGACAAAGCGATACTTTTTGAAGCGTTTTGCCAATAACAAAATAATGCATACCACTGAAATAAATATACTAGTCCAAGCTGCCACATTACTTTTGGCATATTTTTGATGGCAGCACTAATTTCAATAAAAGGGGTGAAAATATTAAGCGGCTCTTTTTTTAAGGCAGCTAATTCTTCTTCAGTGGGAGGAATCTCAGGCGTCTTATAAACCGACCAACCCACAGAAGCAATCGAACAAATGGTACCTAAAAAGAAACTAGCATACACCCAAATTGGAAGTTGGCCATAGGTCCCTGTAATATGTTTTTGAAAAAAGAATAAAGACAGGTTCGCTAATGTAATTCCTAAGCCAGTAAAAAAACTTTGTGTTAAAAATCCAGTAGGGTGTTGATCATTAGGAAGTTTGTCCGCAATAAAAGCGCGATAAGGTTCCATCGCAGTATTGTTTGCGGCGTCTAATATCCATAGCAATCCCACAGCCATCCACAATGCACTACTAAATGGAAAAAGAAATAAACATATGCTACATAAAATAGCACCTATCATGAAATAGGGTTTGCGTCGACCAAATCTTGGTGACCAGGTTTTATCACTCATCGCTCCAATAATAGGTTGAATTAACAAACCAGTCATAGGGCCAGCCAAATTCAATAAAGGAATTTGATCAGGACTAGCACCCAACATATCGTAAATTGGATTTACAGCGGATTGTTGTAATCCGAAACTATATTGGATTCCGAAAAATCCAACATTCATATTGATGATCTGCGAAAATGTCAACCTTGGTTTAAAAGACATAATGGTATCATTTGGTTAAGCAAAGCGTTGCTCAATATAGTCAATTTGTATTTTTTGGAACGGCTTTCGGTTCCCCATTTTGTGATTTTTGGGCATTATTTTCTCTGCAAACCTTTGCGCTGTGTATCTTTGTTTCAAATTTTTCAAAAAACCTAGCATGTCTTATTCCATTTCGTTTAATAAACCAGCAGTATTGCAGGCGCTTCGATATCATTTTATGAAGCAGTCTGAAATAAAAACTTTAATGATTATTATCAATTTATATGCAGTGGTGACGGCTGTTTTATTATTCATGAAAAAAATTAGACCAGAACCTTTTTTATTAGGATCTATATTATGGATTGCTTTGATGCTCTACTTTTGGTTTATCCTGCCCAATCAATTTTATAAAAAAACAACCTTGTTTAAGGAGCGTTGGGATTTTAGTTATAATAACCATGCTGCCACACTTGTAGGGTCATTGGGAGAGGCGAGTTGGGGATGGGATACTGTCACTCATTATTTTGAAAGTCCCGAATTTTTCCATTTTTATTTTAGCCCTAAAAGTTTCTTTCTAATTCCTAAAGATGGGATTTCAATGGAGGACCAACATGCAATAAGAGGCATCTTGAAAGACAAATAGACTTTTAGTATGTATTTTCCTGAACCGAACTACTAATTGTTCGTTTAATTTCACTTTTTTATTCGATCATTTTTGCTTTGAATACATAGAAAAATCACTCAAAACAGCTAAAAATGCACATATTCCTACCATTAAGTTAAAATGTGCAAACAAAAAGGCAAATAAAATATGGCTATTTTAACAAAAAGTATATTTTTGCGCCGTAAACAAAACTATTTACAATGTCAGACATCGCATCAAGAGTTAAGAAAATCATCGTAGACAAATTAGGCGTTGATGAAGCAGAAGTTACTAACGAAGCATCATTTACAAATGATTTAGGCGCTGATTCATTAGACACAGTGGAATTAATTATGGAATTCGAAAAAGAATTCAACATTTCTATTCCAGACGAACAAGCAGAAACAATTACTACTGTTGGTCAAGCTGTTGCTTATATAGATGAGCACGCAAAATAATTTTTAAAATTATTTGACGGCTTCCAATTAAACACAGCATATTTTAATCCGCCTTTTTGAGCCTTTGCTTTAAAGGCGGATTATTAATTTAAAAAATAAAGTCATGCAGACTAAGCGCATTGTAGTTACAGGTATTGGTACATTAAATCCATTGGGTAATAGTCTTAGTGAATACTGGGATAATTTAGTGAATGGAGTTTCAGGAGCTGATATGGCAACTCAATTTGATGCTTCTAAGTTTAAAACAAAGTTTGCATGTGAGATTAAAGGTTTTGATGCGACCAATTTTATGGATCGCAAAGAAGCAAGAAAATTAGATCGCTTTTCTCAAATCGCATTAGTGGCGAGTGACCAAGCAGTATTAGATGCTGGTATTACAAAAGAAAATGTAGACCACGATAGAGTGGGTGTCATTTTTGCAAGTGGTATTGGAGGATTAACCACATTTACCGAAGAGGTTACGAATTTTGTTCATGGCGATGGCACTCCAAGATTCAATCCTTTCTTCATTCCAAAAATCATTTTAGATATAGCAGCAGGCCAAATTTCCATGAAGCATGGCTTTAGAGGTCCTAATTATGCAGTGGTAAGTGCATGTGCTTCAAGTACCAATGCAATTATTTCTGCAATGGATAATTTAAAATTAGGCAAGGCAGATATTATCATTACGGGTGGTGCGGAATCGGTAATTGGTATTGCAGGAATGGGTGGATTCAATGCCATGAAAGCAATGAGTGAACGTAATGATGACCCTAAAACAGCAAGCCGACCATATGATAAAGATCGTGATGGCTTTGTAATGGGTGAAGCAAGTGGAGTATTAGTATTAGAAGAGTTAGAGCACGCGAAAAAACGTGGTGCTAAAATATATTGTGAAGTTGTAGGAGGAGGCGCAACAGCCGATGCTTATCACTTAACGGCGCCTCATCCAGATGGATTGGGAGCAAAAAATGTAATGATTGCTGCATTAAAAGATGCAGAAATGGTACCTACGGATATTGATTACATCAACACACACGGAACTTCAACACCATTAGGAGATATCGCTGAATCAAAAGCAATCCTAGAAGTGTTTGGTGAGCATGCATATGATTTAAATATCAGCGCTACTAAATCTATGACAGGTCACTGTTTAGGTGCAGCCGGTGTAATTGAGGCGATCGCTTGTATTCAATCTGTTATACATGACATTATCCCTCCAACCATCAATCACTTTACAGATGATCCTGAATTGGATAATCGTTTAAATTTCACTTTCAACAAAGCACAAAAGCGTGTAGTGAATGCTGCATTGAGTAATACTTTTGGATTTGGAGGTCACAACGCATGTGTGATCGTGAAAAAATACAAGGCTTAATTTAGTCCAGTGAAACGCCGCATCCGTCAATTCATTTCTTTTTTTAAGAAAACAGGTTTTGAAGCGGACTTAAAACATTTGCTTGGTTATCATACCGGCAATATTTTACTTTTTCAAACTGCCTTAAATCATAGGTCTGTAAAAGATAATCCTACTGAAAATAATGAGCGTCTTGAATTTTTGGGAGATGCAATCATTGGTTCGGTCGTTGCAGAATATCTTTTTAAAAAATATCCATACAAGGGCGAAGGCTTTTTAACAGAGATGCGCAGCAAGATGGTGAATCGAGCGCAACTTAATAATATCGCGGTGCAAATGGGTCTGCGCAAAATGACACGCTTTAATAAAATGGATGGAGGTTTAAGATCAAGTCAAATTTTTGGCAATACTCTAGAAGCTTTGGTGGGCGCCATTTACCTGGATAAAAAATATGATTTTACCAAAAAATGGATTGTTGAAAGAATGATACAACCTTATTTGTTCATGGATGATTTAGAACAAATAGATATCAATATTAAAAACAAAATTATTGGCTGGGCTTTAAAGCAAGGTAAGCAGGTTGATTTTGTTTTAGCAGGCGAGCAATTGGAGGGACGTCGCAGATTATTCACCATTAATGTAGTACTAGATGGCGAAGTGGTAGCCACTCAAAAAGGGTTTACTAAAAAAGATGCCAGTCAATTGGCTGCACAAAAAGCCATTGAGGCCTTGGGTATCTAAATGTTTTGACACAATTCAATTAACATACCATTGCTGTCTTTAGGATGCACAAAACAAACCAGTTTATTATCGGCTCCTTTTTTGGGTATTTCATTTAAGAGGGTAAAGCCTTCGTTTTTTAAACGAGTCATTTCTGCCTCAATATCAGGTACTTCAAAAGCAATATGGTGCATCCCTTCCCCTTTTTTAGCTATAAATTTAGCAATGACCCCTTCCGGATCGCTACTTTCCAATAATTCTATCTTAGCCCCTTCTTTTAGGAAAAAGGCCGTATTTACACTTTCTGAACCCACGGATTCTGTTTTATAGCAAGGGCTATTCAAAAGCCTTTCGAAAAGGGGAATACTTGTTTCCAAGTTTTTTACTGCAATCCCTATGTGTTCTACGTTATAGCCCATTTTGGTTTGTTTTACGAATTGGGAAAAAAATGCCCTTCAAAGCTAACGAAATCATATTAATCCAAGCCTAAGCTTTACTTTTGTAGTCTGAAAAATCAAACACAGACATGTTAAAATTACCTATTTATCTTGATCATAACGCAACTACCCCAATGGATCCAAGGGTGTTGGAGGCGATGATTCCTTATTTTACCGAAAATTTCGGAAACGCAGCTAGTAGAAACCACTCATTTGGATGGCATGCCGAAGAAGCAGTAGATTATGCGCGTGAGCAAGTAGCTCAATTAATTGGTGCTGATCCAAAAGAAATCATTTTTACTTCAGGAGCTACTGAGGGGGATAATTTAGCGATCAAAGGGGTGTACGAAATGTATGCAAGCAAGGGTAATCATATTATCACTTGTACAACAGAGCATAAAGCGGTTTTAGATACTTGTAAGCACTTAGAAAAATTAGGGGCAGAAGTAACTTATTTAGACGTTCAACCAGATGGTTTAATAGATTTAAAAGCTTTAGAAGCTGCTATGAAGCCTACTACTATTTTAGTGGCTATCATGTATGCAAATAATGAAATTGGTGTTGTACAACCAGTGAAAGAAATTGCAGCAATTGCTAAAAAGCATGGTGCATTATTTTTCACAGACGGTGTACAAGCTGTAGGTAAAATTCCTGTGGATGTAATTGCGGATGGTATTGATATCATGGCATTTACTGCGCATAAAATGTACGGTCCTAAGGGCGTTGGTGCATTGTATGTGCGTCGTAAAAATCCACGTGTAAAAGTAACTGCACAAATGGATGGCGGTGGCCACGAAAGAGGAATGCGTAGCGGTACTTTAAACGTACCTGGTATTGTTGGTTTTGGTAAAGCTGCCGAAATTGCAAGAACAGATATGGCTGCGGATACAGAAAGAATTTCTAAATTAAGAGATAAGTTAGAGAATGCATTAAAGCAAATCGACGAGTCTTATGTAAATGGAAATCCAGCGCACCGTTTACCACATGTAAGTAATATTTCTTTCAAATATGTAGAGGGTGAAGGTTTGATGATGGGCTTTAACAAAGACATTGCATTGTCTTCTGGATCGGCTTGTACATCTGCATCTCTAGAGCCTAGCTATGTATTAAAAGCATTAGGTTTAGGTGACGATTTAGCTCATAGTTCTTTAAGATTTGGATTAGGTCGTTACACTACCGAAGAGCAAATTGATTTCACTATTAAAGCAGTAACAGATACCGTTTTAAAATTGAGAGAGATGAGTCCACTTTGGGAAATGTTTAAAGAGGGTGTAGATATTGATTCTATTCAATGGGCACATCACTAATATTTCTTGAGGCTAACCCAATTCGATTTTCGAAATAATAATTTTAAAAACATTTAAAACATACAACAATGGCATATTCAGATAAAGTAATTGATCATTATTCTAATCCTAAAAACGTAGGAACATTAGATAAAGCATCTAAGAGTGTTGGTACCGGTTTAGTAGGTGCACCAGAGTGTGGAGACGTTATGCGTTTGCAAATTCAAGTGGACGAAGCAACAGGTATTATCACTGATGCAAAATTCAAAACATTTGGTTGTGGTTCTGCAATCGCTTCTAGTTCTTTAGCAACTGAGTGGTTAAAAGGAAAGTCTGTAGACGAAGCAGTTAAAATTGATAATATGGATTTAGTAGAGGAATTAAATTTACCTCCAGTAAAAATTCACTGTTCAGTTTTAGCAGAAGATGCTATTAAGTCTGCTATCAATGATTACCGCAAAAAGAATGGTTTAGACGAATTAGTTTTTGAAGAGCGTATCCACTAATTGAAAGGAATGAGTACAGTAGCAGAAAATACTATTTTAGTGAGCGAAAAGGCAAAGGCAAAAGTGGTTCAACTTATGCAAGATGCTGATATTGCCAACGATCAATCCTACTTTTTAAGAGTGGGCGTGGTTGGAGGTGGTTGCTCTGGTTTAAGTTATAAACTTGACTTTGACAACGAAATCAAACCCATGGACCAAGTGTTTGAGGACAATGGCGTAAAAGTAGTAACTGATTTGAAAAGCTTTCTTTATTTAGTAAACACTGAATTGGATTTTTCGGATGGCTTAAACGGCAAGGGCTTTTACTTTAACAATCCCAATGCAAGTCGTAGTTGTGGTTGTGGTGAAAGTTTTGCGGTGTAATGCCTCTTTAAAATAATTTATATAACAAATGCCCTAGTTAATCTAGGGCATTTTGCTTTTAAATCCGTTATATTTTTAAATCCTATAAAGCACCCAAATTATTAATTCCGTAGCTTTGAACTTATGTGGGCAATATGTAAAAAAGAGTGGTCGCAATACTTTAGCGGTTTAACTGGTTATTTAATCATCGGGTTTTACTTATTGATTAATGGCTTGTTTTTATTTGTTTTACCCAATTATAATATTTTTGATTTTGGCTATGCTTCCTTGCAGGCCTATTTTGATTTTGCTCCCTGGTTTTTATTATTGCTTGTACCTGCTATTACAATGCGTATTTTTTCGGAAGAGTATAAACAAGGCACTTATGAAATTTTAAAAACACTTCCCATTCCAACTGCTCAATTAGCTGTTTCAAAATATATGGGTGCCCTACTTATTGTGGTTGCGGCGATTATACCCACCTTATTTTATGCAGTTGCCATTGATAATTTAAGTGCAGTAGGTGGCTTGGATTGGGGTGCAACGTTTGGGTCCTATATTGGATTAATTTGTTTAGCTGCGGTATACACAATTGTTGGTGTATTTGCGAGTAGCACCACTAAAAATCCAATTATTGCTTTATTATCATCTATTGCCATTTCAATTTTATTGTTCAAAGGATTTGATTGGATAAGCGCAACTTCTATTTTTAAAAATGGGTTTGATTATTATATTCAACAACTAGGGCTCTCTTATCATTATCAAAATATGAGCAAGGGCGTTATTGCTGTTGGTGATATCATCTATTTTTTATCCTTTATTCTTTTGTTTTTAGCCGGCACGGTTGAGCAAATCAAAGGCAAAGTTCGTTATGCAATTATTTTAGTCTCCATTTTAGTGATCAATTATGCTGCAAGTATTTTTACAGCGCAGTTAGATTTAACAAAAGATAGTAGGTATACCATAAGTGCAAATTCCAAAGAGATAATCAAGGAAGTGTTAGCTCCAGTAAAAATTCATTTGTACTTAGGCGGCGACATCCCAGCTTATTACAAAAAAATAGCTCAATCTACTATCTCACTTTTAAGTCATTTAAAACAAATCAATCCTCAGCATATCGATTGGCAAATAGAACTGCCCAATAAAATGTATCAAGACACGGCCTTATATCAATTTTATGATAGTTTGTCAAAACTTGGAGTGCCCATTGAACGTGTACAGCAATCAAATGACGCATCGGATAAGCGAGTGGATCAATTAATTATACCTGGAGCGGTTGTAGAAGTTGAGGGAATGAAACCTTATGCCATTGACTTGCGTTCAAGTAAAAAATTCTTCAAGCCGTATAGTGTTGTAAAAGATATTCCTACCGAGGATGTAGAAGCGAGTGCCAATGCGGCTGAGGCACTGTTAGAATATAAATTTGTACAAGCCATTTATTTATTAAATCGACCTACAATTCCTCAAGTAAGTTACTTGATTGGCAATGGAGAGCCGGTTGATTTAACTGTGAATGATATTGGAGCATCCATTAAAAATCAATATCGTTTATCTGTATTCGATTTAAAGAAAGGATTTCCTGATGCTACCAAAATAAAAACACTTGTGATAGTAAAGCCAACAAAGACTTTTACTGATTTAGATAAATTAAAACTTGATCAGTATGTTATGTCTGGAGGTAATATTATCTGGGCAATTGATAAATTATACGCCGAATATGATAGCCTTCAAAAAACCGATGGGTCTTATGTAGCATACGATCGAGGACTTGGTTTGGATGATCTGTTTTTTAAATATGGGGTGAGGATCAATTCCAATCTATTGCAGGACTTAAACTGTTCAAAACTTCCTATTGTTGTTGGGAAGCAAGCGGATGGATCTCCTATGATTCGAAGATTGCCTTGGCCTTACTATCCTTTTTTGTATGGCAATGAAAATATAGCCATTACACAAAATATGGATCGAGTATTGTCTTTATTCCCTTCCAGCATTGATACCATTGCAACAAAGGGTATTCAAAAAACGATATTACTTAGTACCGATACCAATTCAAGATTTATAACCACCCCCAATTTAGTGAGTTTAAATAGAGTGAAAGACGAGTCTGAATTCAAATCATTTAATAAAAGTAAAGTGCCCGTTGCAGTATTATTGGAAGGCAATTTTTCCTCCCTTTATGCCAATCGCATTACGCAGGCCTTGCAGGATAGTATTAAATTAAATACAGGAAGGGAGTTTAGTGGCAAAGGGAACGCTTCTTCAAAGCAAATTATAATTGCAGATGCCGACATTCTTACCAATAAATTGGCAAGAAACGAGCAAGGCGAGATGGCACCTATGACAATGGGAATGTTGCCTTATGATGAATTTCAGTTTGCCAATAAAAGCTTTTATCTTAATGCAATCTCTTATTTGAATGAACCAGCCGATTTATTGGACAGTAGAAATAAAACAATTGTTTTAAGACTTTTAGATAAGCAAAAATTGGAAAATGCTCGACTTTATTGGCAGTTGGCAATAGTTTTAGGACCATTATTTATACTAGCTTTGTTCTTTGTTATATTTACAAGATTGCGTAAAAAACAATATGCGATAGCAATAAATATTTAAAATTATTTCATGAGTACAGACCAATTAGTTTATACCGTTTTTGGAATCGTTATTTTACTCGCTTTAATACTTGATCTTGGTTTTTTGAGTAAAAAAGGAAGTGTAATGACTATTTCGAAAGCAATGAATCAAACTTTTTTCTGGATATTATTGGCCTTTGCTTTTTTTGCTTTTTTGTGGTTTGAAGAAGGACAAAAAATTGGACTTGAATATTTAAGTGGCTACTTAATGGAGTGGAGTTTAAGCGTAGATAATATTTTTGTCTTCATTTTAATTTTCGATGCCTTTAAGGTAAAAGAAAAAAATTACCCAAGAGTATTATTAATTGGAATATTGGCGGCTATTGTATTTAGAATTATTTTTATCACCCTCGGTGTTGCACTAGTATCCAAGTTTGCGTGGGTACTATATATATTTGGCTTGTTTTTAGTGTACACGGGGTATAAAATGTTTGTTGCAAAAGAGTCAGATCATTTTGATCCACATGAGTCTAAAATTTATAAGTTTCTAAAAAAGATTTTACCCATCGGTAGCACCGATGGTGATGGAAAGTTTGTTATAAGAGACCATAACAATAAACCAGTATACACAAGTTTGTTTGTTGTGGTGGTATTGTTAGCATCTATTGACATTGTATTTGCATTGGATTCCATTCCTGCAGTAATGGGAATTTCACAAAACAGTTTAGTAATATATACTTCCAATATTTTTGCGGTACTAGGATTAAGATCGTTATTCTTTTTGTTAAAAGGAGCTGTAAAAGAATTCCAGTATTTACAACAAGGTATTGCCATTGTGCTCATTTTTATAGGAGTAAAAATGCTTGGCGAACACTATATTCATCTTTTGATTAAAGATTCAAGTGTTCAAGTGCTGATTTCATTATTGGTGATCGTGTTTTGTATTACAGGTTCTATTATATATTCTGTTTTCAAAAACAAACAAAAATTAACAAAGGAATAAAAAATCCTAACTTATCTTTGAAATAATTAATAAAATCGCATGAACGGAAAAAAGGTAATTGCATTAATTCTACTAATATTATTTATAGATCAAGCCATCAAGTTTTATATCAAACTTCATTTTTACATTGGCGAGGAGCATGCCATGATTGGGGATTGGGCAAGACTTCATTTTGTTGAAAATGAGGGAATGGCCTGGGGCTTAAAGTTTGGCGGCGGCTTTGGTAAAATCATTTTAACCTTATTTAGATTGGTTGCGGTTATCTGGGGTGTTTTCTTGATTAAGGGTTTTATTGAAAAAAAATACCACAATGGATTTATTATATGTGCTTCATTGATTTTTGCTGGTGCGGTTGGTAATTTAATTGACAGTTTATTTTACGGTATCATATTTGAACAAAGTGTTCCTTTTACTTCACAGGTAGCCGTACTATTTCCACAAACTGGAGGATATGCACCATTACTACATGGTAAAGTGGTTGACATGTTCTATTTCCCCATCATTCGTAATGCACATTTCCCAGCTTGGTTCCCATTTTGGGGAGGGGAGGAATTTGAATTTTTCCGACCTGTTTTCAATTTTGCAGATGCCGCAATTAGTACTGGCGTAATTGCTTTATTTGTTTTTCAAGGCAGGTTTTTTGGAGACAACTCCGAAAATCAGGAAACATTGCCCGAAACTGAGGCTGAGCAGTAGTCAAATACCTTTGCTAGGCTTATTTCTGGGTTGCTATTTACCATGCAATTTCGTACCTTCGTGCCCTAAAAATCAGCTACGACAAGCGTTTTATGAGCAACCAATATCCAGAATTTAATGGCTTACATCTGCCCACTATTGAGGCAGAAATATTAGCAGCTTGGAAAAAAGAACAAGCATTTGAGCAATCCGTTAGTTTACGTGAGGGCAAAACCCCATTTGTGTTTTATGAAGGACCACCAAGTGCCAATGGAATGCCAGGTATTCACCACGTTATTTCAAGAACTTTAAAAGATATGATGTGTCGTTATAAAACGATGCAAGGTTTTCAGGTTAAAAGAAAAGGCGGATGGGATACCCATGGTTTACCTGTAGAATTGGGTGTTGAAAAAGAATTGGGAATTACAAAGGAAGATATTGGTAAAAAAATCACGGTCGAAGAGTATAATAAAAAATGTCGTGAAGCTGTTTTAAGATACAAGAAAGAGTGGGATGATATCACGAATAAAATGGGATACTGGGTGGATTTAAATAATCCCTATATCACTTTTGAAAATAATTATATTGAAACACTTTGGTGGATTTTAAGTACACTTTATAAAAAAGGATACTTATATCAAAGTGTAAGTATTCAACCCTATTCACCAGCAGCTGGAACTGGATTAAGTTCACACGAATTAAATCAACCAGGAACTTATAAGGATGTAAAAGATACTTCAGCAGTGGTCATGTTTAAAGCAATACCATCCAGCGCATCACAATTTTTATTTGATGCTGCTGCAAACAATAAAAATAATCAGGATGTGTATTATATGGCATGGACTACAACTCCATGGACATTGCCTTCCAACTTAGGTTTAACGGTTGGCCCAAATATTGATTATGTATTAGTGGCTACTTACAATCCATACACTGCACTGCCAGTGAATGTGGTATTAGCGAAGGCCTTAGTATCAAAGTATTTCAAAGAAGAAGGTTTAGCATTAGAAACATTTGCTGAGGGCGACAAAATAGTTCCTTGGAAAATACTTGCAGAATTCAAGGGTACTCAATTGAATGATTTGCGTTATGAGCAATTGATGCCATTTGAAGCAAACAATCCTGCTACATTTGAAGGAGATCCTTTTAAAATTATATTAGGTGATTTCGTTACTACCGAAGATGGTACAGGTATTGTACACACCTCACCAGCATTTGGTGCAGATGATTATAAGGTAGGACAAAAAAATAATTTAGGTATCATTACCCTGGTTGATAGAGAAGGAAAATTTGTTGATGGCGTTGGAGAATTCAGTGGTCGTTTTGTAAAAAATTACAAAGACGAAAAAGATTATGTAGATGTGAATGTGGACATCTGCGTAAAATTGAAAAAAGAAAATCGTGCTTTTAAAGTAGAAAAATACGAACACAATTATCCGCATTGTTGGAGAACGGATAAACCCATTTTATATTATCCATTAGATGCATGGTTTATTAAAACAACAGCGGTTAAGGATCGTTTAGTAGAATTAAATAAAACCATTAACTGGAAACCAAAGAGTACAGGAGAGGGTCGTTTTGGCAACTGGTTAGAGAACATGGTAGATTGGAATTTATCACGTAGTAGATATTGGGGAACCCCATTGCCTATTTGGAGAACCGAGGATGGAGCGGAAGAAATTTGTGTCGGATCCATCGAAGAATTAACCACCTTATTTATCGCTGCAAAAGAAAAAGGATTCAACAAGGAAGTGAATTTGCAAATTGTAGATGGCAAGTTAGATGTGGATTTACATAAACCATTTGTGGATCAAATTGAATTATTAAGTGCTTCTGGTCAGCCAATGAAACGTGTGTCTGACCTTGTGGATGTTTGGTTTGACTCAGGTGCTATGCCGTATGCACAGTGGCATTATCCTTTTGAGAACAAAGATTTAATTGACAAAGGTGAAGCTTTCCCAGCCGACTTTATTTGTGAAGGAGTGGATCAAACTCGTGGATGGTTTTATACTTTACATACATTGGGTGTATTACTATTTGATAGTGTTGCCTACAAAGCCGTGATGAGTAATGGGTTGGTATTAGATAAGAACGGCAATAAAATGAGTAAGCGTTTGGGTAATGTGGTGAATCCATTTGAGACTTTAGAAAAATATGGAGCGGATGCAACAAGATGGTATTTGGTAACCAATGCATCGCCATGGGATAATTTGAAATTTGATTTATCAGGTATACAGGAAGTGCAAAGAAAATTCTTTGGTACATTATACAATACCTATCAATTTTTTGTTTTGTATGCGAATGTAGATGGATTCGAATTTGAACAAGATTATATTCCTGTTGCAGATCGTCCAGAAATTGATCGTTGGATTATTTCTTCTCTACATAGTTTGGTACAAACTGTTACCACTTCAATGGATGATTTTGAACCAACCAATGCTGGACGTGCGATAGAAACCTTTGTGGATGAGCATTTGAGTAACTGGTATGTGCGTTTATGTCGTCGTCGTTTTTGGAAAGGAACGTATACTGCCGATAAAATCGCAGCCTACCAAACCTTGTATGAATGTTTAGAAACTATCACAAGATTAATGGCACCCATTGCGCCTTTCTTCTGTGATCAAGTATTTAGAAATTTAAATGGAATTACAAAACGTCATAATGCAACATCTATTCACCATGTAGATTTTCCAAAAGCGGATACTACTAAAATGGATCTTGCATTAGAAGAGCGTATGCAAATGGCACAAGATATTTGTTCATTGGTATTGTCTATTCGTAAGAAAGTAAATATTAAAGTACGTCAGCCATTACAAAAAATATTAATCCCTGTGTTAGATCCAAAACAAAAAGCTGCCATTGAACAAATGGAAGAATTGATTTTGGCCGAGGTTAATGTTAAAGAAATAAATTATATCACCGAGACAGAAGGAGTGATTAGTAAAAAGCTGAAGCCTAATTTTAAACTATTGGGTGCTAAGTTGGGCACAAAGATGAAGCAGGCATCTGCAGTCATCTCAAGTTTGAGTCAGGTTCAAATTAGTCAGTTAGAAAAAGAGGGTACCCTGAACTTAGATATTGAAGGTGAATTGATTCCATTATTGGTTTCCGAGGTCGAAATCATTGCCGAGGATATCCCAGGTTGGAGTGTTGCAGTTAAAAATGCACTTACTGTTGCCTTAGATATTACACTAAGTCCTGCCTTGATAAAGGAAGGAAATGCTCGAGAATTGATAAATAGGGTCCAAAGTATCAGAAAAGAGGCCAATTTTGAGCTAACAGACAAGATTTTACTACGAATTGTGGATAACGCAGATTTGAAGGAAGCTATTAATGAATTTTCCAATTATATTTGCGACGAAATATTGGCATTGGGTATTGACTGGGTTCCATCTTTAGAAGACGGGGTAGATGTCGAGATTAATGACCATAAATTAAGGATTTCAGTTTTACAAAAAGGATAACTATGGCTACAAAGAAAATAGCGCCAAAAAAAGCGGCTCCAGCAAAAAAAGCTGCACCTGTAAAAAAAGCGGCTCCTGCAAAGGCTCCAACTAAGGCACCTGCAAAAAAAGCAGCTCCAGCAAAAGCGCCTGTAAAAAAAGCGGCACCTGCAAAGGCTCCAGCTAAGGCACCTGCAAAAAAAGCAGCTCCAGCAAAAGCGCCTGCTAAAAAAGCGGCACCTGCAAAGGCTCTAGTTAAGGCACCTGCAAAAAAAGCAGCTCCAGCAAAAGCGCCTGCAAAAAAAGCGGCTCCTGTTAAAGCGCCAGCAAAACCAGTAGCTAAAGCTGCACCTGCAAAGGCTCCAGCTAAGGCACCTGCAAAAATTATTGCAAAACCAGCGCCAGCTAAAGCAGCAGTAAAACCAGCCCCAGCAAAAGCACCAGCTAAACCTGCTGCAAAGCCAGCGGTTCCTGTAAAAGCAGCAGCGCCAGTTAAACCTGTTGAAAAATATGTACCTCCTGCTAAACCAGTACCAAAAGTACCAACTCCTCCAGTAAAGCCAGTGCGTAAAGCTGCTGAGCCAATCAAGGAAGTAAAAGTGCCAAAGATTACTGCTAAGGGTAGTGTTCCTTATCAACCTGGTTATGTTTCTATGGAAAAAAGAAAGGACGTAGAAAAATCTACGGATACTTTGATTAGATATACAGATGCTGAATTAGCAGAATTTAAGGAAGTGGTGCTTAAGAAATTAGATGAATTAAAAAATCAAGTTGCTTACTATAAAGATCAAATGCGTCATACAGGTGCATTTGGTGGAGATATTGACGATGCTAGATATATGACAATGGAAGATGGCACTGTGAGCATGGAAAGAGAATTGTTAGCAAGTAAAGTAAGTCAAAACATTGGCGTAATTCAAAAATTAGAATATGCATTAATGCGTATTGAAAATAAGACTTACGGTATTTGTAGAATCACTGGAACAAAAATTCCAAAAGAGCGTTTATTGTCTGTGCCGCACACAACAACTACTGTTTCTGCAAAAGAGAGCGAATCTAAATAGTTTCTTACAAATAATTAAAAAGCCCTGATACTTAATAGTTCAGGGCTTTTTTTTATGTTGAAATTTTCGTACTCTATATCGTAATACTTTCCTCCACATCGTAATACTTTCCTCCACATCGAACGCTGCGCGTTCTCTTACTTTACTTCTTGCATTTCGATTAGCTTTCTGTAGTAGCCATCTAATGCTAGTAGTGCATCATGATTGCCTCTCTCTACAATCTCGCCTTTTTGCAATACTATAATTTCGTCTGCGTGACGAATAGTTGAAAGGCGGTGTGCAATCACAATAGATGTTCTGTTTTGCATCATATTATTAATGGCGTCTTGCACTAATTTTTCGCTTTCAGTATCCAATGCCGAAGTTGCTTCGTCTAAAATTAAAATCGGAGGGTTCTTTAAAACCGCTCTTGCAATGGTTAATCGTTGACGTTCGCCACCACTAAGTTTGCTACCACGATCACCAATCATAGTTTCGAATCCATCTTCTTTAGTTGAAATAAAATCATAAGCGTTGGCAATTTTTGCAGCAGCAATAATTTCTTCTTTGGTTGCATCTGGTTTGCCTAAAGCAATATTCGCAGCAATTGTGTCATTAAATAAAATTGGCTCCTGTGTAACAATACTTATTTGACTTCTTAAACTATGTAAACTATAGTCCTTGATATTTTTACCATCAATTAAAAGTGAGCCATTGCTAACATCGTGAAAACGAGGAACTAAGTCCGCCAAAGTACTTTTTCCAGCACCCGATGAACCTACCAATGCAATTGTTTTTCCTTTTTGTATGGTTAAATTGATATTATTCAAAATAGAAATATCCTGATAGGAAAATTGTACATTTTCAAATTGTATGGAATCATTAAACCCATTTAATTCAATTGGATCGCTAGCTTCTTCTACTATAATGGGCGCTTCTAATACTTCATTTAAACGATCTAAAGTAGCAGTACCTCTATTCACATTGTAAACCGCTTGGGATAAGGCTTTCGCGGGATTAATGATTTGTGAAAACAAGGCAACATAACCTATAAAAGAACTTCCTGAAAGAATTTCACCACTCAATACCAACTTGCCTCCAAACCAAAGCACACAACATAAAATAATTACGCCAAGTGATTCAGAAAGAGGAGACGCCAAATCGCGTCGGTATAATATTTTATTTTTGATTAAAAATATTTCATCAATTAATCCGAAGAAACTTTTCTTTACACGACCCTCTGCATTAAATGCTTTAATAATTCTTAGGCCAGTTAAAGTTTCTTCCATCTGCGTCATGATCTCGCCCCATTTTACCTGCGCTTTATTGGTTTGCTTTTTTAAGCTTCTGCCAATACGTCCTACAATTAATCCGGCCAATGGTAATAATACAAATACAAATAAGGTAAGCTTCACACTTATCACAAAAAGTACGATTATAATTCCAATGATATTTAATGGCTCTTTAATCATACCTTCTAATGCACCAATGATAGAGGTTTCTAATTCAGCAATATCATTGGAGGATCTACTTAAAATATCTCCTTTGCGTTGCTCGGTAAAATATCCAATTGGCAACTGAAGAATTTTATTATAAAGTAGTTTTGAATACTTTCTGGTAACAGCATTTCTGATTGGTGCTAAAAAATAAAAAGATAAGTAAAGGAATAGATTTTTAAGTAACACGGCGGTAATAATTCCAAAGCAAATCCATCCTAATGCTGCCACTTTTCCATATTGTGCAATGCTATTTTGTAAAAAATTGTAGAGGATATCTTTTAATCCAGTCGCGTTATTGGTGGCTACTTTTGCTACCCCCGAAAGTGAGCTACTGCCAAATATTAAATCCATAAATGGTACCAACATACTTAGGGAGAACAGACTAAAAACGATGGAAAGGGAAATAAATAGGGTATACAGGCCCATAAAAGCCTTGTATTCCTTGATATAACTGATAATTCTAAAAAATTTCTTCATAAATAAACTATTCCACGGAATAATCAGCAAAGTAACTAATTTTACAGCGAATCAACGATTTTGATTATTATGGAAGAAGGTAAAAGACAGAAACAAGTAGCTGGGGCCATTCAAACCACAATGAATGACATTTTTTTGAAGTTGGGTCTGAATATTATAGATGGTGGTATGGTATCTATATCAAGCGTGAAAGTAACTCCAGATTTATTGGAGGCTAGAATATATTTAAGCCTTTTTCAGGTGAACGATCAGGCTGCTTGCTTTAAAAAAATTGAAGCGCAGGCTTGGGAAATCAAAAAGCGTTTAGGCGAGGAAATGAAGCATGCTCTAAGACGCATTCCGGTACTCCATTTTTACTTAGATGACACATTGGATTATGTGTTTAAAATGGAAGAGATTTTTAAAACTTTATAAGTGCATTTTTTAATTGCATGGCGATATTTTAGAGGCAAGTATGCTTTTCAAGCAATTCAAATTATTGCCTGGGTAAGTGTTTTCGCCATTGCAATTGGTACCGCTGCACTCATTACCATTTTAAGTGTTTCTAATGGATTTACTTCGGTGGTGAAAGGACTTTATGCCGATTTTTATGCCGATGTGCGTGTTACCCCTAAACAAGGAAAATTTTTCAACATCAATGATGCTCAGTATTTGCAATTGAAATCAATTGTTGGAGTCAATGCAATTAGTAGAGTAGTTGAAAATAGAGCATTGATTGTTAAAGGAGGAAATAAAACAGTTGCTTTAGTAAAAGGAGTAGAAAAGTCTTACGGCAATATTAATAAGATAAGAAATTATTTAAAGAGAGGAGAATGTGCCATTGGTGACTTGCAGACACCTTTACTAATTATGGGTATTGGTATTGAGCAAAAGTTGGGTTTAATGCAGCAAATGATTGGAGATACGGTACAAGTATATGCCGTGAATAGGTCTGGAAAATCCATCACTCAACTTGGACAACTTAATACTTTAAATGCGCAAGAATCTGGCGTGTTTTCGGTGCAACAAGAGTTTGATGACCAATACGTTTTTACGAATTTTGAATTTGCACAATATTTATTTGACTTACAGCCCAATCAAGTTTCTGCGCTAGAATTTTCTTTAAAAGGAGGCAATGATGAAAAAGTAATTGCATCCATTGAAAAAATAATGGGTCCTGGTTTTTTTGTAAGAAATAAATACCAGCAAAATATTGATCTCTATAGAATTATGCAGGTGGAGAAGTGGATCATCTTTTGCATCCTAGCATTGATTATGTTGGTAGCTTCTTTTAATTTAGTAGGTGCTTTGACGATGTTGGTATTAGAAAAAGAAAAAGACATTCATGTGTTTAATGCAATGGGTGCAACGAGCTGGGATATTCAAAAAATATTTTTAATATTGTCTGCTATTATGGCATTATTAGGTGCAGCCATCGGCGGAGGGCTGGCAAGTTTATTTTGTTGGCTTCAATATAAATATCATTTTATAAAATTAGGTGGAGGTTCTTTTGTTATTGACTATTATCCAATACAGCCCATGTTCATAGACTATGTTGCCATTTTTAGTTTAGTCATTGTCATAGCCTTATTAGCTGGCTGGATTCCATCGCGCAAAGCCGCAGCCAAAATTTATGAAAGGATTGTGTAAGTCTACAAGGACCTTGTATAAAAAAGACGTTCAAAATTTTTGTAAAAAAATTTATGAACGATAGGGACATTGAAAAAAATAAAAAAGATATTAAAATAAAAAGGGGCTATTTTGCTTAGCCCCTTTTTATTTTATAAAGGATTAGTAGTCTCCCAAAGTTTCTTCTAATTGGCCTAAGGCTTTTGCTAATTGCTCATCATTTGGAGCGATACCATGCCACTCATGACCAGTTTCCATAAAGTCAACACCTTTACCCATGGTGGTTTTCATTAAAATCACAATTGGCTTTCCTTGGCCTGTTAAAGATTTTGCTTTTTCTAATGTTGCTAAAATCTCATCCATATTGTGACCATCCATATGAAGCACTGTCCAATTAAATGCTTTGAATTTATCTTCTAAATTATCTAAGTTCAATACCTTACTTAATGGACCATCAATTTGTTGACCATTCACATCCACGGTTGCAATATAGTTGTCTACTTTATTATGTGCAGCAAACATAATTGCTTCCCAGTTTTGACCTTCTTGTAATTCACCATCACCATGTAATGAGTAAACAATTCTATCGTCATTATTATATTTTTTGGCAAGCGCTGCACCAATTGCAACACTCATACCTTGACCTAATGAACCACTTGCAATACGAATACCAGGTAAATGCTCATGTGTGGTAGGGTGTCCTTGTAAACGAGAATTAATTTTTCTAAAAGTGGCAAGTTCTTTCACATCAAAATATCCTGATCTTGATAATACTGAATAAAAAACTGGAGAGATATGACCGTTTGATAAAAAGAACAAATCTTCATTTTTACCATCCATTTTAAAGTCAGTATCAAACTTCATTACTTTAAAATACAATGCAGTTAAAAAGTCGGTACAACCCAAAGAACCACCTGGGTGACCACTTTGTTGTGCATGTACCATTCTTACAATGTCTCTTCTAACTTGAGAAGCAATTTTAGTTAATTCAGTAGTTGCCATATATTATTTTGTCTATGCGGCAAAGATAGATAAAAAAAAGACTTATGAAGAATACTATGATTTGCTTAGCTTTGTATACTCAAATAATTCATTATGTCAGAGGAATTAAAGAAAATTACAACCGAAGCGGAAATGGGCATGAAAAAGGCCATCAATCACCTAGAAATCGAAATTTCTAAAATCAGAGCTGGTAAAGCAAGTCCTTCCATATTAGAAGGAATAAACGTGGATTATTATGGTACACCAACCCCAATAAGTCAGGTTGCCAATGTGCAAGTATTAGATACAAGAACCATTAGTATTCAGCCTTGGGAAAAGAATATGTTAGCCCTCATTGAAAGATCCATTATGGCTGCAAATATTGGTATCACGCCTCAAAATGATGGTGTGAATATCCGTTTATTTATGCCTCCATTAACCGAGGAACGTCGTAAAGAATTGTATAAGAAAGCGGCTGCTGAAGGAGAACATAGTAAAGTGGCTATTCGTAATATTAGAAGAGACCATATCGAGAAGGTGAAAAAATTGCAAAAAGATGGTACAAGTGAGGATATTTGTAAAGGTGCCGAAGATGAAATTCAAGGCTTAACCGATAGACATATTGCTTTGGTTGAAAAGCACTTGGAAGCGAAAGAAAAAGAAATCATGACTGTATAATGACAGAAATAGTGAATACTAAAAGGCCCTCCAACGAGGGCTTTTTTAATGCTTCTTTTTTAAGAAAGGAATAAAATTAAGGTTGCCTCTGTTTACGATATAAACGCCCAATAAGATAAGCCCTAAGCAACCCACCTGCATTATATTTAAAGATTCTCCGTCAAGCAAACCCCAGGCTACCGCAACTACAGGTATGCCATAAGTCACAAGTGAACCAAATAAGATGCCCGCACGCTTCACTAAAAAATAAAATAAAATAGTTGCAATGGAAGTACCCACTATACCCAGCAAACTACTTGCCATTAATGATTTTAGCACAATTGGATCACTGAAATTATTCGAAAAATAGCCCGTAAAATAAAGCACTAACAAACTAGGAATAATTAAAAAAGCAAATGCAATGGAAGCAATATGTAAGGAACCCATATTTTGCATATACCTTCCTACGATGTTTACATTGATGCCGTAAAATAATGTGGCTAATAATACTAATGCCGCAAAGGATAAATTATGCAAACTCACATCTTTGCCTGCAGCCAACAAAAAACTAAGTCCTATAAATCCAATAATCATTCCAATTATTTTTATAAAACTGGTTTGGGTTTTAAAAAATAGTACACCAACAATTATGGTAAACATGGGTGTGAGGGAGTTTAAAATGCCAGCCAATGAACTATCGATTTGTGTTTCTGCAATACAAAAAAGATAGGCTGGAATAAAATTGCCCAAAATTCCAGAAAGAATTATTAGCCCCATTTTATTATTGGGAATTTGTTGGAGGGCTCTATATGCAAAGGGCAACAAAATGACCCCAGCTGATAGCATTCTCAAGGAAGCAACCTGGTAGGGCGTAAAGGCTTTTAGACCCTCTTTCATGAGGATAAAGGAACTGCCCCAAACAATTGAAAGGAGCGCAAAAACAAGCCAATTGGTCCACTTAGACTGCATTCAAATATATTTTGTTCAAAGATGCTCCATTTTTACCTAAAAGTGGATAAATATTTGCCCATTTAAGTGGAATTTAAAGAGGTTTCCTTTTCTTTGTAGCCTATGAGTCAGCATGCAAATTATTCGATTAAAGTGGACCAATTTGAGGGGCCATTTGACCTATTATTATTCTTTATTGAGCGAGATGAAATGGATATTTACAATATTCAAATCACAAAAATTATCAATGATTTTTTGGATTTTATCCATAATCAGGACAAGTTAAATATTGAATTAAGTAGTGAGTTTATTTTGTTTGTTTCTACCTTAATGCGCATTAAGGCTAAATTATTATTGCCAAGAAAAGAAATTGATGCACAAGGAAATGAGATTGACCCAAGACAAGAATTGATTGATAAGATTTTAGAATACAAAAAGTACAAGGAAGCTGCAGTTCAGATGGCCGATTTAGAAGCCATGAGAATGTTGATGATGAAGCGTGGAAATATTCAAAAAGAAATGTCCATGGTGGGTGAGGAAGCAGCGGAAGGAACCGAATTGCAAACGGTTACTTTATTCAAATTGATGAAGTCATTTGAAAAAGTAATGTTGCGTTTACAAGATCGTCAATTTAAACCAGTACATACTGTTGTTCGCTACAACTACACGATGGAAGGTAGCAGAGAGCACGTATTGCAATTGGTTGAGCAAGAAAAATCGGTTTCTTTTGAAAAAGTATTTGATATCTGTCAAGACCGCGTGCACGCTTTGTTTTTATTCTTATCTATCTTAGAATTGTCTCAACAAAAATATATGAAGTTGATGGTGGGTGAAGGAAGAAATAACTTCATTGTTGAATGGAATGAAAATAGAGATCAAGATTTAGAACCAGGACATGTGGATACATTCGATGCTTGGGAAACAAAAGCAGATTTAGATGCATTTAAAGATGAACCAAGCACAGAAGCAGAAGGAGATTTCGATCCTAGTTTAAACTAATAGAGTTTAAATTAAT
>CAJADG010000082.1 GCA_903938445.1 uncultured Bacteroidota bacterium | reverse complement strand
GGATGAAAAGGAAATGTATGTTATTTCTTGTAGAGGATATGGCGCTGGACCTAATGGAGGTGCAGGTTTCAAAAAACCAGACCAAGGTACATATATTGGGGATATTCAATTAGGTACTTTTCAAAAAATAGCTGTTCCATCATCAACTGAATTAAATAAGTATACTAGTATTACTTTGAACAATACCTATAAAATAGTCAACAAAGTAGATAATATAAAAAATCCACTTCCTATTAAAGCAGGTATACGTAAAAGTCCAATTAAATATGTGGTGTACATCACCAAAGAAAATAGAACTTATGATGAAGTATTAGGTCAATTAAAAACAGGAAGAGGTGACTCAACTATTGCTAGATATGGAACCAATGTGCATATGGCATTTCAAAATAAGAAAGCACCAGGTTTTGATATCACACCTAATCATGCAAAAATTGCAACTGAATTTTCATTTTCAGATAATTTTTATTGTGATGGAGACGCTTCTATTCATGGTCATCACTGGATGATGGGTGTGATTCCAAATGAATGGGTGGAAACTAATTCTAGTGTGGATAAATCAGCAAATATCTTTTCAAAAGCATCTGGACGAAGATTTCCTGGTACAACTGGTAGTATAGATCCTGAAGATTATGCCGAAAAAGGAGGTATTTGGGAAGCTTTAGAAAGAAAGAAAGTACCATTTTACAATTTTGGAGAAGCGAATGAAACTGCTCATAATAGAGAGGAATGGAATGATACCGCAACAGGTGGAGCTCATGCAGTAATGGTGCCTATGCAAAATGCATTATGGAAAAATACAAGTCATAATTACGCAGGTTTTAATTGTAATATTCCTGATCAATTTAGAATGAACCAATTTGAAGATGAGTTCAAAAAATTATGGTTAAATAAACATAAAGAACTACCTAGATTAATTACCATGCAGGTACCAAATGATCACACTGCTGATCCAAGACCAAAAGAGGGTTACCCTTATCATGAATCTTATGTGGCCGATAATGATTTAGCGGTTGGTAGAATTTTACATTTTTTATCTAGAACTCCTTATTGGAAAAATATGCTGGTTATTATCACAGAAGATGATCCACAAGGGGGTGTTGACCATATAGATGCACACAGAAGTTTATTGATGATGGCAGGTCCTTATGTTAAGAGAAATTATGTTTCCAATACACACGCAAATTTTGGTTCTATTTTAAAAGTGATTTACAACATATTAGATGTACCCTATGTAAACCAATATGATGCTACGGCCACTTTATTAGATGATTTTTTCACAGAAAAGCCAAACTTTACACCTTATAAATTAGTATATCCATCAAAAGAAATATTCAATACTACCAATGCGATGAAACGCTATAATCGTGATATAGATTGGAAAAAGATTGAAAAAGGTCCAGATATGGATGACGAAGATGAAATTAGAAAAACACATTATAAAAGAGAAAAGAAATAAAAATTAGGGTTTTCTCATACTTGTTAAATATACGGGGAAAGGTTTCTACTTTTCCCCATTTTTGTGCTCGAAACTAGTAAGGATGTATATTTGTCGCATGAAGTACTTAAAAAAATTTAGCTTTTTATTAATTTTTTTATTTTTAATTGAAACATTATGTGTTACTTTTTTACTAGAATTTAAGACACATATGTATTTAATTAGTGTCATCTATTTTTTATCAGGTTTATTGATTACGTATTTAATACTAAAAAATACATTTGAAGCTACCTCCTATAAATATGAATTAAAAAATATCTACGGAAAAAATATTCAATACAAAATATTAATCAGTGCAATTGTACTAATTGTAATGTATCGTTTTTCTAAAGAATTTTTTTTATACAATCCTCTTAATTATAAAGAATCAGACATGTTACCAATTATTAAGGTAATGTGCGAGCGCTTCATATCATTCAAAATAAAGGATGTATATCAACCCATTAATGAAATTTGGGGAGGAACAAAGCCCATCTATTTGCCTGCACTTTGGATGCCGTTTTCAATCCCAACCTTACTTCATATTGATATTAGATGGCTATCTGTAAGTTTATTTTTTTTAATTTTTGCTTATCCAATTTGGAGATTAAACTTAAATAAAGAAGGCTCAACATTAATGATAGCAAGCATTTTTATATTGTTTTGGTATTTATTTAGTGTTGAAGATGCTAATTTGATAATATATACTGAAGAAACGGTAGTGATTACTTTTTATTTATTACTAGCTGTAACAATAATACATCGTCAAAAATATTTAATGGCAATTGTTATTACTTTATGTTTGTTTAGTAGATATGCTTTTATTGGTTGGGTTCCTGCTCTGATGATTTATAGTTTATATAAAAAGGATTGGAAATATATTTTAATTCAAGGGTTAGTGATTTTAGGTTTCTTTTATTTTTTCTTGATTTTACCATTTGGAACGCAACTTATTTATGATATCATTCATTTACCAGGACGCTATATTGATTTTACGAGTAGAGTATGGAGGGATACCCCTACCGTTTTTACAGAAGGATTAGGTTTTGCGAAGTTTTTCGGTCCAAACCATATTTTATTACAACATAAAATACTTATTGGGGCTTCTTTATTAGTTCCATCCTTTTATATGGTTGGTTTAATAGCGGTAAAGAAAAAATATCAATTAAATAAAACTGCTATTTTATTGTCATCTTTAAAATTAAGCCTCGTTATATTCTATACATTTATAGATGTGCCTTATACCTATTTGTTTTATACCTCTTCGTTTATAACCATGATAATTGTGATGCATGCAGAGTATGTAAATAATAATAAATCCTACTCGGTTTATTAAGACTTTAATCACATTTTATTACTGGTATAAATTACATAACATAAGAATTACAGAAAATAAATTAATAATGCCTAATTTATCATTATAAAATTATAATTATGAATTGGCGCAGATTTAACGGTGAACCTATTCATTTAAAAATTAAAGATCAGGTTCGTCTTACGATTGAAGAAGAAGTAGCAAAAAATAATAAATTATCTGTATACATTGGAACAGATAGCCAAGTAAAACAAAACTACACAGAGTTTGCTACTGTTATTGTTTTTTTAAGAAAAAACAATGGAGGATTCATGTTTATACACAATGAAAAATCTACACAGGATTTACACATTAAAGAAAGAATGTTATTAGAAGTTTCTAAAAGCATTGAAGTTGCTTATGAACTATGTGATTTGTTTATAGAATATGATATTGAAATGGAAGTACATGCTGATATCAATACCAGTGCGCAATTTAAAAGCAATGATGCCTTAAAAGACGCGATGGGCTATATAATGGGAATGGGATTTGCATTTAAAGCAAAGCCAGAAGCCTTTGCTAGTAGTTGCTGTGCCGACAAAGTGATACATTAAATAAAAAAGCCCTAAGTTTTAAGAATAGGGCTTTTTTATTTAAAATTGACTAAGAGAATTTAATTTTTTCTCTTATTTTCTGAAATGGTTGTTCAATTAAATAATACATAATTATAGCCCCAATAAGTATTACAACTAATGACACAAATACAGTTATAAAAAATATTTGTGTGTTAGAATAATTAGGGCTTAAATATTTGAATAGTCTAGGTGATGCCCAAATAATAAACATCTCGTGAAATAAATAAGCAGAATATGAAACCTGCGCAATAGGATAGAAAAATTTAGCAGAAAGGAATTTTTTTATAGGATTAATAATAAAATTACTTCCATGAATGCTTGCAAGAATAATAAATGCAACAAATACCGAAAATAGGGGTCTTGTCAAAATTTCATACCATCTTCCTATATTAATATTTAAACTGTAAAATATAGAAGTTTTCATTGGCATCCATTCTCCAACAGGAGTAAAAGAAATTACGATTAATCCAATCACTGAAATAATGGAAAATATTTTAACTAATCCTGTTTTATTTTGAAAAATATTTTTAGCCTCTTCGATTTTGTACACATTTACATAAGCTGTTGCAACACCTAACAGTAAACCAATATACCTTAAATGGGTTAACATATAGTATCCTTCAAACCAACTAATCCAATCTTTGGTAAAAAATGTTAAATTAAATGGCAATCGATATTGCTTTAAAATATATACATAATACCAAGTTAGTGAAATGGATATAGCTGATAAAACAATAAAGAAGGTTGCTTTATTGCGAAATTTTGGAAAAATAAATACCAAAAGAAAAGGCACTACAATATAAAATTGCTCTTCAATAGCCAATGACCATGTCCAACCCATAGGAGAGCCGGGTATGTAATTATTAATGTATAACAAATTAGGCCAGTATTTAAGTAAGTTATCTTGACCATAGTCTTTTAAAAAATATAGATTAAGAAAAATTGCAAAAATATATACTGGTGATAATCTTAAAAAACGTCTTACATAAAACCTTTTAAAATTAAATTTATTAGAAGCTTTAATTTCTTTAAAAATAATACTTCCAATTAAAAATCCGCTTATCACAAAAAATAAGTCAACGCCTAAATCTCCTTTTGTAACCCAATAAAATAATGGATAATCATAAATTTTGTCAATAAAACCAGGAATAGTTAATTGTTGAAAAAGCCATGCGTGAAAAAAGATAACCCACAATACCGCAATGGCTCTTATGCCATCAATCACTGCAAAATTGGAATTGGATCGGTTGAGTAATTTATTCATTAGTGTTAGTTTAGTTATGATAAATATAAGTATCAAAAAGATACAAATAAAATATATTTTAAACTTAATATATTATTAATATTGCATGCCCACTAGTCCTGTATCTTTTAATTCTTATATAAATTGGTATTAATATTATAATTTTACAAAGTAGAAAACGAAAAGCGTAAATGAGTAATGTTATTGAATTTAGATCCATCTGTCCTGTAGCCACCGGATTAGATATTTTAGGTGATAAGTGGACCTTATTAATCCTTAGGGATATGATATGGGGACATAAGACCCTATTTAGTGAATTCAAGGAGTCTCCAGAACATATGCCAAGCAAAATGCTTTCTAATCGTTTAAAGAAGCTAGAAGAACTAGGATATATTTCTAAAAAAGAAGGGATTACAAATAAAAAAAGTATTTACTATTTTATTGAAGATAAGGGAATGGATGCCTTTCCTATTATGATTGAAATGGCCATTTTTACTTCAAAACACTACCTTGATCATTTGGGAGATACCTATACTAAAGAGGCAAGAGGGGTAATGATTAAAAATAAAAAAGAATACATCGCTGATTTAATTAAAAAATACAAACGTTTCAAGAAGAACGTTGTAATATAATGATAAAAAAAAGAGGCCCGTTTATGGGGCCTCTTGAAAAAATCATTATCGAAAGTTTTAAGGAGCTAAATTCTTATAGCGACTTAAAACTTTGCAGGCGTGCCAAATTTGGGAATACTCTTTTTAATAAACGCTCTTAAGTGATCATTGCTTGTAACAATGTCCTCTTTACGTAAATACATCATGTGTCCGCTGCGATAGCCTTCCCAACTCATTCTATCTTTAATTTTTCCAGCTGGATCCATTTGCCACATATTAAATTTGGCATTGAAATAATCACAAGCACCATCATAATATCCTGACTGTACAAGTAAATGCAAATAAGGATTTTGCATCATTGCTTGACGTAAATCATCACCAGTATGATTATTATTGTTATCCCATGGGAAGGTTGGTCCAAAAATATAATAGTTTAAATCGGTCTTGTAACCCAATACATCTCTTAAATAAATATTGATAGCTGGCGTAAATGAATGTTCCCAACTTGTTAACTCAGCATTGTAGTCAGGACCAACACCAGCATCCTTTTTATCAATACCAATATATCTTGAATCTAAACGACCTACAGTTTTTCCTTGATCACGCAATAATTCTTTCCAGAAAAAATCAAATGGAATTTCTAAATTTTGTTGTGTAACTGCCGTTTCACTTAATCCAGTATAGCGAGCTAATTTTTTTGTGATAGCAGTTTTTTGAGCTGCATCGATATTCCACCCTTTTGTAATGGCAGGCAATAATTCATTTAAAGTAAAAGCTTCTACTTCAGGTAAATAAGCAGTAAGATCCTTGCTTTGTAAATCAGCAGGTAATTTTTTATGATACCATGCAGTGGCTGCCATATAAGGAACGCGCAAAGCTGCACTGGTAGGGCCTTCGCGCTTAATACCCAAGTCGGTTGGTGAAACTAAAATCACTCCATTTAAATACATCCAATGTCTGTTTTGTAATTCTAAAGACAATCCAGATACACGTGTTGTACCATAACTTTCTCCAATTAAGAATTTAGGAGAAGCCCATCTTTTATTTCTACCTACAAAAGTGTTAATCCAATCTGCTAAATATTTAACATCTGCATTTACGCCAAAGAATTTTGAAGTTGGAACAGACTTATCTAAAATACGTGAGAAGCCAGTGTTCACAGGATCTACATATACAATATCTGCTACATCTAAAATTGAATTTGGATTATCTTCTACACCATAAGGTTGTACTGGATATCCTTCATCGTCAATCTTTAATTTTTTAGGGCTTGTATATCCCAAGTGCATCCATACACTTGCAGTACCAGGACCACCATTAAATGAAATTACCAATGGACGCTCGTCCTTATTGGCAACATCTGTTCTTTCATAATACACATAAAATAAACCAGCAATGGCTTTACCATCCTCATCCCAAACAGGAATGGTTCCAGATACTACTTTATAAGGCACTTTTTGTCCTTTAATAGTGGCCTCCCCTCTTGCCTCAGTTTTGGATTCTAGAGAAAGTGCTCTTTTAAAGCTTGCATTATTATCTTCTTGTTTTGCAGCTGATTTAGGACTTTCTTCACTTGGTTTTTGTGCTTGCGCAAATAAACTGGCAACCGTAAATAGGGCTACCCATAATTGTTTTTGCATATTTTTTATTTTAAGGTCTTTAGTATTATGATAGATAAATATACGGCATAATTTAATTAAATTTGAGCATGTCAACTAGTTTGAAAAAAGTAATCATTTTAGCTGCGCCCTCTGGTGCGGGTAAAACCACAATTACTAAATATTTATTGGAACGATTTTCTCGTTTAGCGTTTTCAATTTCAGCCACAACACGAGCGCCTAGAGGTGCTGAACAAGATGGAGTTGAATACCATTTTTTAAGTTTAGCTAAATTTGAGGGGCTTATTTATCAAAATGAGTTTTTGGAATATGAGCAAGTGTATGAAGGCGTTTACTATGGTACTTTAAAGTCAGAATTAGATCGTATTTGGGCCTTGGGTAAAGTGCCGGTATTAGATATTGATGTAAAGGGCGCCATTCATGTTCAAAAGCAATTGGGTGATCAAAGTCTTTCTATTTTTATCATGCCTCCTTCCATTGAAGTATTGAGAGAAAGATTATTGCATAGACAAACTGAAACCCCTGAAAGTATTAAAACAAGAATTAATAAAGCGGAGTACGAAATAAGTTTTAGTAATCAATTTAATGCGATAGTAAAAAACGAAATTTTAGCAACTGCCTGTACGGATACGGCGAATTTATTAATTGAGTTTTTAGGTCCTGATTTTACAAAATAATATTTTTAATTTAAATCAATCACAATGTCTTTGCAAGGAAAAACAGTGTTTATAACCGGTGGTAGCAGAGGCATAGGAAAAGCCATTGCATTAAAATTAGCAGGTGCTGGCGCTAATATTGTCATTGCTGCAAAATCGGTTGAGGAAGATCCTCGTTTAGGAGGAACTATATTTTCAGCTGCTGCCGAAGTGGAAGCCTTGGGCGTGAAAGCCTTGGCAGTAAAGGTGGATATTAGAGACGAAGCACAAATTGCCAACGCCATTCAACAAACTGTTGAAACATTTGGAGGCATTGATATCGTGATAAATAATGCATCTGCCATTCAATTAACAGATACCGAAAATACACCTAGTAAAAGATTTGATTTAATTCACAGCATTAATGTTCGTGGTACTTTTTTAGTAGTACAACATGCTTTGCCTTATTTAAAAAAATCTACGCACGCACATATACTTACCTTATCTCCTCCCATTAATTTAGATCCAAAATGGTTGGGACCACATGTTGCCTATACCCTTTCTAAATATGATATGAGTATGCTTGCCATAGGTTGGGCACATGAATTTAAAGACGACGGCATTGCATCCAATGCTTTATGGCCTCGTACCACTATTGATACTGCAGCAGTGCGTAATTTGTTAGGAGGAGAAATGCTAGCCAATATGAGTCGTACCCCTGCAATTCTTGCTGACGCTGCTTTTTATATTTTATCCAAAGAAAAATTAGCCTATACCGGCAAAACTTTTATAGATGAAGAAGTATTGGCTGCAGAAGGCATTACAGATTTAAATGGATATTCGGTGGTACCTGGTGCTACACTTTACACTGATTTATTTTTATAAAAACTTTTAATAATTATCTTAACTATTGTCCATGAAACAATTTATTATTTGTGGTTTATTGCTTGCTTCATTAAGCAGCATGGCTCAAAAGAAAAACAAATTAGATCCTACTGCTACAGCGGTGAATGCCAACAAGGAAGCAACCATTAATGCATTAAATGCAAGTTATGAAGCGGATAAAAAAACTGCTTTACAAATTTGGGATTTTGCTGAGGTTGGTTATAAAGAAAATAAAAGTTCGGCACTACATATTCAACATTTAAAAGAAGCAGGATTTACTGTAGAAACAGGTGTAGCAGGCATTCCAACAGCATTTGTTGCTACTTATGGATCAGGTTCACCAGCTATTGGAATTTTAGCTGAGTATGATGCTTTACCAGGATTAGCGCAAAATGCAGTTCCTGAAAAATCAATCATTGCTGGCAAAAATGCAGGACATGGTTGTGGCCACCATTTATTTGGTACAGCAAGTGTTTCCGCAGGTATTGCCATTAAAGAATTAATTGCTTCTGGAAAATTAAAAGGTACCATTAAAGTGTATGGTTGCCCTGCGGAAGAAGGTGGTAGCGGAAAAGTATTTTTAGTTCGTGCAGGTTTATTTAATGATTTAGATGCAGTCATTCATTGGCATCCAAATGATGCAAATACCGTAACAACCACAAGTGCATTAGCGAATAAATCGGCTAAGTTTAAATTTTATGGTATCTCGGCACATGCTGCTGCACAACCCGAGCAAGGTCGTTCTGCTTTAGATGCTGTGGAAGCAATGGATAATATGGTCAATATGATGCGCGAACATATTCCGCAAGAAACAAGAATACATTATGTAATTACCAATGGTGGTAAGGCTCCGAATGTAGTTCCTGATTTTGCAGAAGTATATTATTATGTACGTCATCCAAAAAGAAAAGATGCTGTAGAAATTTTTGATAGAGTAGTAAAAGCAGCAGAAGGTGCAGCAATGGGAACAGGTACCACTATGAAATATGATATCATTGGTGGAACACATGACTTATTAATCAACAAGACGCTTGCTGAAGTAATGCAATCCAATTTAGAAAAAGTAGGTGGCGTAAATTATACCGAAGCTGAAAAAGCATTTGCTAAAACTATTCAACCAAGTTTTATTGGTAAACCAGTAGCAATGGAATCAGCTGCAACTGTAAAACCCTTAAGTTATGTAGTGGAAGGGAATAGTGGATCTACCGATGTGGGTGATGTGAGTTATGTAAAACCAACTGTTGGATTAACAGCAGCAACCTGGGTTCCAGGAACACCTGCTCATAGCTGGCAAGCAGTGGCTGCTGGTGGAACAGAAATTGGAACTAAAGGAATGTTGGTAGCAAGTAAAACAATGGCTTTAACTGCTATTGATTTAATGAGCAATCCAGCATTGATTCAAAAAGCAAACGAAGAATTTAAAACAAGTATTGGTGATTATAAATACAAAGCATTACTTGGGGATATTAAACCAGCGTTGAACTACCGCGATTAGCACCACTCAATGGAGTTTAACTTAAAATATTGCAATAAAGAGGCCACTCGATTGAGTGGCCTCTTTTGTATTTATCTATATAATAAATTATTCTTTTGTAAAGTGCTCAGGACGCATTTGTGGAAAGAACAATACGTCTTGTATCGAAGGTTGATTTAACATCATCATACATAAACGATCTATTCCAATGCCAATACCCGAAGTTGGTGGCATACCGTACTCTAAGGCTCTTAAAAAGTCATGATCAATAAACATGGCTTCGTCATCACCTCTTTCCATTAAAGCCAACTGATCCTCAAAACGCTTTCTTTGATCAATGGGGTCATTTAATTCAGAATACGCATTCGCTAATTCTTTTCCATTCACCATTAATTCAAAACGCTCTACCAAACCTTCCTTAGTTCGGTGTTTCTTGGTCAATGGACTCATTTCCACTGGGTAGTCAATGATAAATGTAGGTTGCGTATACGTATGCTCACTCGTTGAACCGAAAATTTCATCAATCAATTTTCCTTTTCCAATCGTTGGAGCAACCTCTATCTTTAAAGTCTTACATACTTCTCTTAATCCTGCTTCGTCCATTCCCGTAATATCAATACCTGTATTTTCTTTAATCGCATCAATAATACTCACACGACGATAAGGGGCTTTAAAATCAATGGTCTTATCTCCAACAGTTAAAACAGTCGTTCCATGTAAAGTCAATGCAATTTTTTCAAACAACTGCTCGGTAATTTCCATCATCCAGAAATAATCCTTGTAAGCAGTATACCATTCTAATACGGTGAACTCTGGATTATGCGTTCTGTCCATTCCTTCATTACGAAAGTTGCGGCTAAACTCATATACCCAATCAAATCCACCTACAATCAAACGCTTTAAATACAATTCATTGGCGATGCGCAAGTAAAATGGTACATCTAATGCATTGTGATGCGTAATAAATGGTCTTGCTGCTGCACCACCAGGGATCGCTTGTAATACAGGTGTATCTACTTCTAAGGCACCACGCGTATTTAAAAATTCACGAATCGTATTCATTAATATGGTACGCTTTGCAAATGTTTCTTTTACATCTGGATTGATAATTAAATCGGCATAGCGTTGACGATATCTAAATTCAGGATCCGTTACTGCATCAAAAGTATTTCCTTCCTCATCTCTCTTAACAACCGGCAACGGCTTTAAGGACTTCGCCAATAAAGTAACCGTGTTGGCATGTAAGGAAGTCTCGCCAGTTTTAGTAATAAATACATATCCAGTTGCACCAATGATATCACCAAGATCCATTCCGTTTTTGGTCAATACATCCCAATAGGTCTTGTCCTCATCTGGACAGATTTCATCTCTCTTTATATATAACTGAAAAATGCCATCATTATCCTGGATCTTCACAAATAATACCTTGCCCTTATCGTTCACACTCATAATTCTACCAGCAACACACACTTTGGCATAGTTGTCCTTGGTTTCCTCGGAAAAGTTTTGCTTTATTTCGGCAGAATAATGAGAAACGGGGTATAATGGAGCTGGATAAGGGTTGATACCCGCTGCTTCTAAATTTTGGAGTTTTTCTCTTCTAATAATCTCTTGTTCTGATAAATCTTGACTCATTTATATTGTATTAATACCGCAAAAGTAAAACTTAAGCAGCAATTAGCGAAAGAAGCCTGCTTTTACTTCTTGTTCGGTCAAAGAAAGTAAATCACCTGGTTGCATTTTAGAAATGGTATAGGTTCCTATTTGTGCACGAATTAATCTTAGAACGGGAAATCCAACCGATGCAAACATCTTACGTACCTGTCTATTTTTTCCCTCTGTTAATTGAATGGAGGCCCAGGTTGCAGGAATGGATTTTCTAAAACGAATGGGTGGATTACGATCAGGGACTTCAATAGTATCTGGTAATAATTGTACAATCGCTTTTTTGGTTTTGTATTGTTGACCATCAATATTAATAGTAACTCCTTTTGATAATGCATCAGCCGCTTCCTGTGTAATGGCGCCATCTACTTGAACCCAATAAGTACGTTGATGCTCAAAATTGGGATGAAGTAATTGATGATTAACACTTGAATCATTCGTTAATAAGAGTAATCCTTCGCTATCATAATCTAATCTTCCAACTGGATACACATCCTTTTCCACTTCAATAATATCTTTCAAACACAATTTTCCATCGGTTGATGTGAATTGAGAAAGCACTTGAAAAGGTTTATATAAAAGATAATATTGCATCCGAAATATTGTCTAAAAAAACAAAGTCCCACTGTTGTGGGACCTCGTATATAGATGGGTTAGTAAGTACGGGAATTGAATTCCCATCACAATATTAATTATACTTTATCCTAATTCAAAAATTTTTTTAAACAAATTTTTTGGGTTTATCCACAATAGCATGTTTTACAACAGTTCATACTATTTTATTTTTTGCTCTTTTTATTATGAATTTAAATTCATTTTATTGATTTGTAAATTTTTATAAAACGCTGTAACACTTATAAACAAAGGATTATAAAAGAATGAATTTTTGATAGTTAATTCATTTCATTCAATCATTTTTGAAAATTTTTATGTTCTATCTGCAACAATTTTTCACAGATTATTGACAAAAAAAATTTTTTACAAAAAAGGCTCGTTACCTTTGATTTAGGCCAAAAATCACAATTATGAAGCTTATCGCACCCGTTTCAATCAAATGGTTATCTAATTTAATTGGAGCAGAAATTGTTGGAAATGATCAATTAGAAATTGCTGGAGTAAATGAAATTCATCAAGTTGAAAAGGGTGATGTTGTGTTTGTTGATCATCCAAAATATTATGATACTTGCTTAAATAGTGCAGCATCATGTATCATTATCAATCATAAAGAAGTAACTATTCCTGAGGGTAAAGCTTTATTGTTTTGTGCAGATCCTTTTGAAGCATATTTGATGATCGTAAAGCATTTTAAACCTTTGATTGTGAATGATAAAGCAATAAGTGAAGATGCAATAATTGGAGAAGGCACTATTATTATGCCCAATGTTTTTATTGGAAACAATGTCCAAATTGGAAAGCATTGCACCATTTATCCAGGGGTAACCATTTTGTCTGATACCATTATTGGAGATGAAGTAATTATACAAGCTAATACGGTAATTGGAGGTGATGCATTTTATTATAACACAAAAAAGAATCGCTCAGCTTGGTATAAAAAAATGTTGAGTTGTGGTAGAGTGGTTTTAGAAGATAAAGTAGAAATTGGATGTGGCTGCACCATTGATAGAGGGGTAAGTGGTGATACAAAAATTGGAATGGGAACAAAGATTGATAATATGGTTCACATTGGACATGACACCCAAACGGCAGAAAATTGCCTGATTGCTGCTCAAGTAGGTATTGCTGGTGGCGTTAAATTAGAGGCAGGCGTTACTTTATGGGGTCAGGTGGGCGTTGGTAAAACGCTTACGATTGGAGAAAATGCCGTGGTATTGGCTCAGGCGGGTGTTCCTAGCTCCATAAAAGGCAATAAAGTATATATGGGATTCCCTGCCGAAGACGCAAGCGTTAAGCGTAGAGAATATGTTTGGATTAAACGTATTCCTGAACTTTGGAAAAAAGTGATGGAAGATAAATAGTGTTTGCTAGGGCAACCCTTTTATATTTTAAGGCAGCTGATGTAGTTCCTTTAATTCTGCACAAGTCCGGTTAATTGTTTCCTCTAATTTTCGGTAACTAAAGGAAGGAAATGCTTTCAAAAATTTAGTATTGTCAAAATGAACCACCGCCTGCGCAGTTGCTGCAGTTTCTTTAGTTAATAACGGTGTTTTACCCGTGATCAATCCTTTTACTGCCTCTAACCTCCACACAATCGCCGCTAATAATGGTGTTACTTGTTTATGAGGTGGTTTTTTACCAAATGCTTTTGCAATATGTGTAAATACTTCCTTGTATTGAAGATTACTTCCACTAATAATAAATCTTTGTCCTTGTACATCGCTCTGCATTAATAATTGCATTGCATCAATCACATCCATAACATCCACAAATCCACTCACCCCATTGGTGTACCATGGAAATTCATCATAAGCCGATTTAAAAATTTCAGAGGATCCCTTGTTCCAATCACCTGCACCTAAAATAATTACGGGATTAACAATAGCCACATTCAATCCTTCGCCCATTCCTCTCCACACTTCCATCTCAGCTAAATATTTTGATTTTCCATACACGCTATTACTCGTTTCTGGTGTCCAATTCATAGTCTCATCAACTGGTGCATCTTCTCTAATTCTTCCTAGTGCTGCAACTGAACTTACATACACTAATTTTTGAATTTTATTGTCAATACTAGCATTGACAATATTGGCAGTACCTTCGATATTAGCCTGTAACATAATACCAGATTGCTTTGGAGAGAAAGATACAATAGCTGCGCAATGATAAACCTTTGTTATACCTTGCATAGCATGATGCAAGGAAATCACATCTAATATATCTCCTTTTACCCATTCCACTTTTTCTGCACCCTTAAATTCAGGGATACTATTTCTATACAAAGCTCGAACCAATTCGCCCTTTGAAAGTAAAGATTGAATTAAATGACTTCCCACTAAACCGCTTGCACCCGTTACAAAATTCATAATAAATTATTTATCTTTTAATAACCTTGCAAGGTCTCTTTTTAATTGTTGAACTTCAATTGCTTTTAAACCGTCATATATTTTACCGCGTACTTTTCCATTACGATCTACGAGTGCAAAAAACTGAGTATGTATAAATTGATCCTCGATTTTTTCTACATTATTCTTTGGATCATCTAACAAATAGGAGCTTCTTGCCATTTGGTATAAACTATCCTTGCGGCCAGTAATAAAAACCCATTTTTTAGTATCTACCTGTAAAGAATCGGCATAGTGTTTTAAAACAGCAACAGAATCGGTCCCTGGATTACAGGTATGTGAGAATATTTGAAAATCTGGTTCATTCTTAAACTGATTGTAAATATCCTTCATGTTGGTATTTAGCTTGGGGCAAATGCCTTTGCAAGTAGTAAAAAAGTATTCAACTACCGTGATTTTATTGGTAAGGTCGGCCTCTGTTACAGGTTGACCATCTTGATTGGTAAAGTGAAAAGGTTTTACATAGCTTAGAGTAGGTAGCTTTACTTTCCAGTTATCGGTTCCTCTAAATACAAAGTAAAAAAAGCCAGCTAGCAACACCGTAAAAAATATTAAATACCCAACCATTTTTTTTGACATAAGATTAAATTTAATTGCCCAGCAATACTTTGAGACATAAAGGTAATATTATTTTGGTTGTCCTATCTTTGTGATATGTTTAAAAATTGGAATTGGGATGCAATCGGAATCAGTGCTTCATTGGCCTGTGCCATTCATTGCGCTTTGCTGCCATTGTTTTTTAGTTCCCTTCCATTATTAGGAATCAATATCCTGCATAATTACCAATTTGAATTTGGGATGATCCTTGTTTCTTTTGCCATTGGCGCTTACTCACTTTACCATGGTTATAAAAAACACCATCATTCCTTTAAGCCTATTATTTTATTTAGTATCGGAATCGCAATTATGTTCTCTAGAATGGTATTTAGAGAAATTGAATTGTATTTATTAATTCCGGCAGCCGTTTTAATCATATACGCACATGTCAATAACCATATGCGTTGTAGAGTGCACAATCATGCACACGCAGATGACTGCGATCATTAGTGATAAATATTTTTTTGAAAAGCGGGTTTGCCTACTAAGCGAAAGTATAACTCATTGAGCCGTCCTTTTCATCCTTTAACTGAATACCCATTGCAGTTAATTGATTTCTAATTTTATCACTCGTAGCAAAGTCTTTTCTTGCTTTTGCATCCTTACGAATTTCAATTAATAAATCAATCACCCCTTTTAATTGTTCACGATTAGCACCGGCTTCTATCTTAATACCCATAATGTTTTCGATAAACAATGTCATTTGATTTTGTACAAATAACCAAGTGTCTCCACTCACAGCGTCTGCTGCAATATGCTTATCTTTTAATGAATTGATACTAGGTAACATTTCATACATATTCGCTATTACCTTAGCCGTATTCATATCGTCATCCATGAATTGTTCAAGTTCGGTTGCCCATGTTTTAAGTTGGGTATCTAAATTCGTATCCGTCGCTAAAGTGCCGGCAGTAAAGCTTTGCGCCTTTAACCACTCATATCCTTCAAGTAAACGCTTTAAAGCTTTTTCAGATGCTTGCAATGCTTCATTGCTAAAATCTAAGGTACCTCGATACTGACTTTGTAGAATAAAAAAGCGAACCGTCATTGGAGCATAAGCCTGTGTTAATTCATGGTGATTGCCCGTAAACAATTCACTTAACTTAATCACATTATTGTAGCTCTTACCCATTTTACGACCGTTAATGGTGATCATATTATTATGCATCCAATAACGCGCAGGAATTTCATGATTACAAACATTGCTTTGTGCAATCTCACATTCATGGTGAGGGAATTGTAAATCCATTCCACCTCCGTGTATATCAAATCTTTTTCCTAAGTATTTAGTAGCCATTGCAGAACACTCAATATGCCAACCTGGGAAACCTTCTCCCCATGGGCTTTGCCAGCGCATGATATGTTCAATGGGCGCTTTTTTCCATAAAGCAAAGTCAACCTTATTTCTTTTTTCTTCCTGATTTTCTAGCTCTCTTGTAGTCTCTAATTGCTCTTCTAAATTACGACCACTTAAAATTCCATAGGGTTGATTTTTTTTCGAAAAATCATCATTGTATTTTACCACATCAAAATAAACCGAACCATTGCTTTCATAAGCATAGCCGTCTTTCATGATGGTTTTAATCATTTCAATTTGCTCTACAATATGTCCAGTAGCCGTTGGTTCAATGCTTGGAGGCATATTGTTAAATTGCTCCATTGCCCAGTGATACAAATGCGTATACTTTTGTACCAATTCCATCGGCTCCAATTTTTCTAAAATGGCTTTGGATGCAATTTTATCTTCGGCTTGTTTTCCTTCTTCTTCAAAATGACCCGCATCGGTGATATTTCGAACATAACGAACCTTGTATCCTTTATGCAATAAATAGCGGTACACCACATCAAAAGTGATAAAAGGACGTGCATGACCCAAATGGCTTTCTCCACTTACAGTTGGTCCGCAAACATACATACCCACATAAGGAGCATTAATAGGTTCGAAAACTTCTTTTTGACGTGTTAGGGAGTTGTATATTTTAAGTGCCATAATGTAGACACAAAGATATTTTATTTTAGGTAACCTATTATTGTTTTTTTAACAATAAGTCAGCCATCATCATTTGATGATCACTTAAATTTTCATCTACTTGTTCAAATGCTTTTACATCCCAAGAAGGATTCGTTAAAATATAATCAATTCTTAGGGTTGGGGAGAGCCCCATATAGGTTACCCCAATACCAAATCCTTTTTCCAAAAATGCATCCTTCCATCCAGTAGCAATTGTTCGATAAGTATAGGAGCTTGGAACATCATTAAAATCACCAGTTATAATAGTTGGATAATTACTTTCATTAATTTGCTTAGACACAATTGCTGCTTGAACTGCCCTTTGTTGAAAAGCATTTTTCATTTTTTTAATGACTCCAAATTTATTCTTCGTAGCATCATCAATGGCTTCAAAATCATCCTGCTTAAAACGATAAGAAGCTAAGTGGGTTGTAAAAACCTGTATGGTATCGTCTCCTTTTACAATGGTACAAGCAATTAAACTTTCTTTATTAGTAAATGGGAATCTTTCGCTGTGTAGTATTTTATATTTTGAAAAAATAATACAGCCAGCATAATAAGCCGCTTCCTTTGTTTGATAATCTTTAGAGAAAAAAGAGTACGGATAATTTTTTTCAAAATATTGTGCATGATTAGCAATATCCCCTTTTCGTTCGTTGGTATTATATTCCTGCATACAAATAATATCAGGATTCCATTTTTGAATAGAATAGGCAATCTCTTCCGTTCTTAATTTCATGGTAGATTTAGTCATAATACCATTAAACCCTCTCACATTCCAACTAATAATTCTTACATTATTTTCCTTTTTATTTTTAGGGAAAGATAGTCCAGGATGCAATCCCACTATAACTATTAACAATTTCCAAGATAATATTAAACTTAAGATGGAAGGAATGGACACAATGGGTTTTACAATTAACCAAAAAAATAAAAACAATACTTCAGCAATTAATAAATAAGGAGTAAGCAATCCTATAAAACCATTCAACCAAATAAAGTTAAGTGGTGAACATACCAAAGGATAAAGTAATATTAAAGAAATCAGCAGGTTCAAAAAAAGGAGAATCCTCTTTCCAAATATTCTTATGCGTGATTTTTGGGACATTAATTTTTAGGAGCTAAACTGTTATTTAACAAATGTAATAGTTGATGCATCCATTTTCCTAAATCCATTCCTCTTTTTAATAACATTACATAAACAAAGCCGGCAATGCCACCACATATTATAGCAATATCAGTAGCCATATTTGCATCTATTAAGCCGTACCCTTGTATTAATAAAAAAACAATACCTAAAATCCAAACAGGAATACCGCCCGCTACATTTGGTAATAATTTGACATTAGGAATCAATGCAATGGAAGCCGTAACAATGGCAGTAACGCTTACCCCCGCACCCAATAAAGCTTGATGAGAACCAACAATGATATATGAAAATGCTCCAAGAATTCCTCCATAAAAGTAAATAGGAAAAATGTGTTTGTTGGCTCCTTTCAATTGTAATGTATTACTGAATATACTTAGCCAAATCATATTCCCCAATAAGATCCAAAAACCATCATGCACCCAATTATAAGTAAGTAATGACCAAGGACTGCTCATCCATTTTTCGCTCAGGGTCAATGGTTGAAAAATTTGAGCAGCATATTGTTCCAAGGGTAAACTTTCTAAATAGTAAACCACTTTGATCAATCCCAAAATCACATACACCACCAAATTCACCGCCAATAAAGCTACTAAAGCATTGTTATCAGCACCTAAGAGTGGCTTTTCATTATTTTCTGTTTGCATGGAATGCTATTTAAAATCTTCTATTATTTTTCTTCCAGATATATACCAATATAAATCCTACAATGGCACCACCCACATGCGCCCATCTTGCTACATTATCCCCTGCCGAATTTCTTAAGGCAAAAAATAATTCATAGGAGAAGTATAAAATACCTAACCACTTTGCCTTCATAGGAATAAAGAAATAAATGTAGATATAGGTATTGGGAAATAAATACACAAATGCAATTAAGATACCAAACACGGCACCACTTGCGCCCAAAGTAGCAACATCTACCTTGGCTTTATATAAATTGATAAAGTCGATGGCATCTGCTGAATGTGCTCCAGACATTATTAATTGATGATAATACTTTGTAGCATCCATCAATTCAAAGGAAAGAATTCCTAAATGAATCATGGCAGCGCCCACTCCACATAAAAAATAAAATAATAAGAATTGTTTAGGGCCCCATATATTTTCAAGAATAGAACCAAACATCCACAGCGCAAGCATATTACCGAAAATATGGCCTAAATCACCATGTAAAAACATGTGCGTGATTAATTGCCAAGGTCTAAACAAATCACTTTGAAAAGCGTGCAATGCAAAAATATCTTCGAAATTAAAACTGCTGTATTGACCACCAAATGTTTTTTGAGCAAAAAACATTAAGCCGTTAATAATGAGTAAATTTTTTATAATGGTAGGTAAACTACTATATCCTGTGGGTCTAAATTGCGTCATGCTATAATTTGTTTACTTTCTTTTTAATTGAACAACGTTTTCAATATGTAAGGTATGCGGAAACATATCTACAGGTTGAATTTTTGTTACCTTATATTTTTCATCTAACAAGGCAAGGTCTCTTGCTTGTGTTGCTGGATTACAACTTACATAAACAATAGTGGGAGCTTCCATTTCTAAAAGCTTACGTACTAATTTTTCGTGCATACCTGCACGTGGTGGATCTGTAATAATTACATCGGGCTTTCCATGTGTTTCAAAAAATGCATCATCACAAATATCAATTACATCTCCAGCAAAAAATGCGGTGTCGGTTAAATTATTCATATTTGCATTTTCCTTGGCATCTTCAATTGCATCTGCCACAAACTCAACTCCCACAATTTTTTTAGCTTGCTTGCTACAGAAAATACCTATGCTTCCTGTACCACAATACAAATCATAAACCACTTCCTTTCCTGTCAACTCAGCAAAATCTCTTGTAACTTGATACAAACGTTCTGCTTGTTTGGAGTTGGTTTGGAAAAAAGATTTTGGACTTATTTTAAATGCAAAATCTTCCAGCATTTCAGTAATATATCCTTTTCCAAAAAACACCTGAGGCACTAAGTCCTGCATACTATCATTACGCTTTGTATTGATCGTGTATAACAAAGTAGTGATTTGCGGAAATTGTTTTAATAATAAATTTAATAAAGCTTCTCTTTTTTCCACATCCTCATAACCTAATATTAAATTAACCATCCATTGTCCGTCCGTAGTATTACGCACAAACATATTTCTTAACCAACCCTGATGTTGTTTGATATTGTAAAAAGGCATTTCATTCTCTATCGCAAAATTCACAACCGCTTTACGCATTAAATTGGTTGGCTCAATTTGTAAATAGCAGGTATCAATTTCAACTACTTTTTCAAAAAATCCACGGGCATGAAAACCACCTGCACCTGGTAATTTTTGAGGTGCTTCCCCATTTGCTTTCATTATCTTAAATTCATCAAATGGGATAAATTTTTCGGTAGCAAATGTGTATTCTACTTTATTTCGGTAACCCTCCGTTGCAGGAGCCCCCAAAATAGGTTGAATTTCAGGTAAATCTATTTTTGCAATTCTTGTTAAATTATCAACTACCTGTTTGTGCTTATATTTTAATTGTTGTTCATAAGGAAGCATTTGCCACTGACAACCACCGCACACTCCAAAATGCGCACAAAATGGTTTAACCCTCATTTCAGAATAACTATGAAAATGTTTGGCGAATCCCTCTGCCCAATCGGCCTTATTTTTTTGTAATTGTATATCCACCACATCGCCCGGCACAGCTCCTTCAACAAATACAACTTTACCATCTACCCTTGCTAGTGACTTGCCTTCAGCCGCATAGTCCTCAATGAGGATTTTTTCCAATATTGGTTTTTGCTTTATTTTTCTCACGGGAACAAAGGTACTCAACAAGGGGTATATTTGAAGTAAATGAACCTATATTTTAACTTGTTCATTTAATTTATATTTTTACAAAATGAAACAGCTATTTTTTACACTTTTTATAATGCCTATTTGTTTGATAGCCCAAACAAATAAATCCATCTCAAAACCTACTATTGCCAATTTAGGCCATCAAATACAAATAACACTTAAACCCTACCAGGATACTAAAATTTACCTTGGTACCAACTATGGCAACACACGAACTTTCGCCGACTCCTGTATATTAAATAGTAAAAGTGAAGGGGTTTTTACCTCCAATCAAAAATTAACACCAGGTATTTATTTTGTGGTATCTCCTAAAATGAGCATTTTATTTGATTTTATAGTAGATGATAAACAACATTTTAAAATAGTTGCTGATACTTTAGACTTAAAAAATATTTCAATAACTGGATCTAATGAAAATATATTATTTCAAAACTATTCTAAATCCATAAATGATTTATTTGTTCAATTAGGGGAAATAGAAAAAAAATTCAAGGAAGCAAAAACTGCTAAAGATTCTGCAAATTTTAAAGAAGCATATATTAACAAGGATAAAGAAATTAAACAAAAAAGAAAATCATTTATACAAGCGAATCCAAATTCAATGATGAGTTTTTTATTGAATACAATGGAAGTACCAGAAGCACCAAGTATTCCAATAGTCAATGGTAAAGCGGATTCACTGTATCCTTATAGGTATGTAAAAAATCATTATTGGGATAATGTTGTGTTTAATGATAATCGATTATTACGCACACCTTTTTTTGAAAAAAAGTTAGATGATTATTTTAAAAACTTCGTATCAAGCAATCCTGACTCGGTAATTGAAGAAGTTCAATACATGCTTACTGTTGCCAAAACAGGAAAAGAAATTTATCCTTTTTTACTATTTAAGTTCACAAACAAATACATCAGTCCTGAATTTATGGGACAAGACAAAGTGTTCCTTCATCTATATCAAAACTTTTTTGCAAAGGGTGATACGGTACTTTTAAATGAAGCATCCAAAAAATCACTTCGTGAAAGAGCTTATAGTTTAATGGCCAATCAGTTGGGTTTACCAGCACCAATATTAATATTAAATGATGTAAATGATAAACAATTTGCTTTACAAAATATCAAGGCCCAGTATACATTTGTGGCTTTTTGGGACCCAACTTGTGGACATTGTAAAGTGGAGATTCCCAAGTTAGATTCTATTTATAAAGCATCTTGGAAAGCATTGGATGTTAAAGTTGTTTCTGTGAATATCAACTTGAAGGAATTAACTGCTTGGAAAAACTTTATTAAAGATCATCAATTAGAAGATTGGTACAATGGTTATCAAACCGAAGAGGATTTGAATAAAGAAATTAGAGAAGGAAAACCAACTACCATTAGACAATTATATGATGTTTACAAAACACCTACTTTATATTTATTAGATAAGAATAAAAAAATTATTGCAAAGAATTTAACCATTGAACAGTTCAATGATTTTTTACAATCCACTATCAATAAATCAAAATAGTAACTAAAATTAAAAGTTCTTATTAAAAGACACCCGCTACTACATTTTTAATGACCTGAGGTTTTCCTAAAGTGTAATAATGTAACACAGGTACCCCTGCAGCTTTTAGTTCCTTGCTTTGTTGTATTAACCACTCGGTACCTACTTGCTCACATGCTTCGTCTGAAGTAGCCGCTAGCATTGCGTTGCGTAGGTCTGCAGGAATATCCACAAAAAAGATATCTGGTAAAATAGTCAACTGCTTTTTATTCGTGATGGGTTTTAAACCTGGAATAATGGGAACATTAATACCCATGCTTCGGCATGCATCTACGTATTCAAAATATTTTTTGTTGTCAAAAAACATTTGTGTCATAATATATTGTGCACCTGCATCCACTTTGTCTTTTGCTCTTTGCAAATCAAATTCCATACTAGGCGCTTCAAAATGTTTTTCAGGATAACCGGAAACACCCATGCAAAAATTAGTCTTGCTTCCGTTGATAATTTCCTTATCTAAATATTCACCATTATTCAATCCCACTACTTGCTTTAATAAATCAATGGCTTGTTTATTTCCGTCTGGTTCTGGTACAAATGTTTTTTGTCCTTTCTCAGCGTCACCTCTTAATACCAACACATTATCAATCCCTAAAAATTGCAAATCAATTAAGGCATCCTCCGTTTCTCTTTTGGAAAAGCCTCCACAAATCATATGAGGCACAGCGTCCACATTGTAATGGTTCATAATGGCTGCACAAATACCTACCGTACCTGGACGCTTACGCACATCTACCTTTTCTTCAACACCCTCTGCATTTTTACGAATAAGCGTTTCACTGCGATGGTAAGTAACATTAATCCAAGAGGGCTTAAACTCCATCAATGGATCCAAATGATCATATATATAGGAAATGGTACGACCCTTTAATGGGGGTAATACCTCAAAGGATACCAATGTATCTTTTGCTTTAGCCAAATGTTCAATTACCTGCATGTGCTTATTTTTCTCTTTGCCAAATTAGATAGTTTGCAAAAATAGTTAATATTAATATGCGATGGGTGTAAAAGAAGGAATTACCCTTATTTTTGTACAAATATTCATTGTGATACTTACTATACATACCGACAAGCTTATCAAACAATATAAGAATCGACGCGTTGTTGATAATGTAAGCATTTCAGTGAAGCAGGGAGAAATTGTTGGTTTACTAGGTCCCAATGGAGCTGGTAAAACCACTACTTTTTATATGGTGGTGGGGTTAATTGCTCCTGACGAAGGACGTGTTTTTTTAAACGAAGAGGATATCACCAAATTACCCATGTATAAAAGAGCGCAAATGGGCCTTGGATATTTACCACAGGAAGCAAGCGTTTTTAGAAAGTTATCTGTTGAAGATAATATCATGGCTATTTTAGAAATGACTAAATTAACTAAAGGTGAAAGAGAACATAAATTAGAATCACTTTTAGATGAATTTAATTTACATCATGTTAGACAAAATAATGGAGATAGTTTAAGTGGTGGTGAGCGTAGAAGAACAGAAATTGCACGCGCTTTAGCCGTAGATCCTAAATTTATTTTATTAGACGAACCCTTTGCTGGCGTGGATCCTATCGCTGTAGAAGATATACAATCAGTGGTGGCAAGATTAAAATTAAAAGACATTGGAATTTTAATTACCGACCACAATGTAAACGAAACCTTATCTATTTGTGACCGTGCTTATTTACTTATTGAGGGTAAAATTTTCAAACACGGTACTGCCGAAGAACTAGCTGAAGATGAGCAAGTAAGAAGACTTTACCTAGGAACCAATTTTGAATTAAAACGCAAAGATTGGATTATTGAAATGGGTCAAAAAAGCTAGAATATTTAAGCGTATGGCGTATATTGTGGTACGCCTATGAAGATTTTTAGTCCCGCATTGTCAAGACTGGCTCGCCTTCGCTACTGGCGAATAGAGCACTGGGTTTCTAACCCAATTGCAGCTCAACGCGAAGTACTTCAGGATTTAATTACACATGGTCAGTACACTCAATTTGGAAGGAAATACCAATTTGCTGAAATTTTCAATATCCGAAAATTCAAAGAGACTGTTCCTATTCATGAATACGAAGATTTAAAACCCTATATCGATCAAATTATGGAGGGTGAGGAATCTGTATTATGGAATACCCCAGTGGAATGGTTTGCAAAAAGCAGTGGTACTACCAATGACAAGAGTAAATTTATTCCACTTACCAAAGAAAGCATTGAAGACAATCACTTTCAAAGCTCAAAAGACGTACTTACTATTTATTATCATGATTTACCTAATAGTGATTTATTAACGGGTAAGGGATTGGTTATTGGAGGAAGTCATCAGGTGCATCCCATCAAAGAAAACATTCAGTATGGGGATTTAAGTGGAGTTTTGTTACAGAACTCCCCATTTTGGTCCAGCTTAATTCGAACTCCCGAACTTGCCATTGCATTGATGGACGAATGGGAACAAAAAATTGAAAGCCTCGCTCAAAGTACTATAAACGAAGACGTAAGTTCTATCGCTGGCGTACCTACATGGACCTTGGTTTTATTAAAAAGAATATTAGCGATTTCAGGTAAAAATAATATCAAAGAAGTTTGGCCCAATTTTGAACTCTATATTCATGGCGGTGTTGCGTTTACACCCTACAAAGCGCAGTTTGAAAAAATCATTGGACCCAATTGTAACTATATTGAAATCTACAATGCAAGCGAAGGATTTTTTGCAGCACAGGATCGAGTAAACGAGGAAGGAATGTTATTGTTTTTACAACATGGTATTTTTTATGAATTCATGCCAACAGAAGAATATGGAAAAACCAATCCACTAACGATTGGATTAGATAAAGTAGTATTAGGAAAAAATTATGCCATTGTAATTAGTACCAATGGTGGTTTATGGAGGTACTTAGTAGGAGATACCATTCAATTTACAAGTCTTGCTCCTTTTAGAATTAAAGTATCTGGTAGAATTAAACAATATATAAATGCTTTTGGAGAAGAAGTTATTTCCGACAATACAGATAAGGCTATTAGTGAAGCCTGTATTGAATTTGGTGTAACCATGAAAGAATATACTGCTGCTCCTATTTATATGTCAGATAAAACTTCGGGAGCACATGAGTGGCTAATAGAATTTGATGAGAACCCAAAAGACATGGAAGCATTTACGGAAGCACTAGATAAAAATTTACAAAGTTTAAATAGTGATTACGAAGCAAAGCGACATAAAAATATTGCCTTGGGTTTGCCTAAAGTGACAGCAGTGAAAAAAGGATGTTTTCATGAATGGTTAAAACAAAAAGGGAAACTAGGTGGACAACATAAAGTCCCTAGACTATCTAATGAAAGAAAATACATTGAAGAGATTAAATCTGTTCATGAAGCAATTAATTAATTTATCTTTGCTAGAATAATTATAAATAAAATTGATCGTATGAAATTATTAGCTGGAAAAGTAGCCATTGTTACAGGTGCAGCCAGAGGAATTGGTGCAGCTATTGCATTAAAATTAGCAGAACAAGGCGCTCATATAGCTTTCACTTATGTGAGTGATAGCAGTGCCGAAAAAGCAAATCAATTGGTAGCTGAAATAGAAAAATTAGGGGTGAAAGCAAAAGCATATAAAGCAAATGCAGGTGATTTTGCTGCATGCGAAACTTTTGTAAACGATGTGGTGTCTACATTTGGAACCGTTGATATTTGCGTTAACAATGCAGGAATTTCAAAAGATAATTTATTGTTACGTATGACTCCAGAGCAATGGGATGAAGTAATGGAAACCAATTTGAAAAGTGTTTTCAATATGACCAAGCAAGTGATTCGTCCAATGATGAAGGCAAGAAGCGGAAGCATCATTAATATGAGTTCTATAATTGGTATTCGTGGTAATGCAGGTCAAAGTAGCTATGCGGCTAGTAAGGCTGGTATCATTGGATTTACAAAATCAATAGCTGCAGAAATTGGTAGTAGAAATATTCGTTGTAATGCAATTGCCCCAGGTTTTATTGAAACAGATATGACCCATTATTTAAATGAAGGGGAAGCTGGTAAAGCATTTTTGGATAAAATACCTTTAGGAAGATTTGGTAAGGCCGAAGAAATTGCGAACACTACTTTATTCTTAGCAAGTGAAATGAGTAGCTATGTTACAGGACAAGTAATTAGTGCTTGCGGTGGTTTAAATATTTAATGAAATTAATTTTTTATTATCGCGTTTTAAATAAATAATAAAGCAAGCATAAAAAAAGGGATCAACAATGTTGATCCCTTTTTTTATGTATACGCTAAAATTTATTTGATTGTAATTTTAAATTCTAGCATCAATTTCTTTTTTCAAATCAGCATAAATACTTTCTACTGATCCTTCTCCTTTTACATTCACAACTTTGTTGAACTGCGCGTAATAGGTAGCTACAGCGGTAGTTTTATCGTTATACTCTTTAATTCTTGCACGAATTACGGTTTCATTAGTATCATCACTTCGACCTGAAGTTGCGCCACGACCTAATAGTCTTTTAACCAATTCTTCTTCACCTACTTCTAAAGCCAACACCACATTAATCTCATTTTCTTTTTGTTTTAATAACGCATCTAAGGCAACACATTGTGCAGTGGTACGCGGAAAACCATCAAACAAAAATCCTTTCGCTTCAGGATGTGCATTCATAAAATTATCTACCATTCCAATGACTACTTCGTCTGGAACCAATTGACCTGCATCCATTAAGGTTTTAGCTTTCAAACCTAATGTAGTTTGATCAGCAATTTCAGATCTTAATAAATTTCCAGTGGACAAGTGTTGCAAGCCATAAGCTGCAATAATATTTTCACTTTGAGTGCCTTTGCCACTACCTGGAGGGCCAAATAATATTAAATTGAACATGTTAAGGAGTTGGATTCAAAGATACTGAACTCCGTTAAATTATTTTACTAAATAGGCTTACAACAAATAAAATTCTGAACAAAAGTTTCGAATACTTGTTAGTATTTTTATAACTGAAACCAATTTTATGTTTAAAACACTTTGTTTGTTGACTTTAATCAGTTTTACTGCTTGTGGGCAGTCTACTACAAAGTCTAGTACCTTAAAAAATAATACTATGGAAAATAAAAACAACCCTTATTATAAGCCAGATCAAAAGGAAACGGTAGTGGTACCGGATAGTGTTTGGGCTAATATTCTATCGCCCGAAGTATTTGCCGTGGCAAGACAAAAAGGTACAGAACGTCCTTTTACCTCTCCTTTTGAAGAAAGTAAAGAAGTGGGTACATATCATTGCATTGTTTGTGGAAATCCATTATTTAAGAGTAATGCAAAATTTAGTAGTGGTTGTGGTTGGCCTAGTTTTTTTGAACCCATTACAAAATCTGCCATTATTTACACTCCAGATAATTCGCATGGAATGGTACGTACCGAAGTGCAGTGCGGAAAATGTAAATCTCATTTAGGACATGTTTTTGAAGATGGTCCACCTCCAACAGGTTTAAGATATTGCATTAATGGTGTTGTTTTGGCTATGGAAAAAACAAAATGATACTTAGAGTTATTGATGTAGATGAACTAATTTAGTGGTCAATGGAACAAAAAGCTGTTTGTATTGCTCCACTAGATTGGGGATTAGGTCATGCAACAAGATGCATTCCACTTATTCATGCGTTAGAGGCACTTAATTATACTATTTATATTGCGGGCGAAGGTAAACAAGCAAGTATTTTAAAAGAAGCATTTCCCAATGCTACCATGATTCCTTTAAAAGGATATCGCATCCATTATGCAAAACAAAAAAAGTTTTTAATTCCGACCATACTTTTTCAAGTTCCGAAAATTATTATTTCGATTATACGAGAACATCAATGGTTAAAGAAAATAAGTAAACAACATCATTTTGATTTAATTATTTCGGACAATCGTTATGGATTTTATCATAAAGAAATTACTAGTGTTTTCATTACGCATCAACTGGAAATTCAAACTCCTTATAAATGGTTGACAAGATTATGTCAAAATATTTCCTACCGTTATATCAATAAATTCAATGCTTGCTGGGTAGCCGATATGCAGTCACCCAATCATATTGCAGGAAATTTAGTGAACACAAATAAACTTCCGACAATTGATATTTGGTATATGAATTGTTTATCAAGGCTTCAGGATTATGTAATTGAAAGCAACAATGAAAATAAAATAAAATTTTTAGGAATCGTTTCTGGACCAGAACCACAAAGAGCAATTTTTGAAACTATTTTGTGGAATAGCGGAAACGAATTGAATTATCCATTTGTGATTGTTGCAGGTGTGCCTGATGAAAAATTGTATAATAAACTAACATCAAAAGGAACACTTTATCATCACCTTAGCGGAAAAGCACTTGCTGAACAAATAAATGATGCTGAGTTTATTATTTGTAGAGGTGGCTACACCACACTCTTAGAGCTTATTCCTTTTAAAAAGAAATTAATATTAATTCCAACGCCAGGTCAAACCGAACAAGAATATCTAGCACATTATTGGCATGAAAAAAAATGGGCAATTTATTTTGATCAAGAACATTTTAATTTATTAGATGCATTAAAAGCAGCTAAAAATTTTGAATACCATTTACCAACATTCTTATCTTTTAACCAAGAAGCATTAGCAAGCGAATTAAAGCGTCTATCTTTGTAGTATGGCAGTTCAAAAAATAAGTATCGATGCGTATATACATAATGCAGAAGATCAAATTACCATTGATGTTCGCAGTCCGCTTGAGTTTGATCATGCTCATATTCCTGGTGCTTATTCTTTACCCCTTTTTAATAATGAACAAAGAGCCATTGTAGGAACTACTTATAAAAAACAAAGTAGAGAGGATGCCATTAAAATTGCATTACCGATGTTTGGTGATAAAATGCTTGAGATGGTCAATCAAGTAGAAGCCTGGGTGAAAACCTATCAAGAAAATCATGAAGGCAAAAAGCCTTCCATCATCGTACATTGTTGGAGAGGTGGCATGCGCAGTGCAGCAGTAGCTTGGTTATTAGATTTATATGGTTTTAAAGTAACACAGTTAGTTGGCGGATATAAAGCTTATCGTAATTGGATCATTTTGCATTTTGATAAACAGTTTGAATTAAAAGTGATTGGAGGATATACCGGTTCCGGTAAAACTGAAATTTTACACGCCTTACAATCTAAAGGTGAAAATATAATTGACCTGGAAGGATTGGCTAATCATAAAGGATCCTCTTTTGGTGCCATTGGACAAGCAACACAGCCAAGTCAAGAAATGTTTGAAAACTTATTAGGACTTGCATTATCTAAATTATCATCTTCACAAAAATGTATTTGGATTGAAGATGAAAGTCAAAGAATTGGAACCGTAATGGTGCCTACTCCATTTTTTAAATTAATGCGCAATAGTGTTTGCTACTTTATCAATATACCTTTTGAAAAAAGGTTACAGTTTATTGTGAAGCAATATGGTATTTTTAATACAGCCGATTTAATTGGCGCAACCGAAAGAATACAAAAAAGATTAGGTGGACTAGAAACAAAAAATACAATTCAATTTTTAGAAGCTGGCGATATTCATGCTGCATTTAGTATATTATTAAAGTACTATGATAAATGGTACGAAAAATTTACGCAGCCCGAAGTGAATCTGGAATTCCCCAAATTAAAAGTAATAAAATGGGATGCGGCTGACGTGAAGGAGGAAGAAAATGCAGATTTGTTATTAGCTTTGACTCAATAATTATTATGCAACAGTTAATTGCTTGGTGGATTTTTAAAGTGAGAGGTTGGAAGGTGGAAGGTCAATTTCCTTTTGAATTGAAAAAGTCCATCCTGGTGGTGGCACCTCATACCCATTATTTAGACTTTTTTCTAGGACTAGCTATTAGAAAAAAAGTGCATATTGAATTTGTACACTTTTTGGGCAAAAAAGAGCTTTTTTGGGGCATTTTTGGGGTTATTTTGCGAAAATTGGGTGGTTTTCCGGTAGAAAGGGGCAAAAATTTAAATCAGGTTGATCAGGTTGTAAAGCTCTATAATGAAAAAGAAAGCTTTCATATCGCCTTGTCTCCGGAAGGAACTCGTAAAAAAGTAAACAGGCTAAGAACCGGCTTTTACCATATTGCTAAAAATGCCAATATCCCCATTATTTTAGTTGGATTAGACTTTGGCATCAAAAAAGTGGTATTTGGGGAGCCTTTTTACACTACTAATGACGAAACTGCAGATAAACGAAAAATTGTTGGCTTTTTTAAGGGAATGTTAGGATATGTTCCCGGTTATAGTATCACCGAGGACATAGAAGGTTAGCGTCAAGTTAATTTTTAAACAAATGTTTTGTAAGGCTGTTCGATATTAGTATTTTTGTTTTAGCCGTTGGCAAATTTTATTAATAAATAAAAAAGATAGAGTATGAAAAGTAAGATTTTTTTAGCACTTGCAATTGTAAGTATTGGTGCTTATTCTTGTGTGAGTCCTAAAAAATTACAAGAAAGCGAAGCAAAAGTTGCTCAATTGAATGGTGCTTATGCAGAATTACAAGGTAAGCTTCGTAATGCTGAAGATGAATTAAACAAAAGTAAATCAGCAACTGATAAAGCAAATGATAAAGCAAAATCTGCTCAAGCAACTATTGATGATTTAAACAAACAAATTGAATTCTTAAAATCTAACAACAATGTAGTTTTAAGTCAATTAAAAGATTTATCAGTAGTAACAGGTGCTCAAGCTGAAAGCATTAAAAAGTCTTTAGAGAACATTGGTGCTAAAGATTTATATATTCAAGGCTTACAAAGCTCAATAGCGCGTAAAGATTCTATCAACATGAACTTGGTGATGAACTTGAAAGGTGCCATTGGTGATTTAAGCGATGGAGATATCAATGTTAAAGTGGATAAAGGAGTTGTTTATGTAGACATCTCTGATAAATTATTATTCAAAAGCGGAAGCTTTACTGTTACAGACAAAGCTAAAGTGGTGTTAGGCAAAGTTGCTAAAGTATTAGCTGCTCAACCTCAAATTGAATTTATGGTGGAAGGTCATACTGATACTAAACAATTATTAGGAACAAATCCTGCATTAGAAGATAACTGGGATTTATCTGTAAAGCGTGCAACAACAGTAGTACGTATTTTACAAGAAACTTATGGTTTAGATCCTAAGCGTATGACTGCTGCTGGTAGATCAGAATATATTCCTGTTGCAGAAAACAACACTGCTGAAAACAGAGCTAAAAACAGACGTACAAGAATCGTGATCTTACCTCAATTAGATCAGTTCTTCAAATTACTTGAAAAAAAGTAAGTTCGTTTTAGTTTAATAAAAAAGTATCAAACCCCACCCCTTAAAAGGTGGGGTTTTTGTTTATCTTCGCTCAATGCAACAAGCGTATTTAGACGGACTCAACGAAAGACAAAAGGAAGCAGTTTTACATTTGAATGGCCCTTTGATGATTATTGCCGGAGCAGGTAGCGGTAAAACAAAAGTACTTACATCACGCATTGCACATTTAATGTATAGTGGTGTGGATTCATTTAATATTCTTGCACTTACTTTTACCAATAAGGCCGCAGCAGAAATGAAGGAACGTGTGGAGAGGGCACTTGGTAACACCGAAGCAAGAAATTTATATATAGGCACTTTCCATAGTGTATTTGCCCGCATATTAAGAGCAGAAGCATCTAAAATAGGGTATCCTCAAAGTTTTACGATCTATGATTCAGATGATTCTAAGTCGGTTTTAAAACAGGTCATCAATGATATGGGTTTAGATGATAAATTATACAAACCCAATATTGTATTAAATAGAATATCAAGTGCAAAAAATGCTTTAGTAGGTCCAGCCGAATATGCAATGGACAATTTTTTAAAGCAAGAAGATGCAAGAAGCAATCGTCCTCAAATTGCAGAAATATATGCAAGCTATGTAGCACGCTGCTTTAAAAGTGGCGCGATGGATTTTGATGATTTGTTATTCAAGATGCATGAATTGTTGCGCGACTTCCCCGAAGTATTACACAAGTACCAACATAAGTTCAAATATTTATTAATTGATGAGTATCAGGATACCAATCCGGTACAATATCAAATTGCAAAATTACTTGCTGCTGCCCACGAAAATTTATGTGTAGTAGGAGACGATGCTCAAAGTATTTATAGTTTCCGTGGTGCAACCATTGAAAACATTTTACAATTTCAAAAAGATTATGATGATGTAAAATTGGTGAAGCTAGAACAAAACTATCGTAGTAGTAAATCCATTATCGAAGTTGCCAATCATGTCATTAAAAATAATAAAGGACAAATTCCTAAAGAGCTTTGGACTGATAATGCTGAGGGTGATAAAATTAAGTTGGTGCGTACGATGACCGACAACGAGGAAGGAAAATTTGTAGCAGATGCGATTCAAGAAAATAAATTAAGAAATCATTTTTACAATAAAGACTTTGCCATTTTATATCGTACCAATGCACAAAGTAGATCTTTTGAGGAAAGCTTAAGGCGTACTGGTATTGCTTATAAGATATATGGTGGGCTTAGCTTCTATCAAAGAAAGGAAGTAAAAGATTTTATTGCCTACTTAAGATTAATTGCCAATACAAAAGATGAGGAAGCATTAAAAAGAATTATTAATTATCCAGTAAGAGGCATTGGTAAAACCACCGTTGAAAAATGTTTAGTGCTTGCCGGTGAAAATAATATTACTTTTTTTGAAGTACTAGAAAAAGCAAAAGGCTTTGGATTTAAAGCAGGTACATTAACTGCGATTGAAGAGTTTGTCACCATGATTAAATATTTTCAAAATCAATTGACAAAACATAATGCATCTGATGTTGCGGTACAAGTGGGTAAGCATACTAATATGGTTAAAGAATTATTTAACGATAAAAGTACCGAGGGTTTAGCGCGTTATGAAAACGTACAAGAATTATTAAACTCTATTAAAGAGTGGACAGAAAGTCCAAGTAACGATGATGGTGAGTTAGGAGATAAAAGTTTAGGTTCCTACTTACAACAAATTACTTTAATCACCGATGCAGATAATGATACCGAAAATGAAGACACTGTAAAATTAATGACGGTACACGCTGCCAAAGGATTAGAGTTTGATTGTGTTTTTGTAGTAGGTTTAGAAGAAACATTATTTCCAAGTGGAATGAGTGTAAATACAAGAGAAGAATTAGAAGAAGAAAGAAGATTGTTTTATGTGGCGGTTACAAGAGCTAAAAAACATCTTTGGTTAAGTTACGCTAACTCTAGATATCGTTTTGGTCAATTGGTTCAAAATGATCCAAGCCGATTTATTGATGAAATGCCCGAAGACCAATTAGATAAGTCTAATGTGGGTGGAGGTGCTCGCAACCAAAGTACCGGCTGGGGAAGTGCTTACGACAGAATGCATGGGGGTAATACAAGAGGGTGGCAGGAGCAAAAACCCAAAATGGGTGGCAGTAAACCTGGTGGCACTAGTGCGTCTACGCCTAGCAAACCTAGTTATATGCCAGTAACTCCGCCTAGTACCTTAAATAAAAACCATATTCCATCGGTCAACTTTACGGCTGCCGACCCTTCAGCACTGGAGGCGGGGATGAAAGTGGAGCACCAAAAGTTTGGATTTGGCGTTATTAAAGAAATAGAGGGATCGGCTCATAACCCGATAGCCTTGATTCTGTTTGATAACAATGGAGAAAAGAAAATCATGTTGAATTATGCCAAATTGAGCATAATTCCCTCCTAATGAACCCATTTATAGAAAAACAAGTCATTTTTCGATATCGGAAAAATAAAGGATCAATCCAAGAAGGCGCACCCAACGCCTTTCTATTTTGATTATTTTTGTACTCAATAGCAATAAAATAGTTTTATGATTACTACAGGAAATACCATCGTTAGCATCTATACTGAAATGACACCCAATCCAGAAACAATGAAGTTTGTTGCCAACAAACTATTGTATCCAGGAAAAAGTATTGATGTAGCTGAAGAAAGTTTAGCCGGCCCTTCGCCACTTGCTAAAGAATTATTTAGCTTCCCTTTTATTAAGAGTGTATTTATTGCTAGCAATTTTATTACACTTACAAAAAGTGCAGATACTGAAGATTGGCAGGATGTGATTCCAACCATCAAAACATTTTTGAAAGAGTATTTAGAAAATGGTGGTGTGGTTGTGAACGAAGAAGAAGTTGCTAAAATGAAACAAGAAGCAACTAACACCGTGCATGCAGATGATGACGATATCGTAAAGCGTGTTAAAGAATTATTAGAGAATTATGTAAAGCCTGCAGTTGAAATGGATGGCGGTGCAATACAATTTAAAAGTTATAATGACGGCATCGTAAACCTAATGTTACAAGGCTCTTGTAGCGGTTGTCCTTCAAGTATGGTTACACTTAAAGCAGGTATTGAAGGGATGATGAAGCGTATGATACCAGAAGTAAAAGAGGTAGTAGCCGAAGCAGAGTAGGTTAAAGATGGGATAGAAATACTAAAAAGGCCTCACGATGGTGAGGCCTTTTTTAATGCTATACCTTATATAATTATTGCCAACCTCCGCCCAATGCTTTGTAAACATTAGCAAGTGACTGCAATTTTTGTTTTTTAAAGTCTATTAATTCTAATTGTGCACTAAGTGCGTCTTTTTGTGCTGTTAACACTTCTAAGTAAGATGCTTTTCCGTATTTAAATAAATCGGTTGATATTTCAACAGCCTCTTTTAAAGTACTAGTTTCAATGTTTTTTAATTCGTACGCTTTATTCAAATTTTGAAAATTAGAAAGCTGATTACTAACATCTATATAACCATTGATAATAGTCTTTTGAAAAGTATACAAAGCTTCAATTTGTAACGCATTAGCTGTATTAAATGCCGCTTTAATAGCAGATTTATTTACTACAGGACCAGTAATATCATTCACTAAAGAATACATCATTGATTCTGGAGTACGCAATAAATAAGAAGGCTTAAAGGCACTAAAACCTAGTGTTGCGCCCATATTAAAGCTTGGATAAAATTCTGCTCTTGCAGCTTTTACATCAAAGTTGGAGGCTTGTAATTCTAACTCAGCTTGTTTAATATCTGGTCGGTTATTTAATAACTGGGAAGGAATTCCAGATTCAATTAGGGAAGGAAGTTTTTGTGCACTCGGATTAGAATCAACATTTATTTTTTGAGGATATCTTCCCAATAATAAATTAATCTTATTTTCAGTTTCTACAATATTTTGTAAAATATTATACTCCGTGTTTTGTGTATTATAAAGTTGTGCTTCAAATTGTTTCACGGCCAAGGAAGTAACCACACCCGTTTCCTGTTGTACTTTAACGATTTCCAATTCTTTTTGCTGTAACGCTATTGATTGTCTTACAACCTCTAATTGATTTTTTTGTGCAGCTAGTTCATAATACTCATTTGCAATTTCTGCAATCAAATTAGTGATAACTAACTTTTTACCTTCTTCTGAACTTAAATACCTTAGTGCCGTAGCTTTTTGAGTACTTTTTAATTTACCCCAAATATCTGCTTCCCAACTTGCTTGAAAACCAAAATTCAAACTAGGTAAAATATCTGGAACACCCATACCAGGTGTAATATCAGCACTTGCATCACCAGCACCCTGTGAAGTATACCTTCCTACTTTTTCAACAGATAAGGAAGTGCCAGCGGTAATGCTTGGCAAAAATTTCCCATTGGCAAATTTTACTTTATTTTTTGCTATTTCAATTTCTTGCAGTGTGGTTAAAACATCTAGATTGTTTTTTAACGCAGTATCGATTAATGAAACTAAATTTTTATCGGTAAAAAATTGATTCCAATTTATATTGACAATATTTGCAGTATCCTTATAGACAGATGCTGTATAGTCTGTTGGTATTGTTTTTAATTCAGGTACAGCAAGCATACTTGGTGTTTTACACGCACCCATACTTGCTATTAAAACAACAATAAAAAGATATTTTGTTTTGATCTTAATCATGTTCGGTGTCATAAATATTATGAATGTTATCCTTCGAGTTTACTTTTGGTGTTCTTGCAAATACATAATAAAGTCCTGGCACGACCAATACACCAAATAGCGTTCCAAATATCATACCTCCAGCCGTAGCTGCACCAATTGTACGATTCCCCAAAGCACCTGGACCAGTTGCCATCATTAAAGGAATTAATCCCGCAACAAATGCAAATGAGGTCATCAAAATTGGACGTAATCTTGCAGCAGCTCCTTCTTTTGCAGCATCCAATTTAGAGGCACCTGCCTTTTGTCTTTGCACTGCAAATTCAATAATCAATACTGCGTTTTTACCCAAAATACCAATTAACATGACCATGGCAATTTGCGCATAAATATTGTTTTCTAATCCCAATACTTTTAATAGGAAGAAAGCACCAAAAATTCCTGTTGGCAATGATAAAATAACCGGCAATGGTAAAATAAAACTATCGTACTGCGCAGATAAAACAAGGTATACAAATACCAATGAAATAATAAAAATGTATAAGGTCTGATTTCCTTTATCTACTTCATCAATAGAAATACCCGCCCAATCAATTCCAAATCCTTTAGGTAATTTTGTTTTGGCTACTTCTTTAATAGCATCAATGGCTTGACCACTACTATAACCAGGCGCGGCGGATCCACTTAATTCAGAAGAGTTAAACATATTATGTCTGGTAATTTCATCCAAGCCATATACTTTTTCAATGGTCATGAAGGATGAATAAGGCACCATTTCATCTCTATTATTCTTTACATATAAATTAAGAATGTCTTCGGGCTTAGCACGATACTGTGGAGATGCTTGAACCATTACTTTATATTGTCTATCATACTTAATAAAGTTGGTTGAATAATTACTTCCAATTAAAGTAGAAAGGGTATTCATTGCATTATCAATGGTTACTCCTTTCTGTTGCGCTTTTTCATTGTCTACGTTTAAAACATATTGTGGAAAGCTTGCATTATAAAATCCAAATACAGAACTTAATTCTGGTCGTTTATTTAAATCATCCACAAATTGTTTGTTGACTGTTTCCATTTTTTTATAATCACCAGAACCAGCCTTATCTAATAAACGCAATTCAAAACCTCCAGCAGCACCATATCCAGGAACAGCAGGTGGTGCAAAAAATTCTATAAGTGCGCCTTTAATTCCTTTCGTTTTTTCTTCCAATTCCTGCATTACTTCAAACATGGAATGCTTTCGGTCTTTCCAATCTTTTAAATTAATTAAAGCAGTACCCGAATTGGCCCCCGTACCCTCGGTTAAAATTTCAAAACCAGCTGTAGTAGAAACAGATTGAACGTCCTCCATTTGATTGGCTACTTTTTGAATCTGACCCAACACTGCATCTGTTCTTTCTAAGGTAGATCCAGCAGGGGTTGAAATCAAACAATAAAATACACCCTGATCTTCATTAGGAATAAATCCCGTTGGAACATTTGAACTTAATGCCCAGGTTCCAAAACAAAATCCTATTAAAATAATAAAAGTGATTGCTCTTCTACTAACAATAAGATCAATTAATTTTTTATACCTACCCTGTGTATTTTTAAACCAATTATTAAAGGAGATTATTATACGGTTAATTGGTGTTTTCTTTTTAGGAATTCCATGTGTATTCTTTAATAATAATGCACAAAGGGATGGTGTAAATGTAAGTGCTACTACGCCTGATAAAATAATTGAAGTAGCCATTGTTACAGAAAACTGTCTGTAAAAAATTCCAACAGGACCAGACATAAATGCAGCAGGAATAAATACAGCAGCCATTACAAGTGTGATAGCAATAATAGCACCACTAATTTCGCTCATAGCGAGTATGGTGGCAGCTTTAGGATCTAGGTCAAGTTCCTCCATTTTAGCATGCACTGCCTCTACCACCACAATGGCATCATCTACCACAATACCAATGGCCAACACCAACGCAAATAAAGTAATTAGGTTTAGCGTGATGCCAAAAAATTGCATGAATAAAAAAGTACCAATTAAGGAAATGGGTACAGCGATGGCAGGAATTAAAGTGGACCTCCAATCGCCCAAAAATAAAAACACAACAAATCCAACTAATAAAAATGCTTCAATTAAAGTGTGAATTACTTTTTCGATAGATGCATCTAAGAATTTGGATACATCATAACTCAATTCATAATCCATCCCTTTTGGAAAAGAGGTTTGTTTAATTTCGTCTAACTTGGTTTTGATATTTTGAATAACCTCTCTTGCATTACTTCCATAAGATTGCTTAATCATAATGGCAGCAGATGGTTTACCATCCATTTTGGAATACAAGTCATAATAAGAACTTCCAAATTCTACATCCGCAACATCTTTTACTTTAATAGCCTGTCCACTCGCACTAGATCTTAAAATAATATTTTCATATCCCTCTTTGGTATTATATCTACCTGGGTATTTTAAAACATATTGAAAGGTTTGTGCTTGTTTTCCAGAGCTTTCTCCTGTTTTACCAGGTGCCGCTTCTAAATTTTGTTCATCAATCGCTTGTAACACTTCGTCAGCCGAAATATTATAAGCAACCATTCTGTCTGGCTTTAACCAAACACGCATGGCATATTCTCTATTTCCTAAAATATCTGCAAAACCAACACCATCGATCTTTTTTAATTCAGAAAGCAAATTAATGTCGGCATAATTGTATAAGAAATTAACGTCCAGGTTACTATCCTTACTTATTAAGTTCACATACATCAACATGTTGGATTCTTCCCTTGAAATTTTAATACCCTCTTTAATAACCTGAGGTGGAAGCTTATTGTTAACTGCAGCTACCCTATTTTGAACATTGACAGATGCAATATTGGGATCCGTACCTAATTTAAAAACAACTGTGATGGAACAAGCTCCGTCATTACCCGCATCAGATGCAATATATTTAAGACCAGGGACACCGTTTAACGCACGCTCTAATGGAATTACAACCGCTTTAATCATTAATTCTGCATTCGCACCTGGGTACTCTGCAACAATATTAACCTTTGGTGGTGAAACAGATGGAAACTGTGTAACCGGTAACTGTATTAATGACAAAAGACCCAATAATACAATTACGATTGAAATTACTATAGAAAAAACGGGTCTGCTTATTAATTTTTTAATCATTGTCTCTTGCTTATTTTATAGATACAGATGCACTTGCAGGCACAAGTGTAGTTTCTACTTTGTCATCGTCTTTTAAACTTTGAATTCCTTCCAAAATAAATACATCATTTTCTAAAAGTCCAGATTCAATAACGAATAAATTATTTAAGCGTTGTTTGATTTTTATATTTCTTGATTTAATCACATTGTTCTTATCAACCACATATACATACACTTTATCCTGTAATTCAAAAGTTGCTTTTTGAGGAATAATCAATGCTTGTTTTAAATCTACCTTCATTTGAACTCTACCCGTTTCACCATGTTTTAATAAACCATCTGGGTTTGGAAAAATAGCCCTAAACGCAATACTACCGGTGTTTTTATCAAATTCGCCCTGTATCGTTTCAATCTTTCCTTTGAACTTATGCGCTTGTCCGTTTGCCAACATTAGGGAAACTATATTATTTTTATCCTTGCTGTTTTTAGATTTAAAATCTAAGTATTCATTTTCTGAAACATTAAAATATGCGTACACATTTTTATTATTAGAAAGTGTTGTTAATAAAGTTCCCTCGTCAATTAAACTTCCTTGCTTTAATTTTAATCTGTCTATAATTCCCTCAAATGGAGCATTAACTTTTGTATAAGACACATATAATGCTGCTAGTGATTCATCTGCTTTTGCTTGTTCTAATTTAGCAAGCGCCAATGCCAATTCTGATTTAGAAATGATATTTTTATCAGATAGAGTTTTTGCATTTTGAGCGTCCACCTCGGACTTTTTTACTTCTGCTTTTGCTTTGATTAATTCTGCTTCATATTCTTTGGGACGAATGGTAAATAAAATTTGACCGCCATTCACATGCTGCCCCTCATCAACATTAATAGATTCTATAAAGCCCTTAACTTTTGCTCTAATTTCAATATTTTGAAAAGATTGTATTTCCGCAACGTACTCTTTAGTGAATGAAGTATCAATACGTAAAGCGGTTGTAGTTATATATTTTCCGTTCTCTTTTTTAGTCTCTTTTTTTGAACTACAAGCTGTTCCCATTAGAGAAACAGCGACTAATACAAATAAAAAATTTAATTTATTCATAGCAATCAATAAGGTTTATTAATTATTGGTCGCAAAGATATAGCAAGGTCTCATAAGATAAGGTTAAATTAACCTTAATAATACCTTTAGAAGCTAATAAACAAAGGCTATTGGTGCGTTTATAAATGCTTATAACTTACCGTACAAAGCGCGTAATTTTTCACGCGTCATGATTTTTTCCCAATCCTTTCCTAATGCATTTTCCCAAAGTGGTTTCATGCCCAAGGAAACATTGATCATGGCGTCAAATTGCTCTTCGGTTAAATTGGCGCAGATGCCGGTTGGAATTTCAATATTGTTTTTCTCCACCATGTATTTAAATTCTTTCACACCCGCTGGATAGTATTCCTCCAAATGATTCATTACAATACAGTTGCCTATACCGTGTTTAGTACCCAATAAAAAACTTAATCCATAACTCACCGCATGGGCAACACCCACCTGACTGTAGGCAATACTCATACCACCTGCATAAGAGGCCATCATTAATTGATCATCACACTCGTCATCCCATTTTTCTTTTTCAACAAAAACTTTACGACAAAGCTCAAGTGCTTTCTCGCCATAGCTCTTACTAAATTCATTTAAAAAAGTTCCTTCTAAACTTTCAATACAATGTATATAACAATCCATGCCCGTATAAAAACGTTGATTGGCAGGAGCGTTTTGTGTTAATTCTGGATCTAATACAATTTGATCAAATGGTGTAAAGTCAGAGTTCATTCCTAATTTACGAACAGGACCTGTTAAAACCGTTGTACGACTCACTTCGGCGCCCGTACCACTTAATGTTGGAATACCTACTTTATAAACGCCCGCTTGTTTTACTAAATCCCATCCTTGATAATCAGCCGAAGAACCAGGATTGGTCATCATTAAGGAAACCGCTTTCGCTAAGTCCATTGTTGAACCCCCTCCAATACCAATGATACCGCTCACTTCACCAAATTCAGCTTTTAATTCTGCAGCCAATGCATCCACTTGTTTTGTTTTAGGCTCATGGGTTACATCAACATAAACAATTTTATCTTTTCCTCTTAAAGGAATGCGTGAAGCCAAAGGCTTTCCAATAAAAAAGTGATCCAAGAAAAAAATCATTGGAAAATTATCTTTTCTACGAGGAGCTAAAATTTCATCTAATTGATTAAACGCACCACGACCATATACCACATAGTCGACCATTTTAAAATTGCGAAACTGCATATAAAATATTTTAACAAAGATAATAATTATCTAACCCTATTGAACTAATTTCTTTTGAAGATCCTCTAATGAAACTCCCTTGGTTTCAGGCACTTTTACTAAAATCCAAACTAATTGTAAGGACATCATCACTGCGAAGAAAGCAAAAATAGGCCATGGATTTTCTTTAAATATTCCATACTCACTATCCAAGAATACAGGTGTGATTAATGTAATTAAAGCGGCAAATATCCAATGTATACTTGCCCCAAAAGCCTGACCCTTTGCACGAATCTGTGTTGGAAATATTTCGGAAATTAATACCCAAATAACCGCACCTTGTCCAATGGCATGCGATGCAATAAATAATAATAAAAAGCTTAACATAAATTCTGGTGCGCTATGTGCTATAAAGCCATAAGCCACCATGACTAAACTAATAATATACCCAAAGGAGCCAATGATTAATAAGGTTTTACGACCAATGCGATCAATTAACCAAAGTCCAACAAAGGTGAAAACTAAATTCATCATTCCTAATGAAATAGAACTTAATAAAGAATTGTTTTTTGCAAATCCCGCTTCTTCCAAAATTCTTGGTGCATAATATAACAAGAAGTTGATTCCAGAAGCCTGATTAAAAAATGCTACAAAAAAGGCTAGTGAAATAATTTTGGTATGATGCTTGGTAAACAACTTTGCTGAACCAAATGATTTTTCTTGTTCATTGGAAACCTTTATTTCATTTATAGTTTCATCAATATTTTCTACACCTACAATAGCCAAGGTTTTCCTTGCTGCAGCTTCATCATTGGCAACAGAATATAACCATCTTGGACTTTCTGGTAAACCCAAAGTCATTACAGTATACACGGTAGAAGGTATTAATAAAACAGCCAACATAAAACGCCAATCATTGACACCTCCAAATCCGTGTAAAAAATAATTAGATAAATAAGCGATCAAAATTCCAAACACAATATTAAACTGATACATACCTACCAATTTACCACGATTGTTCTTGTTGGAAATTTCTGAAATATACGTAGGTGCTGCAACCGACGAAACGCCAATCGCGATGCCACCAATTAATCTAAAGAACGAAAAAGTATAAGGATCTTGTGCCAATGCAGAACCAATTGCCGAAGCAACAAACATTACACCTAACCAAATTAAAACTTTTTTACGGCCATATTTTTCAGTGGGTGCGCCCGCAAACACTGATCCAATAACAGTTCCCCATAAAGCCATAGACATAATAAAAAATCCATGAAACAAAGGAGTGGTATGCCATAGTTCCTGAATTGGCTTATCGGCTCCTGATATTACTACCATATCAAAACCAAAAATAAAACCAGCCAATGCGGCTACGACAGTGGATTGAAATAATTTTCCTTTATTCATTTTATAATAATTTTGCAGCTTTTATTAAATCTTCGGGCGTATCAATTTCAACACCCATATAATCTGTAACAACCATTCTTATAGGCACTCCATTTTCTAAATAACGCAAGCATTCAATTTTTTCAGCAGCTTCCAGGGGAGTCATCGGCCAATTGGTAAAATTCAATAGGGCTTGTTTCTTAAAAGCATATACGCCTATATGTTCATAATAAGTAATGGTAATATCGGTAGCACGTGGATAAGGAATTACACTACGTGAAAAAAACAGTGCATTCATTTTAGTATCAACTGCTACTTTCACATAATTAGGATCTTCAATGAATTGGGGATTGGTCAACACTTGCATCAATGAAGAAACCTGAACCGAACTATCCGCAAAAACATCAATCACTTTTTGCAAGGGCTCTCTTTTTACGAAGGGCTCATCCCCTTGTACATTCACTACGATATCAATATCTAAATCCACAATTGCTTCTGCAATTCTATCAGAGCCGCTTTCGTGGGAGCGCTTACTCATAATGGCTTTCCCACCATTGTTCACTATTTCATTAAAAATTATTTCACTATCAGTAACCACATAAACCTCATCAAAAAGCCCTGTTGCTTTTGTATTATCATACGTGTGTCTTATCACAGATTTATCACCAAGGGTTTGCATCAACTTTGCTGGAAATCTGGTTGCTGCATAACGAGCGGGAATAAACGCACCAACTTTTGTCATTTAATAATCTGATTTTATGGTTTTATCAAACGGGGCCTTTAATTGATAGGCAATGGATTGATCTTTTGAATTATCTAATACATCTAAGCCATATACAATTTCACTCATTGGAGTATCATTATAAGTTCCTAGTATACGATCCCAAAACGAAAATATATTTCCATAATTACTATCCGTTTGAGGGCGTGTAATATGATGATGTACTCTATGCATATTGGGAGATACGATAATCAATCCAACTGTTTTATCAAACCAATTAGGTATACGAATATTCGCATGATTAAATTGTGTTAATACGACACTTAAACTTTGATACAACATCACCATCCACATAGGAGTACCTAAAACAAGTACGGCTAAAATGGCAAACACTGCTCTTACCACCGATTCACCTGGATGATGTCTATTGCCTGTTGTAGTATCAACATGAGTATCGGCATGGTGCACCATATGAAATTTCCATAAAAATTTTACTTTATGTTCAATCATATGCACCAAATAAGCCCCAATAAAATCTAATAATAATAAGCCCAGTATTGCTTTTGCCAATGGTGCCACTGAAATTATTTGTAGCAAACCAAAATGTTGATCAACCACCCAATCACTTGCTTTTACCATTATTAATGCAAACCCAAAATTGATAACAATGGTGGTAAATGTAAAAAACAAGTTGACACCTGCGTGTTTAATTTTGCTATACTTAAAATTAAAAAGAGGAACAGCAATTTCAATCAACCAAAAAAAAGTAATCCCTCCAGCTAATAATAATGCCCTATGTAAACTTGGAATGTGTTGAAAATAATTTTCAATAGTCTGAAGCATGCAATTGTTTTTAGTACATAAATGTAAATAAAAAACCCGATGTTCTTATACAGAAATCATCGGGCTTGGGTTGTTTTTATGGTACGGATTATCTCTTACTAATTATTTGACTAACTATTTAACATCAATGGCATCACCAACATTAACAAGTCCTCGCCTGGTGCTTGTTCTGAAGGCTTAATTAAGCCCGCTTTACTTGGTGTTGATAATTCTAAATAGACGTCATCGGTATCGGCAGCATTCAACATTTCAATTAAGAATTTTGCATTAAATGCAATTTGAATGTCTTCACCTTGGTATTCACAACTCATGCGCTCATTTCCTTCAAAACTAAAGTCAATATCCTGAGCTGCCATTTGCAATTCATTACCTGTAATATTTAAAGCAACTTGGTTTGTGCTCTTATTACTAAATACATTTACACGACGCAATGCATTTTGAAAATCATGCTTATTTACAGTTAATCGATATGGATTATCGTTTGGAATAACTACTTTATAATCAGGGAAACGTGCATCAATTAATCGACAAATTAATTGTGTTGATCCGTGGTCCACAAATAAATGATTGTTATTGAAACTAATTGTGATTGGATCGTCATTATCAGGCAATGCGTTCTTTAATAAATTCAATGGTTTTTTAGGAACAATAAAACTTGCGTTTTGCGTTGCCTTTGCATCTGTTCTTTTATATCTTACTAAACGATGTGCATCTGTTGCAACAAATTGCACGCTATCTTTTGATAATTCGAAAAATACACCTGTCATAGCTGGTCGCAAATCATCACCACTCACCGCAAACAATGTTTTATTAATGGCAGTTAATAATCCTGTGCTTGTCATCTTAAATCCAGTGGTATCGTCCGCTGTAGGCTCTTTTGGAAAATTATCTGGATTCTCTCCCATCACTTTATACTTACCATTGTCGCTTGTAATTTCTACTGCGTAATTTTTATCAATGTTAAAAGTTAAAGGTTGGTCCGCAATATTTTTTAAAGAATCAATTAAAATTTTTGCAGGAATACAAACACGACCATTTGCCTTACTTTCTACTTCCATTTGTACACGCATCACTGTTTCTAAATCCGTTGCAACAATGTTCAATTTTTTATCTTCTATTTCAAATAAAAAGTCTTCCAAAATAGGCAAAACAGTATTGGTATTTATGACACCAGAAATTTGTTGAAGGTGTTTTAAAAGAGAAGATGAAGAAACAATAAATTTCATAGAATTTTTGTTGTTTGGCTTTTGAAAAAATCGCGTTTTATAACTAGAGCAAACCTAATGTAAAATGTTAAGATTAAAAAGCTATTTTAGCACTACTTATTGACATAGATGAAAAAAAATAGAGTAGGAAAAGAACAGGCCATCATTAGCATTCGTCATTTTTGTGCCTACCAAGAAAGGGCCCAACAGGAAGTGAGGGATAAGCTATACGAACTGGGAATGACCAAGCCAGAAGTAGAGGAAATCTTGTCAGATTTGATTGCAGATAATTTTTTAAATGAGGAAAGATTTGCAACCTCTTTTGCTGGGGGGCATTTTCGTATTAAAGGATGGGGGAAATTAAAAATTAACCATGCTTTATACCAAAAAAAGGTAAGTGCTTATAATATCAAAAAGGCTTTGGCTTCCATTGATGAAGATGATTATATAGCAAAGCTTCAGGACCTGGCTAACAAAAAGTGGGCTACACTCAAGGGGGAGCGAGGACTAGCAAGAATGGTAAAAACACAGGCATTTCTACACCAAAGAGGCTTTGAGCCAGTACTTATCCAGCCCATTATTCAAAAGTTGTATAAACCTGGATCTTAGCAAGTAATTGTATCTTTAATTTGTAAAGCAAAACCTTTGTAATGTCATCTTTAAAGTTTTCTTTGATTCAAACAGCTCTCTTTTGGGAGGATAAGGAAGCTAATCTTTCTATGTTTTCTGAAAAAATAAATTCCATTGATCAACCTACAGAAATCATTGTGCTGCCCGAAATGTTTACTACAGGATTCACCATGCAACCTGAAAAGTTTGCAGAAACGATGGAGGGACCCACTATTGACTGGATGCGTAGATGGTCATTTGAAAAAAAGGCTATTATTACTGGTTCCGTTATTATTGAAGAGAACGAAAAATATTACAATCGACTCATTTGGATGTTACCCAATGGACAGTTAGGTTATTATGATAAGCGCCATTTATTTGCATTTGCGGGCGAGGATGAAAAGTATGCTAGTGGCAATAAAAGATTAATTGCAAGTGTAAAAGGGTGGAAAATAAATTTGCAAGTTTGTTACGATTTACGTTTTCCCATTTGGTCGCGTCAACAACTAGTGGATGACAATAAAGAATATGATGTGATACTGTATGTTGCGAACTGGCCCGAAAAAAGAAATCATGCATGGAAAACATTATTATGTGCACGTGCCATTGAAAATCAATGTTTTTCAATTGGTGTGAACAGAGTAGGATTAGATGGAAAAAATATTGCACATAGCGGAGACTCAATGGTAGTGGGTCCTTTGGGCGAAGTGCTTTATCACTGCGCATACGAAGAAGATGTTTTTCACATCACCCTACAAAAGGAAGAAATAAACAATACCAGAACGCAATTTCCTTTTTGGAAAGATGCAGATGATTTTAAAATTCTTTAATCTATTTAAATTTTATCCATGTCTGAATTTTTATCGGCACAAGAATTATTTACTGGAAATGGGTGGGTTTCAGAAGTGTGTATTGAAATAAATAATGGTAAAATAATTTCAATAAGCAAAGAAGGCTATGATCATAAAAATGCATATCCATTAATTATTCCTGCATTAATTGACCTTCAAATTTATGGAGCTGCAGGAAAATTACTTTCAGAATTTCCCGATGCAGATTGTATCGAAAAAATTTATCAGTATTGCTTAAAAGGGGGGGCTGCCTATTTTCAACCCACTATTGCCTCTCAAACTTATCCAATCATTTACAAAGCTATTGATGCAGTAAAAGATTATAAAACAAATGGTGGTAAGGGTTGTATTGGTTTGCATATTGAGGGACCTTGGATTAATGAATCAAAAAAGGGAGCGCATCAAGCCTCTGTTTTACATAGTCCTAGTCTACAACAAGTACAAGATTTATTGGATTATGGTAAAGAATGGATTAGCATGATTACATTGGCTCCTGAGATTTGCAATAATGAAATTATTGATTTAATTCAATCGAATGGAATTATTGTATCTGCTGGTCATAGTAATGCAAGCTATGAATTGAGTAGTACTTTTTTTAATAATAATATAACTGTTGCAACTCATTTATTTAATGCAATGAGTGCTTTACAACATAGAGCACCCGGAATGGTAGGTGCATTATTTAATCACAACCGTGCAATGTGTAGCTTGGTAGCAGATGGTTATCATGTTGATTTTTCTGCCATTAAAATTGCAAAAAAATTAATGGGAGATCGTTTATTTTGTATCACCGATGCGGTTACCGAAACCAATACTGGTTTTTATCAACATGTATTAGCGGGAGATAAATATGAAAGCGCTGGAACACTTAGTGGATCTGCTTTAACACAAATTAAATCCATAAATAATTTAGTGAACGAAGTGGGTATTGACTTAGGAGAAGCCATTAAAATGTGTAGTGTTTATCCCGCTCGCGTAATGCACAAAGAGGGTATACATGCAAAGATTGATATCAATGAAAATGCCGACCTACTTTGTTTAAGTGCAGATCGTCAGTTCATTAAAATGGTAGTAAGCTAAATAAACATAACATTAGCAAACTATTTTATTTAAGCAAATGCGTTCCATCCCTGTGCATTGATATCAAATACATTATTTCCTTTGGTGATAATTTTGGTTCCTTCTTCCAAATCACACATGTATCCAATTACACTTATATCTTCCTGTAATGTGATTTTATCATAGTCGGCTTGCTTCATGGTAAATAATAATTCGTAATCCTCTCCACCATTTAATGCACACACTGTTGGGTCTAATCCAAATTTAAAAGCTGCCGCCTTAGTTGCCTCGTTTAAAGGAATTTTATCTTCATAAATTCTACAACCTAAATTACTTTGCTTACAAATATGTAACACATCACTACTCAAGCCATCGCTCACATCCATCATGGCAGTTGGCATTATTTGTTGTGTTTCTAAATACTCTATGATATCTTTTCTTGCTTCCGGTTTTAATAAACGACCCACGATATAATCTTCATTTTCAAGCGTTGGTTGTACTTGTGGATTTTCTAAAAAGATTTTCTTTTCGCGCTCCATTAAGGTTAAACCTAAAAATGCTGCTCCCAAATCTCCGGATACGCAAATTAAATCACCACTTTCTGCAGTACTTCTTTTTACAAATTTTTCCGGTGCCACTTCTCCTATCGCTGTAACAGAAATAACCAACCCTTTTTGAGAAGTAGAAGTATCTCCACCCACTAAATCAACCCCATATTTTTCACAAGCAATTTGTACGCCTAAATAAAATTCTTCCAACGCTTCTAAACTAAACCTATTGCTGAAAGCTAAGCTCATCGTGATTTGTGTGGGTTGTGCGTTCATTGCATACACATCACTTACATTGACTACTACTGCTTTATATCCTAAATGTTTTAGGGGAGTATACATTAAATCAAAGTGTACTCCTTCCACTAATAAATCGGTAGTGATCACGGTTTGTTTTCCAAAATGATCAATCACTGCTGCATCATCTCCAATAGATAATACAGTAGATGCATTTTGAGTTTCAAAATTTGCAGTTAAATGATTAATCAATCCAAACTCACCTAGTTTTTCTATTTCTGTTCTTTCTTCCATAATTATATTTTATAAAGATCCACCTTTTAATAAAGCCAATAATTGATCCTGAATTTTTCCATTAGTAGCAATGATACCTGGTTGATATGGATTATATTTATCGCCATTTAAATCTGTCACAGTACCTCCCGCTTCTTGAACAATTAAATATCCTGCAGCACTATCCCAAGCTTGTAATTTGTGTTCATAAAAACCATCAAATCTACCTGCCGCCGTCCAGCATAAGTCAAGTGCAGCACTACCTAATCTTCGAACTGGTATTGATTTTCGAATTAGTTTTTCAAAAATTTGCAAGGGTCCATTTTCTGCATCTAAGTATTGATATGGAAATCCGGTAACCAAGCAACTTGTTAATAGATTGTCTTTATCACTTACTTTAATGGGTTTGTCATTTAAAAAAGCTCCCTTTCCTTTTTCTGAAAAAAACATTTCATTCATAAATGGATTGTACACCGCACCCATTAACATTTCTCCGTTTTCTTCCACCCCAATACTAACACAACAAATAGGTATTCCGTTGGCAAAATTGATGGTGCCATCAATTGGATCAATAATCCATTTAATATTTGAATTAGAGGGAATCGCGCCTGTTTCTTCGCTTAATATAAAATGATCGGGATGCGCTGCCTGAATTACTTCAAAAATGGCGCGCTCAGAAGCATGATCCGCTTCGGTTACCAAATCGTTAATTGTAGCCTTACTATTAATTGTAAAAGTACCGTTAAAATACCTTGTTAACTCATTTGCTCCTGCCTGAATGGCCTTGAAAAGTGTATTTTTAATCATATTACAAAAGTAGCTTCGTTTGCTGGAATAACATTCCTATTTTTGTATATAATCTTAAAAGATAAAACCCGATTTTGTAGATGCCGATTTTCGAGATTAACCTTCCCAAGAGCCTTAATAAGGCACTAGGGCTTCCCCAAAGAAGTCCTAGAAGATCGCAGCTACGCGTGCTTAAAAAGCTATTAAAGCGAGCGCGCTATACTGAATTTGGTCAAAAATTTGGTTTCGAACAAATTTTACAAAGCAAACATGTAGGAAAATCATTTCAACAAAATGTGCCTGCCTATAATTACAATAAAATATACAAAGAGTGGTGGTATAAAACCCTCGAAGGACAACCTGATATTACTTGGCCTGGTAAAATTAAATTTTTTGCCCTTAGTAGTGGTACAAGCGAGGCTGCTAGTAAATATATTCCGGTAACCAATGATTTACTAAGAGGTAACAAAGTAATCATGATTAAACAACTTATTAGTTTGTTTAATTACAAAGATGTTCCATTTACAAGTATTAGCAAAGGTTGGTTAACATTGGGTGGTAGTACTGATTTACAAAAAGGTCCAGGATATTATGCAGGAGACTTAAGTGGCATTACTGCAAAAAAAGCACCATTTTGGTTTCAACCTTTTTATAAGCCTGGAAGAAAAATTGCCAAAGAAAGAGATTGGAATAAAAAATTAAAAGAGATTGTTGAAAAAGCACCTAATTGGGATATTGGATTTATTGTTGGAGTTCCTGCATGGATACAAATGTGTATCGAAATGATTATTGAAAGATACCAACTAAACAACATTCATGAAATGTGGCCTAATCTTGCCTTTTTTGTACATGGTGGTGTAAGTTTTGAGCCTTACAAACATGGTTTTGAAAAATTATTAGGTAAGCCTATTTCATATATTGAAACCTATTTGGCCAGCGAAGGTTTTTTAGCATGGCAGGATAAACAAAATGGTGCAGGGATGCGCCTTTCGTTTAATCAACATATCTTTTTTGAGTTCGTGCCTTTTGATGAAAATAATTTTGACGCAGACGGTGAGTTGATTGAAAATCCTGAAGCCCTAATGATTCATGAAGTTGAAGAGGGAAAAGATTATGCCATATTAATTAGTACCGTTGCAGGAGCTTGGCGTTATTTAATTGGTGATACAGTTCGTTTTATTGACAAAGCAAATGCTGAAATTATTATCACAGGAAGAACTAAACACTTTTTAAGTTTAGTGGGGGAGCATTTAAGTGTTGATAATATGAATAAAGCCATTCAATTGGTAAGTGAAGAATTGAATATTTCTATTCCTGAATATTGTGTTACAGGTGAACCCTTACATAATTTTTTTGCGCACAAATGGTATATTGCTTGTGATCAGAATGTAGATGAAAAAATATTAGCCTCTAAAATTGATGATAAGCTTAATGATTTGAATGATGATTATGCGGTAGAAAGAAAAAGTGCATTGAAAGATATCAGCGTATGTATTTTAAAAGAGTCGGTATTTTTATCTTTCATGCAAAGCAAGGGAAAGATTGGTGGACAACATAAATTTCCAAGAGTATTAAAAGGCGAACTATTAAAAGATTGGAAAGCCTTTATTTCAAATAAGTAATATGATAGCACCCATTATCAAGGGCCTGCTATTAGGTCTTATTTTAAGTATTTCTATTGGGCCAGTAATTTTTGCTATACTAAAACAAAGTTTAACAAATGGTCATAAGGCTGGATATGCTTTCGTAGCAGGGGTTTCAGCAAGCGATATTACTTTACTAATTATTTGTAATGTATTCACTGCATTATTTACACTTGTATTATCGCACAAGGCTGTTGTTGCCATGGTAGGAGCAGGATTTTTATTATTAATGGGTTTATATACACTTTTGTTTAAAAAAGTGCAAACCGAAATAATAGATGATAAGCAAAAAGAGTTACGTAAAAGAGATCTATTAGGTATCTTTTTTTCGGGGTATTTAATGAATATGCTAAACCCTGGTGTGTTTTTATTTTGGTTTGCATGGACTGCCGCTATTGGTGCGGACGCCATTGAAACCGAAAATCCTACTTTTTATAAATTAGTTGTTTTTGGTACCTGTTTATTTTTTGTATTAATATCGGATTTATTAAAAGTACTTTTAGCGGGTGCACTTAGACCCAAGCTTACCGAAAAAACATTAATTTGGATTAACCGTTTATCTGGGATCATCATATTAATTTTTAGTGCAGCACTTTTTTATAGTGCATTAAAATATTAGTTCGTAACTTGTATTGTGAAGCAAATTATTTCAATATTTATCATTTTAATAGTGAGCCTTGGCCAACTAAATGCGCAGGGAGGTAGTGTTTTAGCTTTAAAAGATCGTGGAGTGATTGTTCATTCCTATGTGAATGGGAGTTACATGAACATTGAACTAAGTAATCATCAGTGGATTACTGGTGTTGTTCAAAAAGTGCAAGCAGATTCTATTCACCTTAATTTGTATAGCTTACAACCAATGACCACAGTATATGGAACATGGGGAGAAGACACTTTAAAATTAGGAACTCTTACCATTCATTATAATGAAATCATTTCAGTTGCTTTTGAAAAAGGTCACTACACAAGCGTTTTTACAAATGGAGCCTTTTTAAAAGTGGCTGGTCCTTTGTATTCTGGATTAAATATAACTAACTCCATTATTAATAAGGAACCTGTTTTTGGAAGTCGCAATATTTCACAAATTGCCGCTGGTATTGTGGCTTGGTTTTTAGGAGATTGGCAGGCTAAGAAAAATCCTAACTATCGACCTATTGGTAAACGATTTACCTTGGAGGTTATTTAAATTTAAACAACAGAAATAAGTGTTTAAAAAAATTCGAAAAATTTTATTCTATCTTTTTTTAAGCTCTATATTATATGTGCTTATCACAAAATTTGTAGAGCCCCCTATCACTATTACACAAATAACCAATGCATTTGGATTGGGTTTAAATAGAGACTATGTTGGCTGGGATGAAATTTCATATAATATTAAATTGGCCGCTATAGCTAGTGAGGATCAAGCTTTCACCGATCATAGTGGCTTTGATTGGGATGCAATGGAAAAAAGTATGCACCCCAAAAAGAAAAATAAAAAATCTAAAATACCTTTTGGTGGTGGAGCAAGTACTATTACTCAACAAACTGCAAAGAATGTTTTTCTTTGGCAAGGAAGTGGATTTGATAAATACATTCGAAAAATTCCAGAATTTTATTTCACTTTTTTAATTGAAAAAATTTGGGGTAAAAAAAGAATATTAGAAGTGTATTTAAATGTAATTGAAACAGGACCCGGTTGTTTTGGAGTTGAAGCTGCTGCTCAACATTATTTTCATAAATCAGCAAAAAATTTAACAAGAGCCGAAGCAGCAATGATTATTGCTGGGTTTCCTAATCCTAAAAAATTCACTGCAAACCCAATGTCAGGAAGGGTTGCATGGAGGTATCCTCAAATATTAAGAGAGATGAATAATATTGAATTCGATGAAGATATTCATGCTTTATTAAAAAGCAAATAGAAAATTATTGTTGGGTCATTTTTTCTATTAGCTCAATAGCATTTTTAGTTCGAACTTCTCCGGTGCCACTTACGATTCCCCAAGGCGTTTTTTGATTGATTAATAGTTCCTTATAAATGGTAAACAATTCCTTGCGCGGTGCTTCGTTGGGATATTCTCTCATTTCATCAGCAGCCCATGGTAAATCAATATCACACAATAAATAAGCATCATATTTTCTTTCATTTATTTTTTCTAAAATAAATGGATGGCAGTTATTAAACACATATTCACACCAAACTTTCATAACATACATATCTGTGTCAATTATTAACAAGTCGCTTGCTTTTTCCACATAAGCATCTTCGCCCGCTAACTGACCCTTTGCAATGGTTAATAAATTTTCATAAGTATAATCCGTCCCATTTTCTGATAAATATTGTCGCGCATATTCGGGACACCATTGTGTATTATAATGCTTTGCTAAGGCCTCACATAGGGTTGATTTTCCTGTAGACTCTGGTCCTAAAACAACAATTTTTTTAATGGCTTGCATTGATTTGTTTTGACTTTTGATACCAGGATTTTAATCCTGCAATTGCTAAAATTAATAAAACAATAAATTGCACACTTGTAAATGCATATCCCTTTATAAAATAGAGTGGAATAGAAGCCATATTGGTAAGTATCCACCAAATCCAACTCTCTACTTTTTTCTTTGCCATTAACCACATGCCCGTATAGGCTGTAGCACTTGCAAACGCATCAGCCCAAGGAATAGCTTCTGGCGCAAATGCTGCTTTTGCAAAAGTGAGGGAAACAAAAATTAAAATATAAAAAGCGGCAAAAAATGCAAGTTGCATTAACCACTCTTTTTTTGTGCTCAGTGTAATTTGAAGCACAAGTGTTTGATGGTCTTCTTTTTTACGCGTCCACAAATACCAACCATAGATACTCATAATGGTATAATATAAGTTTACACTAGCCTCGCCCAATAAATGACCTTTATAACTTAAATAAATATAAAAAATCGTGTTTACAAGCCCTGTTGGATAAACTAATATATTTTCTTTTCTACTATACCAAACAGATACAATACCAGCAATAACAGCAACCCCCTCAACCCACCCCGTTTGCATTAATCCATCAAAAATTGATTGTAAAAGATTGGTCATTATTTAATTTATTGTGATTAATTAATTCGCAGCTTTCATTTTTTCTAATTGGGCTTCTAATAAAAACATTTCGTCTCTTGTTTTTGCTGCTTCCATAAAGTCCATTGCTTTTGCAAATTTATCCATTTGTTTTTTAGTATCCTTAATGGCCTTCTCTAATTGAGGAATGGTTTTAAATTCACTATACTTTTCGGTACTTTCAGACAATATATTTATTTCATCCGTGGTTCGCACATTCATATTGTTAAGTGTGTATCCTTTGATATCTAACACCGATCCTTGTGCCATGACTTGTTCTATACTCTTTACCACGGTGGTAGGTGTAATATTGTGTTCTGTATTATATTTAATTTGTTTTTCGCGACGACGATTGGTTTCATCAATGGTTCTTTGCATGCTTTTTGTAATACTATCCCCATAAAATATTACGCGACCATTGGAATTTCTCGCCGCTCTTCCTGCAGTTTGTGTTAACGATTTTTCATTTCTTAAAAATCCCTCCTTATCAGCATCTAATACCGCAACCAAAGAAACCTCTGGCAAATCTAATCCTTCTCTTAAAAGATTTACACCAACAAGTACATCGATCACCCCTAATCTTAATTCACGTAATATTTCAACACGTTCTAAAGCATCTATATCACTATGTATATATTTTGATTTGATTTGTATTTTTTGTAAAAAACGATCCATTTCTTCCGCCATTTTTTTAGTAAGCGTTGTTACCAATACACGATCCCCTTTTTCAACCTGCATGGCTATCTCGTCTAATAAATCATCAATTTGATTTTTTGTCGGTCGCACTTCAATGGGTGGATCTAATAATCCTGTTGGTCTTACTACCTGTTCCACAATTAATCCTCCTGTTTTTTCTAATTCATATTCACCCGGAGTTGCACTTACAAAAATAGTTTGACCAATAATGTTTTCAAACTCCGTAAAATTAAGTGGCCTATTATCAATAGCGCTTGGTAATCTAAAACCATATTCCACCAAATTCATTTTTCTGCTTCTATCTCCACCATACATACCGCTAATTTGTGGGATAGTTTGATGGCTCTCGTCAATCACACATAAAAAATCCTTTGGGAAATAATCTAATAAACAGAAAGGTCTTGTACCAGGAACTCTTCTATCAAAAAATCGAGAATAGTTTTCAATGCCAGTACAATAACCCAACTCTCTAATCATTTCAATATCATATTCAACACGCTCTTTAATTCTCGCTGCTTCTACATTTTTTCCTACACTCTTAAAATACTCCACCTGTGCACGCATTTCATCCTGTATTTCTGAAATAATTTGTTGCACCATATCTTTTGGTGCCAAATAAAGATTGGCTGGAAAAATAGCAGCATTATCCATGCGTTCTATTCTTTTTCCTGTTTCTATTTCAATGGTTTCAATATCTTCAATTTCATCTCCAAAAAAAGTAATACGATATCCATAATCTACATAGGGTAATCTAATGTCCACCGTGTCTCCATTTACTCTAAATGCTCCGCGATCAAATTCAATCACACTACGATGGTATAGTGCATTTACAAGTGCATGTAAAAAAGCTTGTCTTGCTAATACTTGTCCTTTATAAATTCTTATAATTCCATTTTCCAATTCAGTAGGATTACCCATACCATAAATACAACTTACGCTTGCAACAACAATAATATCTCTACGACCACTTAATAATTGTGCAGTTGCTTGAAGCCTAAGTTTATCCAACTCTTCATTAATGCTTAAATCTTTTTCAATATATACTCCTGATGTTGGTAAATATGCTTCGGGTTGATAATAATCATAATAGGAAACAAAATAACCTACCGCATTATCGGGAAAAAAACTTTTGAATTCCCCATATAGTTGCGCAACCAATGTTTTATTGTGCGTTAACACTAAAGTGGGACGTTGTATGTTCTGAATTAAATTGGCAATCGTAAATGTCTTACCACTTCCTGTAACACCTAAAAGTGTTTGGCACCTATCTCCACTTAAAACCCCCTCAGTCAACTGTGCAATGGCACTAGGTTGATCTCCTGAGGGGGTATAAGTAGATTTTAGTTGAAAAGGCATACGCAAAGGTACACTCTATAATGCTTCTAAATAAGCAGAAAGTTTATCAATTGATTTTGCCACTTCGTTAATTTGTTCTTTTGTTTCCGCCCAATTTTTTTGTTCAATAGCTTCTCTTACACCTGGTACTGTTTTTACACCATAGCCCGTGTAAAATCCTGGTGCATATAAACTGTGTTTAAACCAAGGGCGTCTTGGCAATCCAGCATCAGTTAACAAGGTTTGCTCTGCTCGGTATATTTTTGAATTTACTTCGGCTAATTGATGAGCGTCCATTGATTTTTTAACTTCTTCTGCATGGGCTGCTGCTTTTTCTAATTTAGTTAATGCATTTAAAATAGATGAAAAATCAACATAAGGTACTTCAGCAACCAGTTCTGGGGTTTTTAATTTTTCAGTAGGATCGGCTGCATAGATATATGCCTTGTTTTTAATTAATTCATTTTCTATGGTTGCTTTTTCACGAAGCTGGTCCACATTTTTCATTAACTCGCTAATATATCCTTTTACTGTTTTATGTAATTCTCTAAAATCAAACTGTAAAGCATCAGCATCTGCAAGACGCAATACTACACGGCCAGTTGTTTGAGCCAATGTAATTCCATATTCAAAAGTTGGATCTTTAAAACGTGTGTACATATCATAAGAATCATAAATCGAGTGATATTCACCACCTTCGTCTTCACCACCGTATCCAATATTTAGAGATGGAATTCCAAGGTGTTGAATAAATGAAGAATAATCAGAGCCCGAACCCATTGCGCCTAAAGGATATTGCGTTGAATTAAATGCCTCTTTTTTTGCGGCAGGATTTGATGCACGTACTGCTCTTGCGGCTTTTGCTCTTTCAAACACCGAAACTTTCGTTTGAGGATCAATTACGGTTTTACTAATTTCTGTAATTAAGGGTGCAAATGCGTGTGAGCCCTCGGCTCCTAAAAATCCACGTCCATTGCCATCTGAATTAATATAAGCAACTGCTTTTGCTTGTAATTCTGCAGCATGGTTTTCAACCCACTCTGTGGACCCCATTAATCCAGGTTCTTCCGCATCCCAAGCACAATACACCAAAGTTCTTTTTGGTTTCCACCCTGTTTTTAATAATTCGCCTATCGAAATAGCCTCCTCTAGCTCAGCAGCCATCCCACTTATTGGGTCTGCTGCTCCATTTACCCAACCATCATGATGATTACCTCTAATTACCCATTGATCAGGAAATTCAGATCCTTTTATAGTTGCAATTACATCTAAACCTGGTCTTAATTTCCAATCAAACGCAAGCTTTAAATGTACTTGAGATGCACTTGGCCCAATATGATAAGTAAATGGCAAGCCACCCACCCATTCTTTTGGTGCGACAGGACCCGCCATATCTTTTAACAAAGGTGCGGCATCTCCATAACTAATAGGAAGTACCGGTATTTTTAGTAGGTTTTTTGCATCATTATGATCCACTCTAGGGGCGCCTTCCACGGATGCTATATTAGGCGTAGTAGGGTCTCCCGGATAAATAACCATATCCATAATAGATCCTCTTTGTACCGTTTGATCATTTTTAAAAGGACCAACTGGGTAAGCATCTCCAGCACCATACCCATCATCAATAGGATCAGAATAAATTAAACAACCGATAGCGCCATGCTCTTGTGCTACTTTTGGTTTAATTCCTCTCCAGCTACGACCATATTTCGCGATAACAATTTTACCTTTTACATCAATACCATATTTAGCAAGTGTTTCATAATCCTCCGGTAAACCATAATTTACAAAAACCAAATTAGAAGTTACATCCCCATCTGCACTCCAACAATTGTAGGTGGGTAGTTGATCTGCTTGATTTGAAGTTGCGTCTTCTTTTAAAGGCGTCTCTTTTAATTTCGCTTTATAATTCGTTACGCCAGACATCTCTAGTGTTCTTGTTATAGGTGTTGGAAACATTAATTGATACGTTTCAATTTTTGTATCCCATCCTGCAGCAGTGAATACTTTAGCAATTTCACTTGCTACCATTTTACCACCCACTGAACCAACATGATGGGGTACCGAAGAAAGTTGTTTAATGTGTTCACCAACTCTTTTTGCATTTAATTGTGCGTCAAAAGCTTTTTCATTTTTTAATTGATTGACATCAGATTTAAATCCAATTAAATTTTTTTGTGCGTTGATTGTATTTGATAATAAACATATACAAGAAAATAGGAGTGCTTGCTTTTTCATTTTTATTCTTTTTATTTAAATGTTTCTATTAAGGTATTGGGTGTAATCAGGAAGCTCATAACTATATTCTTCCTGCATAAATCTAGAGGTCATTAAAAAATCGGCAGTGGTTCTATCACAGGCCATTGGTAGGTTCCAGGCAACAGCCAATCTTAATAATGCTTTTACATCGCTATCGTGCGGCTGCGCTTCCATGGGATCAAAAAAGAAAAACACCACATCAATGTCTCCTGTAGCAATCATTGCACCAATTTGTTGATCACCACCCAGTGGACCACTTAATAATTTTACGACAGGTTGGTCTAAAGCTTCTTCAATTAGTTTTCCCGTAGTACCTGTAGCTACTAAAGAATGTTTTGATAACTCTATCTTATTATGAATTGCCCATTCTATTAAATCTTTCTTTTTATTGTCATGCGCAATGAGTGCGATTTTTTTTCTACGTTCTAGTTTTCTAATATTTTTCATTGTTGATTTTATCATTTTTTTAATTATTCTACCGTGTATTTATTGTATAAAAGAATACATAACAATATACCAAAAATAATTGGCAACGATATTCCAATTAAATAAAAAATTAAAAATAAGATGATCATAAAAATTGGATAGGTAAATAACAATAAGCTGAATAGTACAGAATCAAAAAAAACGGTGTTTTTTGTTTTTTTTGCAGTAAAAAAATATAACCACTTGTAATATGGAAAATGTAAAAAATAGATTACGTTCTTTTTAATTTTAGTGGGGGATGTGGGTATATGTATATTATTTTCTAACTCAATAAACACCTGTTGATTAAAATGTACGAAATCCTTTGGGGTTTTGAGTGGAAAGGTTAATAAGAATTCAGTAATACAAATATTTACTTTTTTACCAACTCCTATGAGTTGGTTATAAGATATACCAGCAATATGAATTGTAGGAAATATATTTTGTTGATGTGCGCGCGCTAAAATTCTTGAAGCTCCTTTTTTAAATGGTTGAAGTTGATGAGTATTCATACAAACTCCTTCTATAAAAATTAAAACAGCTTCACCCTTATTTAATAATTTAACCGATTCATTAAATGCATATTCATTTAGATGTAAATATTGTTTTCCTTCTCTTAGTCGATAAACGGGAATCATATTTAATAAGCCTAATAAAAAACGATGGTGTTTTTTAGTAAAAGCATCACCTCTTGCTAAAAAATAGATTCTTCTATTATATTGGGCTCCAATTATAATAGCATCTAAGAAGGAATTTGGATGGTTTGCTATGATTAATAATGGCCCATCTTGTTTTAATAAATATTTATTTTTTATTTTAATATCAGCACAAAATATCCAGAGTGCTGCTCTAATAAATATTTTTAAAATTCGAATCAATTTTTTTTATAAATATAAAAAAACCGCACCATAAATGATGCGGTCCGTACCTACTAACCTTTAAAAAACGAGATAAATATTATTTACTTGCAGCTTCTTCAACTTTTGCTGCAATTTTTGCTCTTATCTTAGCTTCAATTTCATTCGCCATTTCTGGATTATCGTGTAAAATTATTTTAACTGAATCACGCCCTTGTCCTAATTTATTTCCTTCATAACTAAACCAAGAGCCGCTTTTATTGATAATTTCTAATTCAACACCCATATCAATTATTTCACCGATCTTACTAATTCCTTCTCCAAAAATAATTTCAAATTCTGCTGCTCTAAATGGAGGAGCTACTTTATTTTTAACCACTTTTACTTTCACTCTATTTCCAACAGCTTCATCACCATCTTTAATCTGTGCCATTCTTCTAATATCTAAACGAACAGAAGCATAGAATTTTAATGCATTACCACCCGTTGTAGTTTCTGGGTTACCAAACATTACACCAATTTTTTCTCTTAACTGGTTAATGAAAATACATACGGTACCAGTTTTATTAATAGTGGCTGTTAATTTTCTTAATGCTTGTGACATTAAACGAGCATGTAAACCCATTTTAGAATCTCCCATTTCACCTTCTAATTCACTTTTTGGAACTAATGCAGCTACTGAGTCAATAACAACAACATCTATTGCACCAGATAATATTAAACGATCCGCAATTTCTAAAGCTTGCTCACCGTAATCAGGTTGAGAAACTAGTAAATTATCAACATCAACACCCAAACGTTTAGCATATGCACTATCAAAAGCATGTTCAGCATCGATAATTGCACACATTCCACCCTTTTTTTGTGCTTCTGCAATTACATGAATTGCAACTGTTGTTTTACCTGAAGATTCTGGTCCATATATTTCAATTATTCTTCCTTTTGGTAATCCTCCAATTCCTAAGGCAGTATCTAATCCAATAGAACCAGTAGAAATAACTTCTTGAGGCTCTTGACTTCTTTCATTCATCATCATCACACTTCCCTTACCATAATCCTTATCGATTTTATCGATGGTTAATTTAAGGGCTTTTAATTTTTCAGCATTTGCAGTACTCATGGTTAATCGTTTTATGTTTTCTTTGAATATTTATGTGAAGATAGGGATAATTTGTTAATAAACTAAAATATTTAGTATTTTTCTACTAATTAGATTAGTTTATTTTACTTTTTTAAATAATTTTTATCATAAATAATTGATTATCAATAATTAATATCTATTTAGTATTTTAGTATAAACTTAGTATTTTTAATAATAGTATTTATACTTGCCTTAAATAGTGCCTTTTTTGATGAGAATAAAAGTAGTTTATTTTAAATCAACTGCCTAAATTTCTAAATTCAATCCAATGTTAATTTCTATTGTAGTATTAAACTATAATACATTTATATAAAGAACCTAATACTATTACCCCTGTGTATAAGTGTATATCTTAGTTATTCACAATAGATTTTATGTACACCATCTATAATTACATATAGATATTTTAAATTGTATGATTGTATAGGCATTCTTTTAAAGAATTAAATACTTAACAAAATTATATTCAATTTTAGAGTTTTTTTTTTAATACACAGTTTATTAACTGTTAATTAACGGGTATAAAACTTACATTTTTTGATTAAAAGTTTAAAACAGATACCAACCTTCTTTTTTTATTCCATAGTTATTAAGATTTATTCACTCAAAAATTAGGGTTATCCACTAAATTTTAATTTTTCCACTAACCCTATGTGTATTTTTAATTACCCTTTTTAGTTAAAAAAGGCCTCATTTTTATTGGATTACGCTTATTAAGTTAATAGAAACCTTTATTTTTGCCTTCCTATAATTTATTATATATGTCAATTATTCAGAACATTAGAGAAAGAGGTGCTTGGATCATCTTTGGTATTATTGCTATTGCATTAATCGCTTTTATATTACAAGACGGTATTGGTCGCAAAAGAGGAGCGAATGATACTTCTACTTTAGGTAAGGTTAATGGTGAAGTAATTAATAAAACAGAGTTTGATGAAAAATTAGATATCCAATTACAACAGTATGCTTCTCAAGGTGTGAAGAGAGAACAAATGATTGGTTATTTATGGGAACAAGAAGTTACTAGATTACTTTTTAAAAGCGAGTCTGATAAATTAGGAATTACCGTAGGAACAAAAGAATTATCTGATGTATTATTTGGTAATGAATCCCCTTTTAAACAAGAATTTACTGATAAAACTACTGGTGAATTTAAAGTGAATGATGCAAAAAATTCTATTGCACAAATTAAAAAGTCAAAGAATAAAGATCAAATTAAACAAATAGAAAAATTCTATATAGAGCCTTCTATTGAAAATAGAATTAGAAATAAATATCAAGCTTTAGTTGTTAAAGGTGTTCAAGTACCTAAATGGTTGGTAGAAAAGCAATATGCAGATTTAAATAATATTTCATCGATTAATTTTGTTCACGTGCCTTATACGACTATTTCTGATAGTAGTATAAAGGTTTCGAATGAAGAAATTGCAGCTTATTTAAAAGAAAATCCTGCTGCTTATCAAATTGAAGAAACTTCTAGAAATATTGGATATATTGGATTTAGCGCTGCTCCAACATCAGCAGACTCTTTAAATACAAAAAATGAAATCACTGCTTTAAAAGAAGCTTTTAAAGCTGCTCCAGATGCTGCTGTTTATTTAAATAAAGTGGGTTCTGAAATTCCTTATTATAATAGCTATATCAGTAAAAAAACATTACAAATACCTAACAAGGATTCTGTTTTATCAGTAGGTGTTGGAAATACATATGGCCCCTATGTAGATGGTAAAAATTATACCATAGCAAAAGTTTTAGGCGTAAAACAATGGCCAGATAGTACAAGTGTTAGACATATTTTAATAGCTACTAATAATCCTCAAAACGGACAACAAATTAAAGATGATAGCAGTGCTAAAAAATTAATTGACAGTATTAGTGCTGCAATTAAAGGTGGTGCTAATTTTGAAGCTTTATGTGCACAATATTCTGATGATGGTGGAAGTAAAGCAAAGGGTGGTAATTTAGGTATGTTTGCACAAGCACAAATGGTTCCTGCTTTTAATGACTTTGCTTTTGATAATTCTGTTGGAACAAAGGGTGTTATAAAAACTGATTTCGGATATCATTATGTAGAAATTTTAAAACAAACCGCAAAAGGACCTGCTTATAAAATTGCTTATTTGTCCAAACCCATTACACCTAGTAATGAAACCATTACTGCAGCCTCAACTGCTGCAGCACAATTTGCATCAACAAGTAAGGATGTAAAGTCATTTAATGAAAATGCAGTTAAATTAGGTAAACAAGTTTTACCAGCAACTGGAATTAAAGTGAATGATTTTGAAATTCAAGGTTTAGGTGAAACTCGTCAACTAGTACGTTGGACATATGAAAAAAATGTTAATGATGTATCTGAACCCATAGAATTGGGTGATACCTACATTGTTGCAGTAATTACTGCCGAAGACAAAGCGGGTTTGGCAAGTGTAGATGCGGCAAAGCCACAGGTGGAAGGAATTATTAGAGATCAAAAGAAGGCAGATAAAATTAAACCAAGTTTAAAGGGTAATACACTAGAGGCGATTGCAGCTAGTTCAAAAGCTTTGGTTCAAAAAGCGGATAGTTTAAGTTTCACTTATTCAATGATCCCAGGATTAGGTAATGAACCAAAATTAATTGGTGCAGCATTTAATAAATCATTAGTAAATAAAGTGAGTGCACCGATAGCGGGTAATTCTGGTGTTTTTGTACTTTCTGTAAATAATGTTAGTGCTAAACAAGCTCAACAAGAATTAAACTTCTTTAAAGATGAAACCTTAAATAGGACAAGAAGTTCTTTATTTAGATCAAATGCTTCTTTAAAGAAAATTGCGAAAATTGAAGATAATAGATCTAGAATTTTCTAGTTCATTCAAATAAATAATATAAAGCCTCCTTTAAGGGGGCTTTTTTATGCGAACTATTATTGTAAATAGTAAATACAGATTTAATAAAACATCCTAATTTTGTTTTATGTCTACAATCCTTAATAATAAAGTTGCCGAAAGTGGTTTAATTACCATTGACCTTGCATCTTATTTGCCTCCGAATGAAATTGTTTTATTTGATATAAAACCGTTTCTTTTCATGGAGCTTATTTTAAAAGAAAAAGACTTTAGAGCAGCATTATTAGCAACAGATTGGAGTGGTTATGCTGATAAAATTGTAGGTATTCATTGTTCAACAGATGCTATTATCCCAATGTGGGCCAATATGTTAATCGTTTCTTATTTACAACCCATTGCAAAGGCTGTTTATTTTGGCGCAGAAGAAAAGGTTAGAGAACAGATAATTTTAGATGCTATTGTTCAAATAAATCCTTCCGATTATAATGATCAAAGAATCGTTATTAAGGGTTGTGGTGAAACCAAAATAGAAGAAAGTGCATATGTTGCCATTACGCAAAAATTAAGACCTACCGTAAAGAGCATCATGTTTGGAGAGCCTTGTAGTACAGTGCCTGTTTATAAGCGCAAAGACTAATGTGCTTCTAACCAATTTTTCCCTACTCCAATTTCTGCTTCCACTGGTACTTCATTTGGTAATACCATTGCAGAAGTCATACAATTTAAGATAAGCGCTTTTAATTCCGGCAATTCAGATTCTACAGCATCAAAAACCAGTTCATCGTGCACCTGTAAAATCATTTTTGATTCCCAATGTTTCTTTTTCATTTCGTTATGAACACGAATCATTGCCAACTTAATCATATCTGCAGCGGATCCTTGAATTGGGGAGTTAATAGCGTTTCTCTCTGCAAATCCACGAACCGTAAAGTTGGAACTATTAATATCTCTTAACCATCTTTTACGTCCCATTAATGTTTCAACAAATCCAACCTCTTTTGCATTATTAATTTGTTGGTCCATATATTTTTGAATATTTGGAAACTCCTTTTTGTAATTATCAATGATCTCTTTTGCTTCTGTTCTAGAAATTCCCAAATTTTCAGCAAGTCCAAAAGCTCCTTGACCATAAATAATTCCAAAGTTCACACTCTTCGCTTTGTAACGCATTTCTTTGGTTACATCCTCTTCCGCTATTCCATATACTTTCGCAGCGGTTGCGGTATGAATATCTTTACCTTGTTTAAAGGCTTCACACATATTAGGATCACCGCTAATGGCCGCAACAATTCTTAATTCAATTTGCGAATAATCGGCGCTTACCAAAACTCTACTTGGATCTCTTGGAATAAATGCTTTTCTAATTTCTCTTCCTCTTTCAGAACGAATGGGAATGTTTTGTAAGTTGGGATTGGTGCTACTTAGTCTTCCTGTAACCGCCACAGCTTGTGCATAGCTAGTATGGATTCTGCCTGTTTTAGGATTAATCAATTCAGGTATAGCATCCACATAGGTTGACTTTAATTTTGTTATTTCTCTAAAATTTAAAATATCATCAACAATTTTGTGTTTTGCTGCCATTTTAGATAACACATCTTCGCCAGTGGCATATTGCCCCGTCTTTGTTTTTTTTGCTTTAGGATCTAATTTCAAAACATCAAATAAAACCTCACCCAATTGTTTTGGTGATGCTAAATTAAATCTAACGCCAGCTTGATCAAATACACGTTCTTCTGCTTTTTTTGCTTCTTCTTCTAAAACAATACTATAATCGTTTAAAAAGTTAGTATCCACTTTTACCCCCTCATATTCCATATCTACTAATACTCTTACCAAAGGATTCTCTACTTCTTCAAACACTTTTTCAACTCCTTTTTTATTTAACATTGGATAAAAACAATGTTTTAATTGTAAGGTAATATCTGCATCCTCAGCTGCATATTCTTTAATTAAATCTAATTCCACATCACGCATAGTTCCTTGATTTTTCCCTTTTTTTCCAATCAAGGTTTCAATTGCTACCGGTTCATATCCTAAAAACTGACCACTTAACAAATCCATGCTACGTCTACCTTCTGGTTCAATAACATAATGGGCCAACATGGTGTCAAATGTTTTTCCTTTAATTTCTACACCATACCATTTTAATACTAAAAAATCATATTTTAAATTTTGTCCAATCCAGGTGATATCTTCTTTATTGAATAACTCGGTGAACAATGATAATATATGCGCTGCCCCATTAACACCATTTTCATCATTGGCTACAGGAATATAATAACCCTCATGCTCTTTGTATGCAAAGCTTAGTCCCACAAGAGATACATTGTTTGCATCTATGCCTGTTGTTTCAGTATCAATACAAATTTCTTTTTCATTTAATAAAGATGTTACTAATTGTTTGATCGCCTCTTCTCCAACAATTGCTTCATATTTATGTTCGGTATTATTTATATTTTTGTTAACTATTATTTGAGGCAACTCTTCATCATCACCATCCATATTTTCCGTTTCATTTTCATTCGATGCAATGGATGCTTCTAATGATTCGATGGTATTTGTTTTAGTTTTATTACTCTTTTCTTTAACAGGCTTTACTTCATTCCCAAAAAGATCCACTTGTTTATCTTTTGCACCTTCTGTTACTATTTCAAAATCACTTCCTAAAATTCTTTTACCTAGCGTTTTAAATTCTAATAAATTAAATATTTCTGTAAGTGCTGGTATATTCTTTTCTGAAAGTTTGTAATCTTCTTCATGAAACTGAACTGGCACATTGGTAATAATGGTTGCTAATTTTTTACTCATGATAGCAGAATCCACCCCGGCTCTTACTTTTTCACCCATTGCGCCTTTAATCTTGTCAGCATTGGCTAGTACACCCTCAAGTGTATCATATTCTTTTAATAATTTTGCAGCCGTTTTTTCTCCCACACCTGGAATTCCAGGAATATTATCAGCTGCATCTCCCATTAAACCTAGCATGTCTACTACTTGATCAACTCTTGCGATATCCCATTTTGCTTTAATTTTTTCTGCATCAATTATTTCTCTTTCATTTCCAAAAGCGGGTGGTTTCCACATATATACGTTTGGTTTCACCAATAATTGTCCATAGTCTTTATCTGGAGTGACCATATATACCTCATAACCCAAATCTGCAGCCTGCCAAGCTAAAGTACCAATTACATCATCTGCTTCAAAACCATCACACTCTACCACCGGAATATTGAAACCCTCAATGATGGCTTTGATATGAGGTAAAGAACTTAGCAAATCTTCAGGTGCGGCTTCACGATTTGCTTTATAATCAGTAAAATCTGTATGTCTTTCAGTTGGTGCATGTGTGTCGAAACAAACTGCTATATGTGTAGGGTTTTCTTTTTTAATAATTTCTAAAAGAGTATTCGTAAAACCGAATTGTGCATTCGTATTAATTCCTGTACTTGTAATTCTTGGTGTGCGTATCAATGCATAATAAGCTCTATAAATTAAAGCCAATGCGTCCAATAAATATAGTTTTTTAGCCATGTTGCTAAGGTACAAAAAAAACATCCCAAACGCTTTCGCGAATGGGATGTATATTAAAACAAGCGATCAATAGAATTACTTTATTTTATACTTGTATTTGTAACGTTCAAATAGTTGCTTTTGTTTATTGTCTAATGAAATGTCACGACCCTGTATAAACGCTTTCACCACTTGGTTTCCACGCATATCTAGAATGTCACCCTCGCTAACAATAATATTGGCATCTTTTCCTGTTTCAATAGAACCTGTAACATCATCAATGCCCAAAACTTTTGCACTATTTAAGGTAATGGCACTTAAAGCCTCTTCCTTTGTTAATCCATAAGTAGCCGCAGTTCCCGCATTAAAAGCAAGGTTTCTTTGTTTCGTATTTTCACTCATATCGCTCAAGGATACTAAAACTCCCGCCTTTGTTAATTGAGCTGGTAATTTATAGGGTTGGTCCACGTCATCATCTTCGGTACTTGGTAATGCGTGTTGACCATCTAATATTACTGGTATATTATTTGCAGCTAAAATAGGTGCAATTTGGAAGCTTTCAGAACCTCCTACGATCACTATTTTAAAACCAAATGTTTTACCCAATTCAATGGCAATCAACATTTGTTTTACTTCATTTGCACGAACATATAATTTTTGTCTTCCTTCAAACAAACCTCGTGTAGCTTCTAATTTTAAATTATTAGTAACATGGTTTTTTTCTTGTAAATAAGCATGTGCATCTGTAAAGAACTTTTTAATAGTTTCAATTTTATTAAAAGCATCTTTTAAAGGATCTGCTGTTTGTGCTTGACGCATAAAACCACGTCCTCTTTGACGTACTATAAAGGAAGGCAATTCAATAAATTGACCAATGTCAGCTTTATATGCAGCATCTTCATAGTTCCAAGCATCTAACTGAATTACACTTGATTGACCGTCTATTAATTCTCCTTCAGGTGCAATATGCGCTAATAAAATGCCATTTGCTCTTAGTACATTGGTAATTTTTGAATCAGAATTATAAGAAACCAATGATCTAATACTCGCATTGTTTTCTCCAATTTCTACAAGATCATTACTACCTCTTACTCCATTTGCAACCTCTTTCAAACCTAAGTAGGAATTAGATAATATTAAACCAGGATAAACCTGTTTTCCAGTGCCGTCCACTAAAGTAGCACCCGCCGGTGTTGCTAATCCTGCACCTACCGCCGTAATTTTACCTTTTTCAAAAACAACGGTAGCATCATTTAATACTGTTCCATTGCCCACATGCACTGTTGCGTGTGTAATAGCTGTAATGCCTTGTTGTGCAACAGCTGGATAAATTGTTTCTTGAGCACTTGTTACTTTACATAACAATGCAAGAGACAATATAAATAAACTAGAATATTTCTTTTGCATGTTTTAGTTTTTTTCGTTTTCGTAAATAGTTGTTAATGCATCTGCATGTTCGTGATCACCGCAATTTAATATGGTTTGTAAGCTTGCTGTGGCTGGTCTTGTAGGAGCACCCGCTCTTTTTTCACCTAACATTTTTTGAATTAATCTTGCTTTTTCAGCAGCTACATTTTTACTTGCAACAGCATCTTTTTCACGATCAAAATAAATAACTCCATCTACTATTGTATACAATGATTTTGCATAAATACTTAATGGATTATCTGACCATAATACCAAGTCGGCATCTTTACCCACTTTAATGCTTCCAACCTTATCCGCTACGTGTAAAGCTTTCGCAGGATTAATCGTCACCATGTTTAATGCTTCTGTTTCTGAAACACCACCATACTTAACCACTTTACCAGCTTCTTGATTTAAACGACGCGCCATTTCGGCATCATCAGAATTGATACAAACATTTAATCCCACTTTTTGCATGATTGCTGCATTATAAGCAATTGCATCAATTACTTCTTGCTTATACATAAACCAATCAGAGAAAGTAGAAACATTTGCACCATGCGCTAACATTTTATCTGCAACTTTATATCCTTCTAATATGTGCGTGAAAGTATTAATTTTAAAACCATATTTTTCAGCTACACGCATGGTGTAGGTAATCTCTGGTTGTACATAAGAGTGACAAGTAATAAAGCGCTTTTTGTTCATAATTTCAACCAACGCATCTAATTCTAAATCCTTTCTGTAATTCGGATTTGATTTCATCGCTTTTTGATAATCAACTGCTCTATCAAATGCATCCGTTAAAACTTCTTCCACTCCCATTCTAGTATCCGGGAAACGATTGTTATTTTGTGAAGTAGTACGTTTTACGTTTTCACCTAATGCAAATTTGATAAATGGATCAGCGCCCACAAATTTCAAACCTTCATCAGTAGTACCCCAACGTAATTTTATTAATTGAGTTTGACCACCAATGGTGTTAGCAGAACCATGTAAAATATGTGAAGTTGTTACTCCACCACTCAATTGACGATAGATATTAATGTCTTCTGGATTCATATTGTCTCCAATACGCACTTCACTTGTAACCGATTGAGCACCTTCATTGATTGAAAGGGCTGCAATATGTGAGTGCTCATCAATAATTCCGGCACTTAAATGTTTACCAGTACCATCAATAACTTTTGCAGTTGCGTCAGAAATATTATTTCCAACTTTTGCAATTTTCCCACCTTTCACTAGCACGTCCGTATTTTGTAAAACACCTTCTTTTTCGCTTGTCCAAACGGTTGCATTTTTAATCAATATAGTTTCTTGAGAAGGAATGGTTTCATTTCCAAATCCAACAAAAGGATATGTAATTTTTGCAAGGGCTTTTGTAGAATCAGACCAAGCTTTCTTTTCAGGAGCTGTAGTAATTTCTCCTACAAGTGTTGCTGTCCAAGTAGTTTTATTTCCTTGCGCATCCGTCCCTATACCGTTCCATGTTTTTCCGCCCACAATACCACCTAATTTAATTTGTTCTGCGCCTTTTCCTTTTTTAGACGGGAAACTTAATTTAACGATAGATTCATTTATGGCAACTTTAGCAGTTAATGTGTCTGCACCAATAATAGATGCGGACAAATCTTTTTTAACTTCTAAATTATATGAAGTATTTAAACCTGCATTATTGATCGTTAATTTATATTTTCCAGCATAATTTGACCAATCAGATGCATTCACATCATATTTTTTACCTTGTACCCAGTTTTCAATAATTTTTGCATTACTATTAAATATAGGTTCCGTTGTAATAATAAAGTTCGCCAATTTACCATTTTCAATAGATCCCACTTGATCGTATACACCAATTTGTGTAGCCGGAGTTTTAGTTAAAGCCTCTAATGCTTTTGCTTCAGATAATCCTGCACTAATTGCTTTTCTTAAATTAGCAAAGAATGCTTTTGAATCTTTCATTTCTGAAACTGAAATACTAAAAGGAATATTTGCTTTTTCAAAAGCACCAGGATTGGTAGGCGCTAATTCCCAATGTTTCATATCGGCTAATGATACAAAACGAGCATCATTAGGATCTTCTACATCTAATGCAGCCGGGAAGTCAATTCCAATAATAAAGGATGCCTTTGTTTTTGCTAACTCATCTATTCTTTGATAACCATTATCACCACCTTTTAAAATGTATTGTACTCCAAATTCATTTCCAATTCTGTTAGCTCTTAGTGTTGACCATTTATCATCAGCCGCAAATATTTGAGGCAAAGATTGGTTTGCATTAAATGCTTCTAAAGAAAGATTAGTTCCTTCTGAAGCAGGTTTATTTTGATACCATTTTGCATCTAAATATGTTTGACGAAGCAAAGCAACACTACCCATTAAACTACTTGGGTAAGATTGTGTTGAAGAACCTTTCTCGAAAGAATATACCGCAGCAGCCTTTGTCTTAATAAGTGCTTGGTGTGCATCTTCTGTTGCTAAAGTTACTACTGCACCCGTACCGCGTGCAATTCCATCTTTAACATGTGTAAATACTGTACCGAAACCATTTGCTCTAAAACTGCTTGCAACAGCATCATCGGTTACAAATATTTCTGCAGCATTTACTTCTGGTTTAATCGCTTGATTCCAGTTATATGCTCCTGGTTTATTTGAAACAAATTGTGCTGGTGCGCCATAATTGAATCCACCTGCTGGTCTGCTTGGAGCACCTACACCATAATTTGTATAAGCGTCAATAAATGAAGGATAAATAAATTTCCCACTACAATCTACCACAACTGCATCATTAGGTACATTTACATTTGTACCCACTGCAATTATTTTCCCTTGTTTTATAAGGAGGGTTCCTTTTTCAATTTTAGTAGTAGCATTTTGCACAATCGTTGCGTTTGTAAATGCATACAAACCCAAACGAACATCTCTTACTCCGTTAACCGGGAAAGTCTCTTGTGCTCTTGTAACAACACTTATAGATAAAAGTGTTAGCCATAAAAAGATCCTCTTCATGCGCGACAGTATTTTAATAATGATAGAATATTCTAAAGCTACTAAAATACTTCTTTGCAAAAAAGAACAATATTTATTTTTTGATAGATGGTTTTAATTAAAAACCTAACGACCCATATAAACCATTAATATTTGGATATCACTTGGATTCACACCGCTTATGCGGCTAGCTTGTCCAATGGTAACTGGTCTTATTTTCTTGAATTTTTGAAGTGCTTCGATAGAAAGCGCCGCAACTTTATCATAATCGAAAGTTTCAGGAATTACTAAATTCTCCAATGATGCCATACGATCTACTATCTCTTTTTCTTTTTCAATATAGCGCTCGTACTTAATTTGAATTTCTGCTTGTTCTAAAAATTCAGTTTCTTTATTTAATAAGCCTTCTTTTAAACTTTGGCTATTATCAATAATTTGTTGAAGACTAATATTGGGACGTAATACTAACTTTGCAGCCTTTTGTTTTTCGTTTAAAGTTGCTGATTCAATCGTAGTTAAAAACTCATTTATTTCTGATGGTTCGATCGATTGACTTGCTAAAATATTTTTAATATCTGCAACTTCTTTATTTTTTAAATCAACACGATGCATGCGCTCTTCCTTTGCTAGGCCTAGTTTGTAGCTGATTTCGGTTAATCTTAAATCCGCATTATCTTGTCTTAACAAAGTCCTAAATTCTGCACGTGATGTAAACATACGATAAGGCTCATTGGTTCCTTTACCAATTAAGTCATCAATTAAAACACCTATATATGCATCACTGCGGTGTAAAATAAACGGAGCTTGATGCGTTATTTTTAAATGCGCATTCATACCGGCCATGATACCTTGACAAGCTGCTTCCTCATAACCCGTTGTTCCATTTATTTGTCCGGCGAAATATAAATTTTCGATTGCTTTAGTTTCTAGTGTATATTTTAATTGAGTAGGTTGAAAGAAGTCGTACTCAATAGCATAACCCGGTCTAAACATTCTAGCATTCGCAAAACCTGGAACTCTACGAAGTGCTTCGTATTGAACTTCTTCTGGTAAACTTGTACTAAAGCCATTTACATATATTTCCACTGTATTCCATCCTTCTGGCTCTACAAATAATTGGTGTCTTTCTCTTTCTGCAAAACGGTTAATCTTATCCTCAATACTTGGACAATATCTAGGGCCCACTCCCTCAATTCTTCCCGCATACATTGGGCTACGGTCGAAACCTGTTTTTAATATATCATGAACAATAGTATCTGTATACGTTATCCAACAAGATCTTTGTTCGGATGCTTTTGTTTTAGGCGTATTCAAATAAGAAAATCCTACTACTTCTTCATCTCCTTTTTGCTCTTCCATTTTAGAATAATCCAAACTTCTTCCGTCTACCCTTGGAGGTGTTCCTGTTTTAAGTCTATCTGATTCCATACCAAAAGAAACCAATTGCTCTGTAATTCCTGTAGCAGCTTTTTCAGCAACACGACCACCTCCAATTTGTTTCTCTCCAATATGCATGATACCATTTAAGAAAGTACCACTGGTAATTACAACCGCATCCGATTCAATCAAATGACCAAGACTTGTTTTAACCCCACAAGCTTTACCATTTTTTATAATTAATTCATTGACAGAATCCTGGTAAAAATCTACATTCGGAGTTTGCTCTAACATTTCTCTCCACTTAGCTGCAAAAAGGTGTCTGTCATTTTGGGTTCTTGGACTCCACATTGCAGGCCCCTTGCTCTTATTCAACATTCTAAACTGGATCGTACTTAAGTCAGAAACAATTCCACTATACCCACCCAACGCATCAATCTCTCTTACAATTTGTCCTTTGGCAATTCCGCCCATGGCAGGGTTACAGCTCATTTGTGCAATGGTCTGCATATTCATAGTAACAAGTAAAACCTTGCTACCCATATTCGCCGCCGCCGCTGCTGCTTCACATCCAGCATGACCGGCCCCTACTACTATAACATTGTATTTTGGAAACATAAGATTGCAAAGATAAGATGGTATGTTATATTAAAACGTTCCACGTGGAACATCCTAAATTTTTTCCCTATTTCGACTTCGAGTGTTCCACATGGAACATTCTCAACCATTTGTCCTCCATGGACCTCATTAGTTTGGTATCAGCAGGCTTCTTGTCCTTGTATCCACAAAAATGTAAGGCACCGTGAAATATTACCCTTAATAATTCATTAGCCTGTGTGGTCTTTATCAATTTCGCATTCTCCTTCACACGGTCCACACTTATATAGATGTCTCCAATAAGTTCCCCTTTTACCTCTGATAAATCAAAACTGATAATATCGGTATAGTAATCGTGGTTTAAAAACTGCTTATTGATCTCCAACAAATACTTATCAGAGCAAAAAACATACTGAAGAAACTCAATTCGAATACCTTCCTTTTTCATTTGCTTTTCTAAGAACAATTTTAAGGCAACTCTGTTTCCCAGGCTTATGTTCTTATCAGCTTTATTAAATGAAATAGTCATACTCATAGTTGAATGTCTTTCAAATATTTATACGAATTATTGCCAAAATTATTGCTCCAAATCTCGTAAGTATTTGTCTTAGATTGAAAGTATATTTGTATTCTATTATGAAGAAACTATCTGAACTAAATATTGGAGAGTCTGGTGTTATTCATTCATTTGAAAATGACGAAATCTTTTTAAAATTAATGGAAATGGGCTGTATACCGGGTGAATATATTACGGTAGAACAAATAGCTCCACTTGGTGACCCAATAAGTATTTCAGTAGCTGGCTATCAATTAAGCTTAAGAATGGATGAGGCCGAAAGCATTTTAATTACACCTGCAATTTAATTTAAACAATTGATAATCAATTAATTAAGATGAAAATAGGTTTATTCTTTGGTAGTTTCAATCCCATTCATAATGGTCACTTAATGGTGGCAAGTTATATTGCCAATCACTCCGACTTAAAACAAGTTTGGTTGGTAGTGTCTCCTCAAAATCCACATAAAGCACAAAGCAGTTTATTGAATGAATATGATAGATTGCATTTAGCGCAAATTGCAATTGAAGATGATCCACAGCTTCGCGTTTCTGATATTGAATTTAAATTGCCCAAGCCTTCTTATACCATTGATACTTTAACTTATTTACAAGAGCAGTATCCTCAACATGAATTTTCGGTGATCATGGGTGGTGATAGTTTTCAGAATTTACCGAAGTGGAAAAACTTTGAAACACTTATAAAAAACTACAGTTTCATTGTTTATAGAAGACCAGGGTTTGAAATCACAGAAACACATGGTGCAAATATTATTTATTTAGAAGCCCCCATGCTTGAATTATCTGCAACATTAATTCGAAATAATCGAAAAGAAGGAATCACCATTCGTTATTTGGTTCCCGAAAAAGTACGCGAAGAAATAGAAAATAATAATTATTTCAAGGACTAATTCCGCAATAAAAAGGCACCCGTTTATAGGGTGCCTTTGAAAAATCATAAGAGAAGAATTCGCGAAATCGAATGATGTGTAGAAAAGTTTAAATTCCTTTTTATTTCTAACGATTCATGCTCGCTAAAAATTCTTCGTTGTCTCTTGTACCGCGCATACGTTTTAATAATTCATTCATCGCTTCGTCGGTATTCATATCATTCAAGAATAATCTTAAAATATTCATTCTTTGTAATACATCTGCAGATAATAATAAATCATCGCGACGTGTACTTGAACCGGTTAAATCAATCGCTGGGAAAATACGTTTATTCGCTAAACGTCGATCTAACACTAATTCCATATTACCCGTACCCTTGAACTCTTCAAAGATAACCTCATCCATCTTAGAACCAGTATCCACAAGGGCTGTAGCGATAATGGTTAAAGAGCCACCATTTTCTATTTTACGTGCAGCACCAAAAAATTGTTTTGGTTTTTGCATCGCATTTGCTTCCACACCACCTGATAAAACTTTACCAGAACTTGGAGCAACGGTATTATGTGCACGTGCTAAACGCGTAATAGAATCTAATAAAATAACAACATCGTGTCCACACTCTACTAAGCGTTTTGCTTTTTGTAAAGCCATGGTTGAAACCTTCACGTGCTTTTCTGCAGGCTCATCAAAAGTAGATGCAATCACTTCTGCTTTTACAGAACGCTCCACATCTGTAACTTCCTCTGGACGCTCATCCACTAGCACCACCATTAAATAACATTCTGGATGGTTTGCGGCAATGGCATTAGCGACTTCCTTTAATAACATGGTTTTACCCACTTTAGGTTGTGCAACTAATAATCCACGTTGTCCTTTACCAATTGGTGTAAATAAATCCATGATACGTGTACTGTAATTAGTAGCAGTTGTATATAAATTTAATTTTTCAAAAGGGAAAAGTGGAGTTAAATAATCGAAAGGAATACGATCACGAATTTCGTCTGGTTTTTTACCATTGACAAAATCCACCTTTGTTAAAGCAAAATATTTTTCCCCTTCTTTGGGAGGACGTACCGAGCCTTGTACGGTGTCACCTGTTTTTAATCCAAATAATTTTATTTGAGATGGCGAAACGTAAACGTCATCGGGAGAAGATAAATAGTTATAGTCCGAGCTTCTTAAAAAACCATAACCATCTGGCATCATTTCTAAAACACCTTCGGATGGAATTGCACCGTCAAATTCTATATTAAATGCTGGCTCTTTTTTAGGTTGATGTCTATTTTGGTGTTGGTGTTGACCTTGACCAGGCCCTCTTTGTCCGCGGAAATCTCCATTTGGATGGCCACCATTTTGTCCAACAGGTTGACCTGTTTGTGGGTCGGTAGCTTCTTGAGAACCGGCTGTCGGACCTTCTTGCCCAGCATTTGATGATGCTACTTCTGGAGCGGGCGCACTAGCGGCACTCTCATCACCAAATAGTTGAGCCGCTATTTTTGAAGCTTTATCATCAATACTTTGATTTTCACCTTCACCTGCAACAGCTTTTTTAGCAATAGGCTTTCTGGCCCTTGGTGCTGCTTCTTCTTTTGCTGGTGCTGTTTTTTCTGCTTTAGCGGACTTAGTAGCGGGAGCAGCAACGGGCTTGCGTCCCCTTTTTGGTTTGTCGTCTTTTTCTTGCACTGTAAATCTTATAATTTATTTAAAAATCGAATCTCTTCGGAGGATTTTGAGGATCTGTTTATTGAGGTATTGGTCCAGATGGTAGGGCCGCTTTATGATAAAGCAATTGGAACAAAACGGTTAATCATTGCTTTCTAATGCAATGTTAAGCAGTTTTTCAATAAAAAAACAATTTTTTATGGGTTATCTTTGCCTTCCAAATAGTTCAAATAAGTCATATGTTCAATCAAAGAGTAAAAATCAAGCAATTGCTAAGTGGCACAGATGCTGCTAGTGCGGTGGGTTCCGAAGTGGTGGTTATGGGATGGGTTCGCACTTTCCGTAATAATCAGTTTATAGCCTTAAATGACGGTAGCACTAATAATAATGTTCAAGTGGTGGCAAGTTTGGGTGAATTTGATGATGCATTATTAAAGCGTGTTACAACAGGTGCTTCTTTGAAAGTAAAGGGCATTGTGGTGGAAAGTCAAGGTAAAGGACAAACTGTAGAAGTCAAAGCAACTAGTATTGAAATTTTAGGAGATAGTGATGCAGAAAAATATCCATTACAACCTAAAAAACATTCTCTTGAATTTTTAAGAGAAAAAGCGCATTTGCGTTTTAGAACTAATACTTTCGGATCTGTTTTTCGTATCAGACATTCATTGGCTTTTGCGGTGCATCAGTTTTTTAATGAGCGTGGATTTTTATATTTACATACACCTATTATTACAAGTAGTGATGCCGAAGGTGCTGGTGAAATGTTTCGCGTAACTACACTTCCATTAGAAGGTGCTCCAAAAAATGATGCAGGTGAAATTGATTTTACACAAGACTTTTTTGGTAAGAGCACCAACTTAACAGTGAGTGGTCAATTGGAAGGAGAGCTAGGCGCCATGGCCTTTTCAGACATTTATACATTTGGCCCAACCTTCCGTGCTGAAAATTCAAATACAACTAGACACTTAGCAGAATTTTGGATGATTGAACCCGAAGTGGCGTTTAATGATTTAGAAGATAATATGAATTTGGCCGAAGATTTCATTAAACATTTGATAGATTATGTTATGAAACATAATGCAGATGATTTGCAATTTTTAGACAGTCGTTTAGCGGAAGAAGAAAAACAATTGCCAACAGAAAAAAGAAGTGGCTTAGGTTTAATTGAAAAATTAAAATTTGTTTTAGAAAACGGCTTTGAAAGAATTACTTATACCGAAGCAATTGATATTTTATTAAATAGCAATCACTATAAGAAAAAGAAATTCCAATATGATGTGAAGTGGGGAATTGATTTGCAAAGTGAACATGAGCGATATTTAGTGGAACAACATTTTAAAAAACCAGTCATCGTAACCAATTACCCTGCTGCTATCAAGGCATTTTATATGCGCATGAATGATGGTTGTGAAGCGGGTAAAGAAACGGTGGCTGCGATGGACATTTTAGCGCCAGGAATTGGAGAAATTGTGGGAGGTTCTCAAAGAGAAGAGCGTTTAGAAAAATTGGAGCAAAGAATGCGTGATATGCATATTCCATTAGAAGAAATGAGTTATTATTTAGATACAAGACGCTTTGGTAGCGTGCCACATGCTGGATTTGGATTGGGTTTTGAGCGTATGGTACAATTTGTTACGGGCATGACCAATATTAGAGATGTAATTGCTTTTGCAAGGACTCCCAATAACTGTGAATACTAAATATGGGTATACTTTTTGTTTTAATTGGTGCTTTTTGTTTTGCCATTAGTAATGCATATTGGAAAAAAGTAACGCAAACGATTCCTTATCAAATAGGTATGTTTTATAGAGGAATTTTTGCCTCTGGTGTTTTTGCCATTTTATATTTTGGATTTAGAGCCCATCCTTTTTTTACAGGTTGGACCGTGCGCAACTTAGCCCTTGATCAACAATTATTATTGACCATTGCGATTTGTGTTTTTAATATTTTTGGGTTACTGTTTTTTTTACGTGGTATTCAAAAAGCGCCCGTAAGCGTTGTGGTACCTGTGTCTGCATTAAAAGTGTTTACCATATTAACTGCCGTTTTTGTAGTAGGTGAAATTTGGAAAATGCCGTATTTATATGCATTTATTTTATCAACAGGTGGCTTATTGTTATTGTATATAGATGGTTCAGAACACGCAAGTGCGAAAGAGCAAAAAACAGGAGTACTTTATGGTTTGGCTTCTAGTTTTTTCTGGGGAAGTTCTTATGCTTTGTATAAATTTCCTATTGGCTGGTGGGGTCCGCTTGGTTTTAGTTTTGTCATTGAAACAACTGCCATGTTGTTTGGATTGGTGTTGGTAGTGCGAGATGGTTTATTCAATCAGCTATTCAAATATGTAAAGGCAATTCATATTCAAACTTATATTGTTCAGGGTATTTTATTGGTAGCAGGTGGACTAGCTATTAATATTTCCTATCAATACCTTCCTATCATGGTTATTAATATTTTAATCATAAGTAGTCAATTGCTATCGGTGCTTTTAGGTTTTATGTTTTTTAAAGAAAGACTAAGTCTTAAACAATGGGCTGGCTTGGTATTAATAATGATTAGCTTTTTTGTAGTGGCAGCAGTAGCCTAGTTTGACTTTTCTATATTTTTCAATGAATTTCAATAAACAAGCCTATTTTTTTGCTATTTAAGGCGGCCTATGCTATATTTGCTGCCCGAACAAAGCAATTTGTAAGGATGGATTTAATTCCGATGGCGCTGTAGCTCAGTTGGTAGAGCAAAGGACTGAAAATCCTTGTGTCCCCGGTTCGAGCCCGGGTGGTGCCACAAAAACTCACAAAAAAGACCTCAACGAAAGTTGAGGTCTTTTTTGTTTATGTCTCACCATGAAATTAGTTATTCAATATATTTCACCACTCTTGCTAATTTCCCATTGGCGTTAATCCCTTCTAAAACAATTTGTAATCTTTTACTAATGTCGTTATTATAAAATTCAATACGCACCCTTGAGCTCTTTTTATTGGTAAGTAAATATGGGTTCCAATAAATAGTGGCGCGATTATCTACTTCAAAATTTTCTGCAGGTTTATCATAACTAGGATTATAAAATTCTTTAAAAACAGAGTAACCTCCAAGGACTGCATATTCCATTCCTTTACTATTGTCAGGTTTCCCTCTATTGTATCCACCTTGTTTTGTATAAATCGCAATCGCACCACCACTGCCACCACCAACAGATCCAAAAAATGGAGGACGTAATGCTTTAATGTATGCGATGTCAGCAATATTTAAGGATTGCACTTGATCAATGGTGGTATTCATTTCATTTAAAAAGAAATCGGTATTAGATCCTCTCCATGTAGCAGATGGTTGACCATTCGTAGTGATAGTAAGTCCAGGGACTTTTGCTTGTAAGTAAGTTAAGATGTCAATGGAGGCAACCATATTTGCGTCTGATGTTAAATCAAATGACATTCCATCGTTTCCTGCAAACAAACCTTTTGCATATTTTTCATCTAATAATTGAATAGGCGATTTCACTTTAGCCTTTACAACTACTTGACTAAGTGTAAGGGATTCTTGCATTTTTCTTTGACGCTCTTGTTCTAATAAAATTGCATTTAACTTAACCCTAGCAAGGCTATCGCTCCAAGTGGACAAAAAACGGTCCGAATCTAAATTTATCTTTTTAAAACTTTGATTTAATAATCCATTTTCAAAATTAATCACAGGTGCACTGATATTTGACTTTCCATTTAAAGCATAGTAAATTTTTGATGTATCATAAAAGAAGGCAGACTTATCTACAAAGCTTCCATCTTTTTGTACTTGTAAAAACAATAATTTTTTACTGCTATCTTTTGCGCGTACAATTAAATTTAATAGTAAATTTTCATTGAGTGTTTTGGAGTTGTTTCCATATACCTTACCTGTAATCTTCATTAAATCAGTTTCTACAGGATATATTTGTTTGGGTAACACTGCATTTTTAATTTTATCCCAATCAAATTTTCTCCAACCATTAGTGAGCATAACTAAATCTAAATGTGCAGCAACACTATCGGCATCACTCGAAAAATAATAAGCTGGATTGTATACACGTCCCTTAATCTCATTGCTCAATAGGAAATCGGAATAAATGGTTTGTTGTTCTGGAATCACTACCGATGCATCCGTAATGGCCATGGACATATTCGCTGCGGTAGTATCTTTAACCAATAATTCTAAAACATTTTTTCCTCTTTTATTTACATTGCTAATTTGAATAGAAACCTGGGCGTTGTATTCATGTAAACGATTATTTACCAAAATAATTCTTTCGGCAATTGGCAACCAATCATATGTAAATAATGAAATTTGAACTATTCCTGTTGGTAATTCATCAATTGGTAAACTAGCTTTTTGTGCAATACGATCTTCACCTTTAAAATCTACTTTATAAATGAGGTGTTGATTTTGGTGCACCAGTAATCTCATTTTTCTAAAATTATCAGGCACATCAAATGATCTTTCTACAATTACATAGGCCTTTTCATTATCCATACTCACATTCATAACCACCCCTGATGTTTTAGCAGACATAATGGGAGTGCTACCCTTTTGACCAACATTATCTGACCAGTTTAATTGATAAGTTTCACCAGCAATAGGTTTTAATTTAACTATTCCCATCCCGTCATGCGCAACTTTTATGGTATCTAATACTTTGTTTTTATTATTTACAAGAAATCCTTTTATAAAAACCGGTGAACCAGCTTCATTAGTTGCTTTAAATGCTATTTTACTTTTTAAATCATTTACTAAATTTCCCCCTTCTGGAAAAACCTCCACCCTAGTTTTTGAAATACTAACTGTTTTAATATTGGTTGAATTTGCAATGTTGATAGGGATATTTCTTTCGTATAAAAAAACGCTATCGTCATTTAACATCCATCTTGTATAAGCTTTAAGATGTAAAAATTCGCCTTTATAATCTTTAGGAATATCAAAGCTCCCTTTTGCAGAGGATTGAAATAAAGGAGCAACCGTTTCTTTTAAAAAATTACCATTATTATCATACCAAATTACATATACGTTTTTACTTAGGCTGGTCCACTCTATACCATTGAGTAAATATAATTTGTAAAAAAGTGTTTCACCAATATTGTAAATGGATCTATCCAATTGTATGTGAATTTTTTCATGCGGATATTGCTCCTCATAAATATTCATCACCGAATCAATCACTTGTGCTTGTCCTTTATTAAAAAAGAAAATTAGTGCTAAGCAAAATAAGAATTTGTAAAAAATTGTTTTCATGTTATAATTAATACCCTTAATGGGAGTATAAAATTAAGCTTTCTTACCGAGCTGAATTATTTTAACTCCTTCATCCAATTCAATAATAACTCTGGCCATTTTTCTAAAGCGCCTTTACCAATCGCTAAAGCAAATCCGTGGCCACCTGAAGGAAAAATATGCATCTCTGCTGGCACCCCATTTTTCATTAAACCTTGATAATAGTTCAAACTATTTTCAACGGGTACTGCATTGTCATCAGTTGCATGTAAAATGAATGTGGGAGGAGTTTGAGCACTGATGTGTAATTCGTTTGAATATAATTTTATCAACGCTTCGGTTGGATTTGTTCCGATAAGATTATTTCTTGAACCCATATGTGCAATATTTTTATCCATAGAAATAACCGGATAAATTAAAATGCTAAAATCGGGCCTAGAAATTTGGTCAAAATGTGTTGAAAGAGTTGAAGCTAAATGACCCCCTGCTGAAAATCCCATGATCCCAATTTTTTGAGGATTAATATTCCATTCAGCAGCTCTGGTACGAACTATTTGCATGGCTTGTTTTGCATCGAGTAAGGGCACTTGATCGGGATAATTGCTAGAAAGTGAATCGGGAAGTCTATACTTTAATACAAAAGCGGCAATACCATGGGCATTGAAAAGCTTTGCAATATCGGTTCCTTCCCAATCATAGGCCAATCGAGCATATCCACCACCAGGACAAATAATAACCGCTTGACCGGTTGCCCCCTTTTTATTAGGGATATATACTTCAAGTTGCGGTACCTGCACTTTACTAATTCTTACGATATCTGTACTTTCTACTTGTTCTTGAATATTGTTCTGAATACTTTGAGGTATTGAACCATTAGGCCATAGGTTTATTTTCATATTTTGACTAAAGCTATTTAGAGTGTTTATAGATATTAGCAATGTAAAAAAGTATTTCATAAAATAGTATTAAGTAAATTTAATCAATAATAGTTTAACTTATCTTTCTACTTAAAATCTACCTTTTATGAAATATCTTAAAACCATTTTGTACCTACTTGTATTTTTAAATGCTAGTGCACAAAATCATAAAAAAATAAATTTTACGCCCACTCAGTATTATTCTCATTTTTCGGCAAAGACAGCGCCAGTCTTGACCATTCAACCTGGAGATACTATTTCTACAAGCTCTATTGATTGTGATGGTTTTGATAAAAAAGGTGTGAAGTGTTCTATTGGCAATGCGGAGAATCCGCTTACGGGTCCTTTTTATATTGAAGGTGCCGAAGAAGGTGACGTAGTTCAAGTTACTTTTTCCAATGTTAGGTTTAGTCGTAATACCGCTGTTTGTATTCCTTTTTTTCATGAACGCAGTATGCCGGCAGCCATTACGGATAAAGTAAAAAACAATACTAGCAACAAAATAATTTGGGATTTAGATATTAAAAACAAAAGAGCAAGTTTACAGGCCAAAACGCCACATCTAAAAAACTTTTCTATAGCCATAAATCCTTTTTTTGGATGTGTTGGTTTGGCGGCACCCAATAATGAAGAAATTTCAACCGAGGATTCTGGACCTTTTGGGGGAAATATGGACTTCTCTAAAATCACTAATGGAGCAACGGTTTCCTTGCCGGTATTTACAAAAGGTGGATTGTTATATATAGGTGATGGCCATGCTGCACAAGGTGATGGGGAATTAAATTGGATGGCATTAGAAACTTCATTAGACTATTCATTTACAACCAAGCTGATCAAAAAATCAACATTAAGTATTGCGTATCCAAGAGTGGAAGATGCAGAATATATCATGACAGTTGGAATGGACTATACTTTAGATAACTCCTTAAAAATTGCGACCAAAGGAATGTTGACTTGGTTGCAAGAAAGATACGATTTGACTTTGGAAGAAGCTACTCAAGTAATGGGTTCTTCCATTGAATATAAGATCACTGAAATTGTTGACCCTAAGGTAGAAGTAGTGGCAATGATTAAAAAAAGTGTTTTAAAAAATATTAAATAAAAATATTTACAATAATTATAAACAAAAAGCGCCTTGATATTCAAGGCGCTTTTTGTTTAATCTTGTTTCTTTTCTACTCTTCTTCTTGCTTCTTCGGCTTCTTTGTAAATTCTTATCCAAGTAAGTGAAATGTCAATAATAGCTAAAATGGGTCCAATCATGATTACCATTAATACCTCTAGACCTGGTGAATATCCTATAACTCCATCATGTGAGGATAATTTAGATCTTTTAAAAAGTTTGTATAAACAGTAAATAGCGCATAAGATCCAAACGCCGATGATAATATTTTGTAGCATGCTGTAATTTTTTGTTTTATGAAGTTAGGTTAATTTAATTTCTTATCCCAATCCTAGTTTCGTTAGAATTTATGTATTTTGTAAGTAAATATTTTTATGAAAAAATACCTTTTAATAGTGCTCTTCTTTGTGGCTATAAAGCTTAATGCGCAAGAAAAAATCCAATTCTTTACCTCTAACTCGGATAGTACTCAATTTACATTAACGGCTGAGGGTGCTTCTCATTTAGCGTCTCTTCCAATGAAGTGTATCCTTCAACAGTACCCTAATAAAATTAACCATACTGCTATTGCGGATAGTGATCAAATGCTTACTCCCATTCAACAACATCCAAGTTTTTATGGTTGTTTTGATTGGCATAGTAGTGTACACGGTCATTGGATGTTGGTGAGATTATTAAAGCAATTCCCCAACCTAAAAGAGCAGGGAGACATTCGAAAAGTATTGAACATCACTTTAACTCAAAAAAATCTTCAAATTGAAACTGATTATTTTAAAACGTCTTTAAACAGAAGTTTTGAAAGAACATACGGCTGGGCTTGGGTTTTAAAACTACAACAAGAATTATTGGATTATAACGATCCTGATGCTAAGCAATGGAGTAAGGCTTTACAACCCCTTTGTGATACCATTATTAAAATTTGGAATGTGTATTTGCCTAAACAAACTTATGCAAATCGTTCTGGAATGCATGGTAATACTGCGTTTGGTTTATCTTTTGCATTAGATTATGCGCGTGCTACCAAAAATGTAAAATTTGAAAACGCAATTATTGCTTCCGCTAAACAATTATTTTTAAATGATAAAAATGCGCCAACCACTTGGGAACCAGATGGTGCAGACTTTTTCTCTCCTTCTTTAATGGAAGCGGATTTAATGCGTAAGGTTTTAAGCAATACTGTTTATCAAAAATGGCTTTCTGGTTGGTTGTCAAATAAAGCACTTACACATTTAACCGAGCTACCCCATGTTTCAGATAGAACAGATTTACAAATTGTACATTTAGATGGTTTATGTTTTAGCAGAAGTTGGTGTATGTCTGGTATTGCGAATGCCCTTCCTAAAACTGATCCTCGTCGAAAATTGTTATTAGCATCTTCAACAAAGTATTTAAATCAAAGTTTAAGTACAGTTGCTTCTGGTAATTATGGTGGAGAACATTGGTTGGCAAGTTTTGCAGTGTATGCTATTAGTGGAGGCAAATAGAAAACCGTTTAATTATTTAGCAAATAATTAAACAAGGCTTATAAGGATGTAACTATATTTTCTATAAATTTAGATTCAAATCTATCTTGTATGCCTAATTCCCCCCAGTCCAGCAAATTAGGATTAAATACCTATGCCGGCCCTTGGCTTGCATTACAAACAAAGCATTTATTAAATAGAACTATGTTTGGTGCAAAAGCAGCAGACATCAACTATTTTAAAAGCAAGGGTTTAATGTCTAGTGTAGATGAACTATTGAATGTTCCTGCAATTCTTCCACTACCTCCCGTTAACGACTACAATTCGACTACTTACACAGATCCGAATATTCCCATAGGCAAAACTTGGGTGAATGATGTTTCATTAGATGGTACAACAAATAGTTATAGAACAAGTACATATAAAAAATGGTTGTTAAGTATATGGGTGAATCAAGAAAGAAATATCAGAGAAAAATTATCATTGTTTTGGAGCAATCATTTTGGTACCGAAGCGGATACCATTGTGTATGCAACTATGACTTATAATCATCATCAGATTTTAAGAACCAATTGTGTTGGAAATTTTAAGCAGATGGTTCGTGCTATTACAACTGACCCTGGAATGCTTAGGTATTTGAATGGATATTTAAGTACTAAAACTGCGCCGGATGAAAACTATGGCCGTGAGTTACAAGAATTATTTTCGGTTGGAAAAGAAGGTGGCGCAAAATATAGCGAGGATGATGTAAAAAATGCTGCAAAGACTTTAACGGGCTGGAAAATAGATGCCACATTTAATGCAGTGTTTGATAGTACGCGTCATGATACAACGAACAAAACATTTTCGGCTTTTTATAATAATACAATTATAGCAGGAAGAGTAGGAGCCAATGGAGCATTAGAGACAGATGATTTGTTGAATATGATTTTTCAAAAATCAGAAGTTGCAAAATTTATCTGCAGAAAATTATACCGCTATTTTGTATACTACTATATTGATGACAATGTTGAAACTAATATTATTACACCATTAGCAAATGCATTTATTGCCAATAATTTTGAAATAAAACCAGTTTTAAAACTATTGTTACAAAGTGAACATTTCTATGATTCATTATATATTGGCTGTCAAATTAAAAGCCCCATTGATCATGTGGTAGGTTTTTTAAGACAATACGAAATTGCTTTTCCTGACACTGCTGTAAATTATTTGGACGCCTATTCTTTATACAATAATATGGTTGCTCAATTAATTGGAATGGGTCAAAGTCCAGTAGATCCTCCTAATGTAGCAGGTTGGCCTGCTTATTATCAAGCACCTGATTACAATGAACTTTGGATTAATGCGGACACCCTTCCAAAAAGAAATAAGTTTACCGATTTAATGATTGAAACTGGTTATACAAAAGCAACAAGTAAAATTATTGTCAATACGATTCAGTTTGCAAAAAATGTATGTGACAATCCCTCCGATCCAAACTTATTAGTAGATAGTTTTTTTGCCTTTCTAGTTTCAACTGATATTGACCCCTCATTAAAAAACACTTTAAAAATACAGCTGCTTTTAACAGGTCAAGCAAGTGATTATTATTGGACTGATGCTTGGAATTTATATATTTCAAATCCTACAACGATTAATTTTAATATAGTAAATACACGACTTAAGGCTTTGTTGAAATATATCATGAATTTACCAGACTATCAATTGCAATAAAATGGAAAGAAGAAATTTTATAAAAAATAGTTTGGCTTTATTAGCACCAACCATGATTGGAGGTAATGCAATTCATATATTACAAGATCACCCATTACTCAATACAGCAATGTTGGCAACTTCAACAACAGATAAGGTTTTAGTGATTATACAGTTAAGTGGAGGTAATGATGGATTGAATACAGTTATTCCATTAAGTGAATATAGTAACTATCAAAATGCAAGATCCAATATAGCTATTCCAGAAAATAAAGTACTAGGCTTAACAGGTAATAATGCAACGGGTATTCATCCTGCTATGACTGCGATGCAAAATTTATTTTCCGACGGAAAACTAAATATTGTTCAATCTGTTGGATACCCTCAACCCAGCTTTTCACATTTTAGAGCCACGGATATTTGGATGTCAGGTTCAGATAGTAATGAATATTTAAATACAGGATGGGCAGGAAGATTTTTAAATTATGAATTTCCTGGTTATCCTGATGCCTATCCTTCTCCAGAAAATCCCGACCCATTAGCCATTCAAATTGGTTCTTTATCAACACTTACCTGTCAAGGCCCCACCGTAAATATGGCATTAAGTGTTTCCGACCCTAGTTCTTTTTATAATTTAATAGACGGTACTAACGCAACTGTGTCAAATACCAATTCAGGGTATGAATTAAGTTTTTTAAGAAGTGTTGCAAAGCAAACGAATTTATACACTACCCGTATTAAAAGTGCATCTGATAAGGTAACACAACAAGTTGCTTATCCTAACAATAGTTTAGCCAATCAACTTAAAATTGTCGCAAGACTTATAAAAGGAGGTTTGCAAACCAAGGTATACATGGTCAACTATGGAGGATTTGATACCCATTCGGGTCAAGTAGTTGCAAGTGATACTACTACAGGAGCGCATGCTAATTTATTAAAGGTATTATCCGATGCGGTTGCGGCTTTTCAATCTGATTTAAAAGGGTTAGAAATTGAAGACCGAGTTATTGGAATGACTTATTCTGAATTTGGTCGTCGTATTAAATCAAATGCTAGTGGTGGAACAGATCATGGAGCAGCAGCGCCACTATTTTTATTTGGTAAAAATGTAAGAGGTGGGGTATTTGGAAATAATCCAACCATTCCTACTAATGCAACTGTAAACGATAATGTACCTTATCAATATGATTTCAGAACTATTTATGCTACTATTTTGCAAAACTGGTTTTGTGTATCAGATACTGGCGAAAGTCAAATTTTAACGAAGCAATATCCAATACTTCCTTTAATCAATGCAAGTGTGTGTGGTATCAATGATAAGGATTCTACTTTTGCAAAAGATGCGCTTATTTATAATTATCCAAATCCGTTCTCTACTTTTACTAAAATTGAATTTAAAACAAAAGGAGGACATACTTTATTACAACTCCTTGATGGTGCAGGTACTGTTTTAAGAGTAATGGTGGAAGCAAATTATAATTATGCAGGTATGAATAGTTTTAATCTTTATAGTAATGGTTTATTACCTGGAGTATATTATTTAAGATTACAGAACGAAACGAAAGTTTATGTTAAGCCTATTGTAAAAATGTAAAAGCCCCGCAGGTATGCAGGGCTTTGATATAAATGAATTTAATTTTAAACACGCATACTTTAAACGCGGTGATAATCTCCTTTCCAATCTTGAATAGATAACTTGATTTCTTTTGGACTTAAATTTTCTTTGATTGCTTTTTCAAGAAGTGCTAAGTATTCTGCATCACTTGCAAAACGTAAAGCAATAATTTGTCCAATGGTTAAATTATTGGGCAAAGGCTTACCTGTCATAATAAAATAACGAAGTGATTCTTCGGCACGAATCGCTCTATCCTGCGCCTTTAAAGCAAAACCTCTCGCAAACCATGCTAATAAAACCAATATAATAGTAACTAAAATTACTAATGAAGCAAGGTATTTATTTTCTGGAGTTGCTCTTAAAAAATAATTGATAGAACCTCCTAAAAGCGCAAATAATAATCCAAAAGTTACATAATGAAAACCAGGTACCATTTGTGGATGGTTTTTATAATTTTGTGTTGACATGATTCTGTTTTTATTGATTTTAAATTTTTGGAAAAGGTACAAAAATTATACCATCCTGTTTTTTATTTGATTTTCTTTAAATCTAAGTCTTGAAAATCAAAACTAAAATCGGTTAATGGTGATATTGCTTTCAGCGTCATACCAGATGGTTTTCCATCCATATCGGTAGTAAACATTACATAAGCATCTGCATCCATAGTACGATCCAGCCATCTTACAATTAAAGTATTGCCTTTGTAAGGAAATAATTCTCCTTTTAATTTAGGAGATTTTATACTTGTTAACCATGCTTTATTATTGTTTGTGCTCACAACCATATCTCCAAACCAAGTATCCCTGTACGTACCTAAGTAAGGTTCAGCATTAAATTTTCTACTAGATGTTGCTTGTTCTTCTTTAATGCTTTTTTCAACAGCTTCATTTATTTTTCTTGCTTCTTCTTCACCACTTACAACTTTATTATGCATTATTTTAACCCAATCATATCCAGTTACACCAATATAACTGTCCTTAATGGTATTGCTGATTGCATTAAATGCTGCACCCACTTGTTGGTTCGTTAATACAATTATGCCAAGGTTCAATTCTGGAAACATTACAACCTGAGTAACCATTCCTGCAAGTCCACCAGTATGTGTTACTTGTTTGTACCCTTTTACATCGCTCAAAAACCAACCTAATCCGTATGCCGCAAAATGCGTATTATAAGGAGCAACTGTTTTTGCATTAATTATTGTTTGAGCGCTCCAAGTTTCTTCGTGTGTGTCTTCTGTAAATATTTTATTTTGTAAACTATCACCATATTTTCCATGATTCATTTGAACCATTACCCACTTACTCCAATCAGTAATATTACTCCATATACCCCCTGCTGCATTGGCAGATTCGCTCCAATCAATATCTAAAACTTGTAATTTTCCTTCTACTGGTGCATGTGGACGCACTGCATTACTTTTATCTTTTAAACGATATAAGGAGGCTGCGGTTTTAGTCATGCCTAATGGACGCATTAATCTTTGTTCAACAAAATCTTCCCAGCTTTTTCCGCTTGCTCTTGCTACTACCTCGCCAGCAACAATATATAAATTGTTGTCATAATCGTACTTTGTTCTAAATGCAGAAACAGGTTTTAGATATCTTAAATTATGAATGATGTCTTTTTTAGTAAAATCACTACCATCAGGGAACATCATTAAATCTCCTGCTCCTAAACCCAGGCCACTTCGATGCGTTAATAAATCTCGTATCGTGAATGCATCTGTAACATAAGGATCATACATTTTAAATTCTGGAATATAATCGGTGACTTTGTCATCCCATTTTATTTTTCCTTCTTCCACTAAAATACCTAAAGCAGCAGCAGTCATCGCTTTACTGTTGGAGGCAATTCCAAAAAGGGTATTTTCATCCACTTTTTTCCCTGTATTTAAATTTGTAACTCCATAACCCTTGGCATGAACTAGCTTACCATCTTTAACTACTCCTACTGCGATGCCAGGTACATTAAAGGTTTTTAAAACCAATTCTGTTAGGGAATCAATTTGTTGACTGCTTATACTTTGCGATTGAGCAAATAATCTGTTTGAAAAGTTCGTTTGTACGATGGTAGTTACCAATAACAGAATGAAAATTTTTTTCATGTATATTTTTTGAGTTTTTATATAAAATGGATCTCTATTTATTATTTAATCTTCATCTTCCTCATCTGCAATAATCCAAATTGCCTTTCTTTTATTGGGTTGTAGCCAATTTAAATATTGTAACATATCCGATTCGGCAATGGCAACACAGCCTGCAGTTGGGGAATATTTTTCATCTGTAACATGAAAGAAAATAGCACTTCCTTTTCCTTTGACAACAGGGTGGGTGTTATATTCTATCACCATACAATATTTGTAATAAATATTTTTTAATAATAAATTTTCAAATGATTTCGCTGTGGTAGCCCCCCTTACATATTTATTATAATCATCCGAAGTAGGATCATCGATCCATTTATCTTCGGAAGTAGTTTGCGTATAAGGAAGATTTGATTTTATACTTGATTCGTAACTATATAATTTCCCAAGTTCAAAAAATCCTACGGGTGTACAACCATCTCCTTCTTTTTTTGCCATTTCGTAAATAAGGCCATTGCGACCAATGCTTGCCTTAACAGGGGCAAGTTTTAATTTCCAAACTCCATTTTCTTTTTCTACACCAGCAATCTTGATATCCTGAAAACGCTCTCTAAACACTACCAACATTTGGTCTGTATGATCCATCACTCTTGCAGCATTACTTGAGGGGTGATTCCAGTTATATAAAAAAGACTCAATCGTATAAGAGTTATCATTATCATCTTGCGCATATAATGTAATGCAGCATAATACAATACAAAAAAGAATAAAATATTTTTTCAATGGTATAGGCTTAATGATTTGAAATTAAGAAAATATTCTCGTCTCTTCACTTAAAATTGAGAAAACTTTCAAATATGTCTTTTCGTTTTTATAGTTCAACTTAGATTAGTTTTATCATGTTAGAAATTTGATTAAAATATTGAATAGAATCGAAAGTATAAACACGCTCTATTGCAATACACTTGAATGCTATTTTGGTTTTAATGCATAAGCAATTCAGTTTATGTGTAAATCAAAATAATATGAATATAAGAATCATCGCAACTAGCATGCTCTTTGTTATCGGAATCGCCTTTTTTTATAGTTGTACCAAGACCTTAGATACGCCATTGGCTTCCACTGTTTCAGTAGCAGATCCTAAACAGTTGGCGGGAGATCCTGCATTTATTGGTTTGTACGATGCCTTAAATCATTTTGATCCACATTATTTACAGTTAGTCTTTAAGGATCAAAGAACTTCAGAGGAAATTGTAAGTTCAGGTAAATTGTTATTTGAAAAATTAAATGAGAGTCCAAATAGTTTGATAATACAACAACAGCTGGTGGATTTTTACAAATTAAAATCAATGGATGAACTAAAATATTTTTCAAGTCAAATTTTAACAAATACCACTTTGATAAAACAAAAATACTTTTCAATAGATACTAATTATACCAAAGAACAAGCTCAATTATTTTTAAAAGCCAGGAATTTATATGCAAAAAATAAAATGGATTCGGTAAAAAATAATTCCAATAAAATAAAGTCAAATAGTATGTTTGATGATTATGTGCTTAATCCAGAGGCGCCTGCTTTTCAGTTTTTTAACGAAATGGATTTAGAAGACATAGATACAGGAGGCGGTGGTTGTGCGGATGCTTGTTGTTTAGAGTATGTAAGTTGTAATCAAAAAGCCGCTAAAAATTTTCTTGGTAATTCAGTAAATATAGGGGCTACACTTGCCACTGGTGCTGGAGTTACAGGGGCAGGGATTGCCTCCTTGGTTCCAATAGTAGGAACTGCTGCTGGTGCATCGGTAGGTGTGTCAATTGGTTCATATTTTGGCCTTGTTATAGCAAGACAAATGTTTAACTCAGATTTATATACCTGTACACTAGATTATAGAGCATGTGTACTTAGAAGAAATGGTCATTAATAAAACCTCCATATGAAAACAAATTCAAACAGCTTTACTTTCCCTAAAAAATATTTATATATATTCTTTGTATTGTTTTTAATTATTCAATTTTTGAATTTATGGCCCCTATCCACATTAAAAGTGAACAGCATTGAATATTATTTATATTTTTTATTGATCGGAATTATATATTGGATGTTTGCAACTATTTTAATTTATTCAGCCAGGATCAATTTTTTAAAAACAAACAAATTATACTGGGCAGTTGCTACTTTATTTTGCATTATTGCAATAGGGATGTTAAGTTATCCAATTTATGTTTATTTACATGTAGTTAAATTAGATACTTCCATCCAATTATTAGACCTAAAAGCAGATAGTCTTCGTAAAATAAGCAAGTAGGCATTAAATTTAAGTTAAGAGGGGGCATTCTTTATGGGGTGCCCCCCTCTTGTATTTATTAAATACGGAATATGGGCTAGTTCTATCATATTCTTTAAACCTTGTGCCTTGTATTTTGTTAACTTGCATAACTATGATAGGCCATCGTTTTGTAAATTTTACTCCAGGAGAAAACTCAAAAACTAAATTTGAGCAAATGCTTGATATTTTCACGCAATTACTCAACTATACGAGTGGTGATGCCAGTGAGGCCTTGGATTGGATGAATCAATTGGATCGTACCCATAAGTTTACAGACGATGATTATGGTGTAGGTGATTTTATTGAGGACTTAAAGCAAAATGGATATTTAAAAGAAAATCCACAGGATGGTCGTTTTGCCATTACTGCTAAAACGGAACAAACCATTCGTCAAAAAAGTTTGGAGGAAATTTTCGGAAAACTAAAAAAAGCCAAACAAGGAAATCATAGTACTACCAAGGCGGGTCCATCCGGTGATATCAATTCTGATACAAGATCCTTTCAGTTTGGGGATTTAATGGAGCAAATAGATTTCACAGAAAGTATTAAGAATGCACAAATTAATAGAGGTGTAGAATCATTCTCTATGCATGAGGATGACTTAGTGATTAGAGAAGCGGATTTTAAAACACAAACATCCACTGTGTTAATGATTGATATTTCTCATTCCATGATTTTATATGGAGAGGATAGAATTACGCCAGCAAAAAAAGTAGCAATGGCTTTGTGTGAACTTATTACCAAAAAATATCCAAAAGACACCATTGATATTGTTGTGTTTGGAAATGATGCATGGCAGGTTGAAATTAAAGATTTACCTTATTTACAAGTAGGACCTTATCATACCAATACGGTTGCTGGGCTTGAATTAGCCATGGATATATTACGAAGAAGAAAAACGGCCAATAAGCAAATATTTATGATTACCGATGGTAAACCAACTTGCTTAAAAATTGGTGGTAAGTATTATAAAAATAGTTTTGGATTAGATAGAAAAGTGGTGAATCGTTGCATAAACCTTGCCGCACAATGCAAGAAATTAAAAATCCCCATCACAACATTCATGATTGCATCTGATCCTTATTTACAAAAATTTGTAGAAGAGTTTACAGAGATGAACAATGGTAAAGCCTATTTTGCTTCACTTGACAATTTGGGTAGTTTTATATTTAATGATTTTGAAAGTGGTAAAAGAAAAACAGTGTATTAATTATGAGTAAGAAAATAGACATCACTAAAATTTTAACTTTAGGAGATTTAAAAAAATCGGGTTATCAACCTAAGTCCATCAAAGATGAGGTTAGAGACAATTTAATTGCGAGCATTCAAAACAAAGAAAATGCATTTGAAGGTATCTTAGGTTATGAGGATACCGTAATACCTGATGTAGAAAGAGCTTTATTAAGTAGACATAATATTTTGTTTTTAGGATTACGTGGTCAAGCAAAAACCAGAATGGCGCGTCAAATGGTAGATTTATTGGACGAATACATTCCAACAATTGCCGGCTCGGAAGTAAATGATGACCCTTTACAACCCTTAAGTCGTTTTGCTGTTGATCTTATAGCCGAACATGGTGATAAAACCCCAATTCATTGGGTGCACAAAAGTGCACGCTATGGAGAAAAATTAGCCACACCCGATGTGAGCGTATCGGATTTGATTGGAGATATTGATCCTATTAAAGCGGCTAATTTAAAATTAAGTTTTGCGGATGAGAAAGTCATACACTATGGAATTATTCCAAGAAGCAATAGAGGCATTTTTGTTATTAATGAATTGCCGGATTTACAAGCTAGAATTCAAGTATCCTTATTTAATATTTTACAAGAAGGGGATATTCAAATTAGAGGATTTAAGTTACGCATGCCATTAGATATTTTATTTGTGTTTACTGCTAACCCTGAAGATTATACGAATAGAGGAAGTATTGTAACACCATTGAAAGATAGAATTGAAAGTCAAATTTTAACACACTATCCAAAAAGTATTGAAACTTCTTTAGCAATTACGGAACAGGAGGCAAATATTTTACCTGCACAAAAGGATAAAGTTGCCGTGAGTGATTTAGTTAAACGATTAATTGAGCAGGTTTCATTTGAAGCAAGAACCAACGAATTTGTAGATAAAAAAAGTGGAGTGAGTGCGCGTCTAACCATTGCTGCGTATGAGGCTGCGGTGAGTAGTGCAGAACGAAGAGCCATTATTCATAACGAAAAACATACACAAATTTGGATTAGTGATTTGTCCGGTATCATTCCAGCCATTACTGGAAAAATTGAATTGGTATATGAAGGGGAACAAGAGGGGCCTTATGAAGTGGCTTTAAATTTATTAAATAAATCAATCCGTACTTTATTCGTTTCATATTTTCCTAATCCGGATGAATTAAAGAAAAAGAAACCTGTAAAAAAATCTGCTGCGCAAACTGCAGAAGCAAAGCAGCCAGAAAATCCATATGCATTAATTACTAAATGGTTTGATGCGGGTAATCATTTGGATTTATTATTGGATATGAAAGATGATGAAAAAATTCTTGCTTTGTATAAAGTAGATGGTTTGTTTGGAATCGTGAAAAAACATTTTCCGCAAGCCGATGATAAACAAGCAGCATTATTAATGGAGTTTGTATTGCATGGTCTTTCTGCTTATTCATTAATTAGTAAAAAAATGATTGATGGTAAGATTGAGTTTAAAGACTTAATGGGTAGTATGATGAACCTTGGGTCAATGAACTTTGAGGAGGATGATTTTAACGACTATGCATAAAAGTTTAAATATTTTATAAACTAATTCATTCAATAGTAGGCCGGTATTTTACCGGCCTTTTTTTGGTAGTAATCTCCCAATTTCCTACCTTTGTTCCATCATCAAGAACCCTTTAATGGGTACCAACCGAGAGAGTTTAACTCCGCGGTGGTAAAATCGATGAGGTCATTCATGTCAAAATAAAAAAACTATGTTTTTACAGCATTCTACCCCCGTAACTCCCGATTTAACTTCCGTATCTAAAACCTCAGCAGATTTCGATTTAATTATTAAATCAAAAACAAAACAGGTTATTAAGGGTCAGCTTAAGTTTACCTATTTGAAACAATCTTTTGAGGCGCAAATTCAAATTTCGGCAAGTGCTATACAAGTCATTTTAAAATATCCATTTGAGGGAATTATTGCGTCAGCTCCACAACTACAACAGGATCAAATTCAGGAACAGCCTTATTTAAATAATGGTGCGCTAAGCAAAAATGGTTATCAAAATATAATCTGGTTACAATTGGATATTATTCATTTATATAATTTAATTCGTTTTAAACCTAATGCCATTGTTGATTTATATAGAGAATGTTTTGAATTTGCAAAAAAGCATGATAACTCAATTGTATATGCTCATATTTCAACAAAGGATTCTATTGCTAAAATTGCAGCAAATGCGTTAGCCCAAAAAATGAAAAGAAAACATAAGTATGTTTATGGAAATCCATTCAATCTATTAAGTAGCATTCAACAAATCATCAACACTTATCCGCCACATTTCCTATCTACCCAATATTCCTTTAAAAAGCAAGCCTCTATTTTATTCCATTAGTGTAAAAGCACATTTTTTATAAAAAAAGTAAGGGCATTTTAATTAACTTACTTCAAAATTTAAAATATGCGTAAACTATTGTTTTGCTTTTTATTGTTGGTTTTGAGCGTTATTCAATTAAATGCTCAGTCCATCCCTACTCCTAAAGAACATTTTGGTTTTAATATTGGAGATAATTATCATTTAGCAACCTTTACTCAAACCGAAGCTTACTTCAAAAAAGTTGCAGCAGCTTCTAACAAAGTAAAGTTGCAAGTAATTGGTAAAACCGAAGAGGGACGTAATCAATACATGATGATTGTATCTGATCCTAGTAATATCAGACAGCTTGCTAAATACAAATCTATTTCACAAAAATTAGCAAGAGCTGAAAATTTATCAGATGCTGAAGCAAAGCAATTAGCAAAAGACGGAAAGACGGTGGTGTGGATTGATGGGGGATTACACGCAACAGAGGTTACAGGTATTCATCAATTAATACAAACTTTATATACTGTATTAACAAGAGATGATGAAGAAACTAAAAATATTTTAAAGTCAACCATCATTTTATTTGTTCATGCGAATCCCGATGGACAGGAATTAGTTTCCAATTGGTATATGCGTAATGCAGATACTTTAAAAAGATCTACAAGTGATATTCCTCGTTTGTATGAAAAATATATCGGACATGATAATAACCGTGATTTTTTCATGTTAAATATGAGTGAATCTAAAAACATGAGTCGTCAATTGTATATTGAATGGATGCCTCAAATTTTATACAATCATCATCAAACAGGTCCTCCAGGTACTGTAGTAGCAGGACCTCCCTACCGCGATCCATTTAATTATGTATATGATCCATTGTTGGTAACTGGTATTGATGCCGTGGGTGCTGCAATGAGTAGCCGTTTAAATGCAGAAGGTAAACCAGGCTATACCATGAAGAGTGGTTCCGTGTATTCAACCTGGTGGAATGGAGGATTAAGAACCGCTGCTTACTATCATAATATCATTGGTTTGTTAACGGAAATTATTGGCAATCCAACTCCAAGCACCATTCCATTAGTCCCACAAAGATTAATCCCCAATAGTGCTACGCCCTATCCTATTGAACCACAGAAATGGTATTTTAAAAATTCAATCGATTATTCAGTTTCATTAAATTATGCTGTTTTAAATTATGCTTCAAGATATAAGGATGAGCTTTTGTATAATATTTATACTATGGGAAAACATAGTATTGAAGCAGGAAGCAAAGACAGTTGGACCAAGTCTCCAAAGAAAGTGGAGTTACTTGCTGATGTTTTTAAAGCCGATAAAAAAGAATCTCGATCAGACACTTTACCTGTTGAATATTTTAATAAGGTTTATAAAAATAAAGAGTTGAGAGACCCTAGAGGATATATTGTACCTGCAAATCAAACCACAACAGCTACCGCATTTATTAATATTTTAATTAATAGCGGTATACAAGTTCAAAAAGCATTAAGTAATTTTTCTGTAGCTGGTAAGGAATATCTAGCAGGTTCGTATATTGTAAAAACCAATCAAGCATTTAGACCGCATGTATTAGATATGTTTGAACCACAGGATCATCCGAATGATTTTCAATATCCAGGAGGACCACCCGTTCGTCCTTATGATGCTGCGGGTTGGACTCCAGCATTTACCATGGGCATTCAATTTGATAGAATCCTAGAAGACTTTAATGGTCCTTTTGAAACCATTGCTTATGGCGATGTGCAACAACCAAAAGGCAATACAAAATTTGACACCAAAACAATTGCAGGATATACTTTCTCTATAAAAGACAATGCTGCATATGTTGTTGTAAATGATTTATTAAAAGAAGGTGTAGAGGTATTAAAAAATAAGGAAAACTATTTTGTTGCAAGTAATCCAAAAGCAGAATCTATTATTAAAGCAGCAACTACTACAAATGGTGTTTCATTTATGGCAGTGAGTGTTAAGCCAAATGATATCACAAATAAAGTAGATCCATTACGTATTGCTTTATGGGATAAATATGGTGGCTCTATTTCATCGGGCTGGGTAAGATGGATTTTTGAACAATACCATTTTCCTTTTAATTTAACTTATGCTAAAGAAATTGATGCAGCCAACTTAAATAGTAAGTATGATGTTATAGTTTTTGTTGAAGGAGCTATTCCTGCATTGGTTGCAACACCATCTCCATGGGAAGATAAAGAACCAAAAGAGGATGAGATTCTTGCAGAATTTAAAGACCATCTTGGAAAAATTACTGCACAAAAATCAATTCCTGCTTTACAAAAATTCTTGAATAATGGTGGACGTATCATAACGATTGGATCAAGCGCCAATCTTGCTTATCATTTAAATTTACCTGTGAAAAATGCATTGGTTGAAATGGTTGCAGGAAAAGAAAAAGCATTGCCTGGTGAAAAATTTTATATTCCAGGAAGTGTTATGCAAGTGGATGTTGATAATAATTATGCACCCAACTGGGGCATGAATAATAAAGCAGATGTTTATTTTAGCGCAAGCCCAGTATTTAAATTAGCACCAGAAGCTATTGCACAAAAAGAAGTAACTCCTTTAGCTTGGTATGCATCTGCAACAACCTTAAGAAGTGGTTGGGCATTTGGACAAGCCTATTTACAAGATGGTGTTGCTGCTTTTGAAGCCAATGTGGGTAAAGGAAAATTATATGTGTATGGACCAGAGATTACTTTCCGTGGTCAAACACATGGTACTTACAAAATGTTATTTAATCAGCTGTATAAATAACAAAAATGTTTTTAATAAAAAAGGCGAACCATCTGGTTCGCCTTTTTTAATTTTATTATTCGGAAATTTAAAATTGCAATTTTACTTTCCTACTATTTTATATTTTAAAACATTTCCATCTACAAATTCTTCGTAGTAAATGTGTTCAGGTGTAACATATAATTTTTTACCATTCACAATTACAACCATTGTTTGACTTGGTAATTGCAATACAATATCACCAACACTTGGAGTGTAAATTGTAGCTGGCTGTGTGTTTACATCATGTTTTTGAATGTAATTTTGATCATGTGCAGCAACGCTATCTTTTACGGTATCGGTATTTAATACGCCATCTTTTCCTTGTACAATATATTTTATTTTACCATCAGTACCCATCACCTCTTTATAATACGTACCAAGATATTCATATAATTTTTGGTCATTCACTACAATTGGTTTTGCTTCTTTAGGAATACTTGGAACTTCAGCACCTACTGGAGGAACAACCACTTGATATTTTTTATCTTCGGTGGGTTTGTAAAATACTCCACTGTAATAATAGTAAGGATACCCACCCCAATTAAAACCCCAATATCCTCTAGGTAAAAATCCAAGGGTTAAACCAAATGGAGGGGCTACTAATCCATAATAATCTCCATAAGCTGCGTAAAACAATCCATCGGAAAAAAAATAAGGATACCCTCCAAAACTTAAACGTAGATAGGAAGATGGTAAACGGTAAATACCACCGTAAGGTAAAACGCGGGAAGTGTATCCAACATTTGCTCCCATGCGGACGCCACTAAAATGTGATGAAAATCCACCACCAAACCCAGCTCCAAAATGTCCGCCACCAAATCCACCTCTGCCTCCTCTTTGGGCATTACTAACAAAAGAAGTGAACGCAAAAGCAACCATTAATAGTAAGGTTACTGTAAAACGAGAATTCTTTTTCATAATTATAAAATTTGTATATTCAATTAGACTACAAAGTAACGAATAAGATTAATTTATGCTTGCTTAAAATTTCCTTAAAGTAGTTAAGCTTATCACAATGTGTAATTTGAAATTCTAATAGCGAAAGGTGAGTTGTGCTATTAATGTTTTTGAAATAAAATAATTGTAGCTTTATAAAAATAAATAGAGATGAGTGTATTTTGTTTTTCCAATAATCAAATTCAAGAGATTACTACTGCTGGTGTACCAGTTACCGATTTATTAGTGCAAAGAGGCTATGGAATTTTTGATTTTTTAAGAGTAGCTAAAGAGAAGCCTCTTTTTATTGAAGATCATTTGGATCGTTTTTTTACCTCAGCCGAAATAATGCGTTTGAATATTCCTCAAACAAGAGAAGACATAAAAAATATTGTAGGGGAGCTTATTGAAAAAAATAAAATGGATTATTCTGGTATTCGTATGATTATTGCCGGGGGAGATGCTCCAGATGGTTATACGATTGAGCAACCTCATTTAATTGTTATACAAGCACCGTTGGCAGAGCCAACTTTAACTTTGCCAACTTCAGGCATTAAAATTGTTTCTTATAATTATCAGCGACAGATACCAGAAGTTAAAACTACAGACTACCTAATGGCCGTTTGGTTACAGCCCTGGATGAGACAACAAGGTGCTGATGATATTTTATACCATCATAATGGTGTGGTGAGTGAATGTCCTAGATCTAATTTCTTTATAGTTACCAAAGACAATGTTTTGGTAACTGCTGAAAAAAACATGTTAAAAGGGGTTACTAGAAAAAATATACTAGCTGTTTGCAACGCAAATGGAATAAAAGTTGAAACGCGTGATTTACATTTAAATGAAATTGCAACTGCCAAAGAGGCTTTTATCACTAGTTCCACTAAGCGCATCATTCCAGTCCATCAGGTAGACGATATGAATGTGAAGCCTATTTATGATGATTCAATCGCGAAAAAGATTTATGAGTTGTTAGTTCAACTTGAAAACTAAAATTAAGCACAATTTTAATCATATAATATTTTTTAAATTTAT
>CAJADG010000081.1 GCA_903938445.1 uncultured Bacteroidota bacterium | reverse complement strand
TATCCACTTTTACATTAATAAAATGTTCATTCATAAAGTTAGCCACCTCTATAGATTCAAAACTTTCTCGCTCCATTACATGACACCAATGACAAGCAGCATATCCAATACTTAATAAAATAGGTTTATTATTTTTAGAAGCGAGCCCAAAAAGATTTTCAGACCAAGGAATCCAGTTTACAGGATTATGAGCATGTTGAAGCAAGTAAGGACTTGTTTCATGAATAAGTTCATTGGTAAAGGGGGGCATTGCATTCATTGATGCAATTTATTTCTTTTTGCTAAGTTGGCTTAAATATAAATCTAAACCAGCCATCATACTTGGTGTTTGAGGACTTGGTATGCGTATATGTAATGTTAATCCAGCATCTTCAACAGCCTTGCAAGTGTTTGATCCAAAAGCACAAATGGCTGTGCCATTTTGAATAAAACCTGGCTTGTTTTCGTATAAACTTTTTAACCCACTCGGAGTAAATAAACAAATAACATCAAATTCATGCTGGTCAAAAACATGCTTTAAGTCACTGCTTACAGAACGGTACATGTAACCTAAATCAAATTCACAATCATGATCTTTTAACCAGTTTACAATTTCATTGTCTTGTTGATTTTCACTGCATACATATAAAAAACGCTCCGCAGATTTATGTTTGTTTAAGACATCAAATAGTTTTTTATTGGAGCCGTCGGATCCAAAGAAAACTTTACGCTTTCTGTACATGATAAATTTTTGCAAGAACAATGCTACTGACTCTGTAATACAAAAATATTTAGTGTCTTGGCTAACGTTTACTTTTAACTCATCACAGGTTCTAAAGAAATGTTCAATTGCATTCTTACTTGTAAATATAACAGCCGTATAAGTAGCAATGTCTATTTTAGATTTTCTAAACTCTTTAGAAGGGATAGAAACTAATTCAATGAGGGGATGAAAATGCAATTCTACTTTGTGCTTAGTAGCCAATTCAAAGTAAGGCGATCTTTCACTTTCAGGTCGCGCTTGTGAGATAAAGATTTTCTTAATGGACTTATTTGTCGCCGTCTTTTTTTCTACACTAGTTGCTTTTGCCATTTTTCACAATTCTTCTTTAATAAGTTCCTCCTAAATACTGTACAATAAATTTGTACAAAATTAAAAGAGGCAATATTTCGAAAGCACAAAGGTAAAGAAAAAAATGAAAGGAAGATATATGTAATTTGTTCCTAACAGATGTTAATGAAAATATATATCGATAAAGGAATAACAAAATTGCCAAAATAGCAGCCCCTAAAATTGCAAATGTGTAATATGCAGGCTTTGAAAATGACAAGATTAGAATAAATGGCAGTAATAATATCCCCAATACCTTATTAATTAGAAATACAACAAAAATATAGGTACTAACAAGGTCTTTAACATTGAAAATGTAGCCAATTAATTTAAGACATATATACTTTCCTAAATAGAGTATTAAAAAGAAAATAATCACGTAAAGGTATGCCTGCCAAAAGGTTATAGGCAATAAATGTCTATTAAAAATAAGCAAAGTTGACATTAAAGAAAATGATAAAACAAAATTAATATTAGAGGCTAATGAGGCTATTGTATTTTGCACTAACTGCTCTCTATTTTGTAGCATCCTTAGTGAAGATTGGCTAAATTGGCTAAACAGTTTTTGATAGTATTGAGGAAACAAATTATTAATGAGTCCGTACAATAAAATTATTCCAATCAGTAAATAATAAAGAACATCCTTATCTGGGAGAGCATATCTTTGTTCAATTTTATATATTATTTGACCCCCATTTGCTCTAACACTATTTTTATAATATAACTGAAAAGCGTTGCTTTTTTGAGCATAGTAATTTTTATAATCATTCAAAACATTAATGATGGTATCTGTACTTTTAGAATGCAAATATTGAATATACCAAGCATCCTCGTGTTGATAAGTTTTTGGCAAAACAGGTATATACTTAATTAAAAGTGTATCTTTTTTTATAGTCGAGTCTGTTTTATTATTTGAGGTATCCATTTTGAGCATACCATTGTCTTTTTGCCCAAATGAGTTGAGCGTAAAAAGACAAAATCCAAACAATAAAATGCTTTTCAATTGAGCTATCATCTTTGCAAAAATAAGTATACTACTTTAGAATTAGTAACTAATAGTTAGCTTTGTTTATTAATCATAATTATGTCAGGCATCTATATACATATACCCTTTTGCAGAAAAGCTTGTCATTACTGTAATTTTCATTTTTCAACTCAAATAGAACAGATTGATCCATTCATAAATGCCCTTTTAAAAGAAATCGAGATTCAAAAAGACTATTTGAATGAAAAAGTTGAAACAATCTATTTGGGAGGTGGCACACCTTCTCTTTTAAATTCGAACCATTTAGAAATAATACTTGACGCTATTCATAAAAATTTTAAGGTTGAAACTGAATTTGAATTCACCTTAGAGGCAAATCCAGATGACATTGATTTAGCTAAAACTAAAATGTGGGCATCAAAAGGTATTAATAGATTAAGTATTGGCATTCAAAGCTTTCAAGAGGAAGCACTCGCATGGATGAATAGAGCCCATAATATCCAACAATCACATAACGCAATTAGGCATGCACAGGAAGCAGGAATTTATAATTTAAGTTCAGACTTAATTTATGGCACTCCCCATTTAGCTGACGATGCATTGATTAGAGATATAGAGATTCTTCATCAATATAAAATTCCTCATATTTCTTGTTATGCTTTAACGGTAGAAGAAAAAACAACACTCCATCATTTAATTCAAGAAAATAAAATTGAAAATATTGATACGGAGAAGCAAGCAAGACATTTTGAAATTGTAGTTGATCATCTTTCTAAATTAGGTTTTGAGCATTATGAAATTTCAAATTTTGCTTTGCCTGGACATCAAAGTAAACATAATAGTAGTTATTGGAAAGGCAAACCCTATTTAGGTTTGGGGCCATCTGCTCACTCTTTCAATACAAAATCAAGACAATGGAATATCGCCAATAATGCACTTTATATAAAATCTTTAGAAGACAAAAAAGTGCCTTTTGAAATAGAACAATTAGAATTAGTTACGCAATACAACGAATACATGATGATTTCTTTGAGGCTACAAGAAGGCTTTTCTATGGATGTAATTGAAGAACGTTTTGGTATTGCTTACTTAGAACACACAAAAAAAATAACAAACACTTTATTAATAGAGGAGAAAATAGTACCTACAGCAGAGGGATACACAATAACAAAAAAATCAAGATTCCTTGCAGATGGAATCGCGAGTGAATTTTTTATTGTTGATTAATTCATCTACAGACTAGATAAGAATTTTTTCAATTTCCTTAAAAGTTTCACCAGGATCAGCCCCTTCCCAAAGTATTTTATAAATAGCCGTGATGATGGGTAATGGCGCATTGATATTTTGATTAATCGCTATGATACATTTACAAGCATTGTACCCTTCTGCAACCATATTCATCTCAAGTTCAGCAGCACGCACAGAATATCCTTTACCAATCATGTTTCCAAAAGTTCTATTACGGCTATGTAGCGAATAACAAGTCACTAATAAATCTCCTAAATACACCGAAGCTGAATAATTAACTTTATCACATTTATGTCCTGTTTTTTCCATGATAGCCGTTAACAACAACTTCATCTCACGTCCACAATTGGCAATATACACGCTCAAGAAATTATCACCATATTCAAGACCATGAGCAATACCCGCACCAAGTGCATAAATATTTTTTACAACACTAGCATATTGAACACCATAGATATCATTGTTGACAATGGTATTGATATATTCATTTTTAAAGCAAGCAGCCATTTGTATAGTGGCGTCGGTATCTACCCCCGAAAAAGTTAAATAGGACAATTGCTCTGAAGCTACCTCTTCGGCATGACTTGGACCTAATAAAGTAAAATAGTCCTCAATAGGCACATGAAATTTTTGAGCCATGTACTCATTCAATAAAATATTTAACTTTGGAACAACCCCTTTTACAGCAGAGATTATTTTTTTTCCAATAAAAGCATTTTCACTTAAAGGGGAAAGAGAAGATTCCAGGTGAATTGAAGGCACTGCTATTACTACAATATCAGACCCTTCAACAACTTTACAAACATCATCTGAAAATTCAATTTTATTTACATCAAAATATGCATTTCTTAAATAGTGTGGATTATGATGACGTTTTTGAAAGTACTCAACATTACTATTTTGTCTAACCCACCAATTGATTGTAAAACCATTGTCAGTTACCATTTTAGCAATCGCAGTAGCCCAACTTCCACTCCCAATGATACCAATACGTTTTGTAGTCATATAGCAAAGATACAAAAACATAAAAAAAGGGGCACATTTTTTAGATGTACCCCTTTGAGATCCAATTATCCTAGTTTTACGATTTTATTTCTTTTCTTCAAATAATTTGTCCTTCGCAACCACTTTTACCAAGGTACCGTCTTTTAATAACTTACTAACGGTGCTGTAAGGGCCAGTGATTACTTCCTCACCCACTTTTAAGCCACTCACTTCGATATAGTTTAGGTCTTGAATAGCAGTTTTTACTTTTACCATTTTTACCTTATTGTCCTTTTGTAAAACAAAAACAACTTCATTTAAATCATCTTCCTTGCTGGCTGCTGCAGGTGCTACTTTATCATCTGTTTTAGTAGACACTTTGGTGTCTTTTCCATTTCCTTCCTTATCTCTTGTAGTAACTGCATTCAATGGAATAGAAATTACATTTACTTTTGATTTAGTTTGTATATCTGCACTAGCAGTCATTCCTGGACGGAATGGGAACTTGCTATTTTCTTTAATTAGATCTTCATAACTAGAAGGTTCTAAACGAATATGCACTTTGTAATTAGCAACCTCAGTAGAAGCTGTAACAGCAGTAGCAGCAGTAACCGGATTAGCAATCTTATAAACTACTCCTTTAAATTTTCTGTTATTATATGCATCTACTTCTACTAAAGCTGTATCACCAATTTTAACTTTTGTAATATCATTCTCCCCCACGTCCACTCTTACTTCAATACTTTTCATATCTGCCACACGCATCATTTCGGTACCAGCCATTTGCGCTGTACCTACAACACGTTCCCCTTTCTTAACACTCATTGAACTAATGATACCATCCATTGGAGCAGTTATGGTAGTACGTGCCAAATCTTTTTCAGCACGAGACAATTGTGCTCTCACCCCTTGAATTTGTGCAGCTCCACTTTTAATAGTTTGCAAAGCACCTAAATAACTAGACTCGGCTGAACGGAAAGCCTGTTCAGTTTGTTCAAACTCAGATCTAGAAACAATTTTATCGTCTAATAATTTTTTGTAGCGATCATAAGTTGTTTTTGCATTGTCATAGCTTGTTTTTAAACCACTTATAGAAGCTTTGATATTTTCATACTGTGCTTGAAATTGATTCACACTAGCATTCGCTTGGTCTCTTTGTGTTGAATAAATATCAGCATAAATTTTAGCAAGAACTTGACCTTTTGTTACCTTATCCCCTTCTTCTACAAATAAGTTTACAATTTCCCCAGAAATATCTGGACTTACTTTTACTTCAATTTCAGGGTAAATTTTACCACTCGCATTCACCGATTCTGTGATGGTACGTAATTGTACTTTTTCAGAAGTTACTTCCTCTCCTGTTTCTTTTCCAATAACACCTGCTTTTTTTAATCCTACTAAAAGAATAATTACTGCAGCTATTCCAACCAGTATCCAAATTAATTTCTTATTCATAACGCGCTATTTATTTTATGCTTAAATATTTATAGTGAAAGAGATTCTCCTTTATAAAATTCTAATAATTTAATTCTGAAAACATACTCGTATTGAGCAGCTTTAAAATTCATTTTTGCTTTAAGGAAATTATTTTGATTGTTTAACAATTCAATAGTTCCCAACAAACCTAATTCATAACGCTTGGTTGCAAATAAATAAGTTTTTTCAGCCGATGCAGTAGCTTTTTGACTAGCCACCAATTTATTAAATGCAATCACAGCATTATTATAAGCAGTATAGATGTCTTGCTTTAATTTAAGATTTGTATTTTCTTGTGATAGGCTAGCATTGCGATAATTTAATATTGACTGCTTATAAGTGATCTTAGATTGATTGCCATTGAAAATAGGAATAGACATTTGAAGACCAAAACTTTGACCAAAGTTATTATTTACTTGATCGCCCCAGCCATTCCAAATGTTACCCCAGTTTCTTTGTGCAGTAACCGGAGAAAATACTGGACTTTGAATATAATATTTAGCACTATTTACTGTTACAAATGGAGTAGTAGCATTTGGAGTGCTTACTCCCGTTAAGTTGTAGCCACTCACATAATTAAAAACATTTGAAAAGTTAGAACTCAAATTATACCCAAAACTTAAGGTTGGATAAAAATTTGCTTTGGCTACTAATTTATTTTTTTCAGCAGCTTTTACTCTTAAATTAGCCGCTTTTACACTTGGTAAATTTTGAGCTGCTACCGTGTAAATATAATCTGGTTGTAAATCGGCAAAAGACTGCAATTTAATTTGATCAACTGCTTGCACTTGAATATCAAATGGCTGACTAGCATCCAAATTCAATAAAGCCTTCATGGACATTTTACTTTGTTCCACATTTGCATTTGCAGAAATGAAAGTACTACTATCATTAGCCAATTGAGTCTCTAATTCTAATAAATTTAATTCAGGCAACAATCCAACTTCTACTCTTTTTTTAGTAGCTGCTAATTGTTGTGTTGTTTGACCTATTTGAATTTTAGCAATTTCAGCTTGTTCAATAGCAGATAAAACTTGTAAATAATAAGTAGCCACACTTAATGAAATATCATTAGAAGTGTTTTGCTTGTCAGCTTCGGATGCCTGCCAACTTAATGATGCAGCTTCGGCATTGTTTTTAAGTTTACCCGCATTAAATATTTGTACGCCTCCATTCATTCCAAAATTATTGTACAAGAATTGAGTATTGGTAAAACCATTCGTGGTTGGATCAATGGAACGCCCTAATCTTAAACCCATTCCAGTAGAACCATTTAACGTGGGTAACTGATTTGATTTTGCCAATTCAGATTGTAGCTTAGCCAATCGCGCTTGAATATCTGCTTGTTGAACAGAAATATTGTGTTGAATGGCATACTCCACACAGGTTTTTAAATCCCATTGTTGAGGAGTTTGCGCAGATGCACTTAGCGAAATTGTTATAAAAAATAAATATAATATGTATTTCATGTGATTATTTTAGAACGCATTTATTACAATACAAAAATAGGCTAATAAAGCCTACTTGTCTAATTTTTAGACAAACGGAAACACAACTATATTAAACAAGTATTTAGATAGATGAAAGGCTAAAATCCCATTTAGTTTACTGATTTGGGCGTTTTTTCATAGTAGAATAGTCTGTACAAGATGAGGACTATGATTATTAATATAACTGCAGTTAGAGCGGCATAGGGTTTATCTATGACCACTGCGATGGCAACAAAAGCATAGGATAATACAAAAATGGAACAAAATATAGGCGTCCATTTTTTAAGATAGCCCGTAACAGAACTATTCCCCTGCCCTTTATTTCTTAAAATAAATAAGGTTGCTGCCGAGGTACTCATACCCATACAATCTAAAAAGATACTAAAGCTTAAAACATCGTCCACGCCTTTTCCAAAAAAAGTGATTAAGATCGTAGTAATTGCAAATACCGTTAAGCCAGGAACCAAGGCTTCGGTTTTAGGATGTTTTTGTTGGAAAAGTTTTGGCAATACATTGTCCTCACTCATGGCGAACATTACACGAGGATTACTCATTAATATAACATTCACATAAGCAAGCACACTTAATACCATGGCGAAGTCAAATGCCTTCGCACCATATTTACCAAACCAAGCTTCAAATAATAAAGAACCAATGGCATTGGCATTTTTCATATGCTCAAATCCGATTACTTTAATATAAGTATAATTAATTGCTAAATACAAAAACAATACAATCAAAATACCCAACACAATTCCTCGCTGCATTGTTTTAGCTGATTTAATTTCAGAACCAAAATTGATGGTTTGCTGATAACCTCCATACGTAAAAAATACCGACACCAAACTCACCAACAATAATAAATAACCATTACTTCCATCATAAACACGAATGGTACCTTCATTTACACCATGAATAGGAACAGTTACGCCTTTAAACAAAGAAGAAATCAATAAAAGTATCAAACTAATTTTTACGATCATTAAAATATTTTGTGTTCTGCTACTAGTTTTTAATCCTAATAAATTAACAATATAAAAAAGACCCACTGACATGGAAGCAATACATACATTAAAGAAAGTACTTGAAGGATGACCAAAAACTAAATCACTTACATAGTCAGCGCCAATTAATGCAACTACTGCTAGCGATGCTGCATTACTAATTAGAATCAAAACATTAATAGTAAAACCAACCCCAGGATGATAACAATGCGCAAATACTTTATAATAACCACCCATTACTGGTAAGCGTTGTCCAATTTCTGCATAAGTGAGTGCACCAAATAGTGCTATAGCACCCCCAATAATCCATGCAGTAAAAAATATTAGTTCCGTACCAGATTTTGCAGCAATCGTTGCAGGCGTTTTAAAAATTCCCATTCCAATCACCAAACTCACCACAATCATGGTTAGACTAAAAAAATTTATGCCTTGTTTTTCTTTCATAACACTCACTTTGTTAAGGATAAATATATAAAATGTTGGCTAGTTTTCAACAAAGCGTTAATAATTAAAATGAAGTGCGGCCTATTTTCTATTTATGTTTGTTCAAGAATTAGGTTCATGAAAATGATTAAAAGGGAATCCAGTAAATGCTGGAGCTATTCCCGTAGCTGTAAGTTCATCGTTAATACGATTTTGCCTTAATCCACTGAAACAATTCGGGAAGGATGCAAATGAAAAGAACAAGCCAGAAGACCTGCCTAGTTAATTTATAACCAACAGCTTTCGGGTAAAAAGCAGGATTGTAAAACGTTGAGGGTACTTTTATACTCCTCAATTTATTATGGTTCTTTTTTCCAGGAAGCTCATTGTTAACCAAAAAAAACAAAACAATGAGCAAAAAATTAATCACGCTCTCGGTTGGCTTAATCGCAACCACCCTACTCTTTGGGCAAAAAGACAGTCTTTCACAAAAAAATGCCTACAGCTTAGAAGATGTTATTGTCACTGCTAATAAAATTGAGCAGAAACAAAATACAACAGGCAAAGTAGTAAGTATAATAACAGCTGCCGACATTAAAGCCAATGCGGGCCGTACCCTTTCTGAAATTTTAAATGAGCAAGCTGGTTTGTATTTGCCTGGTGCTTTAAGCAATGCAGGGACCGTACCTAGTATTTATATGCGCGGTGCTTCTAGCGGTAGAACATTGGTATTAATTGATGGAGTACCCGCTGGTGACCCAAGTATGATTAGTAATGAATTTGATTTAAACTTAGTACCACTAAGTCAGGTGGAAAGAGTAGAGATTTTAAAAGGTGCGCAAAGTACCATGTATGGCTCTGATGCTATTGGTGGTGTCATCAATATTATTACAAAATCAAAAGATCAAAAATCTTGGTCGGGTTCCTATAGCACGGGCACATATGGTACCCATAAATTTGATCTTCAACATGCACATACTTTTAATAAATTAAGTTATGTAGCGGGCTTTGAAAATCAATCTGCAAATGGATTTTCCTCCGCTACTGATATAAAAAATACAGGACTATTTGACAAAGACGGATACCAAAATAAAAGCTGGTTTGTAAATGTAAATTATGCATTTAATAACAACTGGAATTTAAAAGCATATACCCGTCAAACTTCTTATTCTGCTGATGTGGATTATGGTGCATTTAAAGATGATAAAGACGAGTACTTCAAAAATGCGACTAAAATGTCGGGGGTTACTTTAAAATATAAAAAAGAAAACACTAGTTTTCAATTGTTGTATCAATATAGCACACAGGATAGAAATTATTTAAATGACAGTACAGATAAAACCTATATCACTTACGAGAAAAATCAATACGCTGGTAAATCCCATTTTGCAGATGCTTTTTTTTCTACTCCTATTTCAAAAAATGTACAATGGATCATTGGAACGGATTTTAGATATGGATCCTATAAACAAGACTATTTTTCATTGAGTATTTACGGGCCTTACAGTGATAATTTTAAAGATACCTTCCAATATCAGAATGCTATTTACACTTCCCTTTTATTACATTCTCCTAATAATAGTTGGTTACTTGAATTGGGTGGCAGATATAATAATCATTCACGTTATGGTGGCAATCAAACATTTACAGCGAGTCCGTCCTTTAAAATAGATGCACAAAATCGTTTAATTGCAAGCGTTTCAACAGGATACAAAGTACCTTCTTTGTACGAATTAAGTTATAATAGTGCATTGGCTCCTGAAAAATCTTTTAATACAGAAATTGGGATTGAACATAAGTCTGAAAAAATATTTACGCGTGCAGTGTTTTATAATCGTACCATTGATAACGGCATTGATTACAATTATATTGATTATAATTTTTTCAATTTTATTAGTCAAAAAGTAAATGGGCTAGAAATAGAGATAAATTGGAAAGCAAATGAAAAAAATAGTTTTGCAGCCAACTATACTTTAATGAATGGACAAGAAACCAATCAAAACAGAATTACAACAACCGACACCATTACTTACAACTATTTATTAAAACGCCCTAAGCATAGTGGCGGTATTAGCTGGAATTATAAAGCAAACAATAAATTAAATTTAAGTATTAGTGCCAGATATACCAGCAAAAGATATGATGTAGGTGATTATGCAGCTCCAGATGTGCTGTTAAACTATTACACATTAATAAATGCACATATCAATTATAGTTTAACGAAAAATTGGACCCTTTTTGCGGATTGTCAAAACATAGCAAATGACCATTTTCAGGAGATTAATGGATACAACACCATTGGTCGAATGATCCTATTTGGTATTCGATTACACTAAACCTTCTTAACTCATAATAAATCTAAAAAAGCTTTGTATCTTCATACAAAGCTTTTTTATGGAATTCCATTTTAATGAATTAGTCACTGTCATTTTTACTTTGTTTGCTGTAATTGATATTGTGGGATCTATCCCCTTATTAATTGCTATGAAGGAAAAAATGGGAGGTATTAAATCATTTAAGGTGACCCTTATTTCGGGTGGCCTGATGATTGCTTTTTTATTTTTAGGGAAACCATTTTTAAGTGTCTTAGGATTAGACGTAAAATCTTTTGCAGTTGGAGGATCCATTGTGATATTTTTGTTAGGACTAGAGATGGTATTAGGTCATGAAATATTTAAAGGAGACAAGGACGCGCACTCGGGAACTGTAGTACCCATCGCCTTTCCTATTATTGCAGGAAGCGGTACACTCACTACCATTATGTCATTAAAGGCCAACTTTGAAGAAACTTATATTTTATTGGGCATCGTAGTAAACTTGGCCATTATTTATATTGTATTAAAATCCTTAAGTTGGATTGAAAAATTATTAGGTCCAGGTGGATTACTAGCAGTACGTAAATTTTTCGGGGTTATCCTTTTAGCCATTGCTGTTAAGATTTTCTCTAGTAATGTAGGATCCCTTAAACATTAAATCCATTTAGATTTTTGAAAAAAGTAATTTCCATATTATTACTAGGTATATTCATAATGAGCCAAGTTGGACATCATTTAGTTTTTAATTTAGCAAAATGGAATGCAAAAGAAATAATAACTCAAAATTTAAAACTGAATGTTGTTGATGATTTAGTGGAAAAGATTGCCGATAACAAAAATATTTTTTGGGAAGAAAAAAACGAAGAATTTGAGTTAGCTGGAAACATGTACGATGTGGTTAAAAAAGAAGTGATTAATCATCAAATAATTTATTACTGCATCAACGATAAAAATGAAACTGGTTTAATTCAGGTGTATAATCATTGGATGCAAAATGAAAACTCGAATACGCAGAGTAAGCAAAGTGCAAAATCTCTACTAAAATTTACACAAATTGAATGTGATTTTCCTACTCAAAAAGTAGCAATAAAAAAATCATATTGCACTACATTAAAGACTAACGTACAAGCAAGTAGTACTTTACACAGAAGCCTTTTAGTGGAAGGCCCTCCTCCAAAGCAATTAGCTTAATTACTTATTTATCAAATGGATTAGGAGTATTATTACAATGACTCCAAGCGTATTTATGTTGCTGTACTATTATTTACAAAGCAACAATCTCAATTATTATTTTAAAAAGATGTTTAAATGAAAAATGTTTTACTGAATTTGGCTTTAGGATTATTTATGACAATAAATGCAATGGGGCAAACCAATGTAAAAGGAAAAATTTTAGATGCCATCACCAAAAAGCCATTAGTGGGGGCAACTGTGTTTATAGACAATAAAAAATCTACCACAGACAATAACGGTAATTTTAACTACCTGTGTAATGCAAAAGAATCTATCAAAATAAGTTTTGTAGGATATGAAACTAAAATAGAGAACAATAAAAAATGTGCAACCGATATAATCATCTATTTAAATCCAACTGTTTTAACTTTAGATGAAGTGGAAGTTTCAAATTCTACCAATAGTAATAAAACTTTATTGTATCAACCAGCTGCCATAACCAATTTAAATCAAACTGATATTAAAAGAGGTACTGGTTTGTTTTTTGATGATGCCATTCAAACCAATGTGCCAGGTGTTCAAATGGCGAGAAGATCCGTTGGCGGCGGGCAACAATTTAATATTAGAGGTTACGGTAATGGAGTGAGAGGAAAAAATGGAACAAGCAGCAATTTTGATGGACAAGGATCGAAAGTTTATTTAAATGGAATACCTGTTACAGATGCAGAAGGAATTACAACAATGGATGATATTGATTTTGGCTCAATTGCATCAGCCGAAGTTGTAAAAGGACCAGCTGGATCATTATTTGGATTGGCCATTGCAGGTGCGATTAATTTAAAAACCATTCAACCTGAAAAAAATAAAACTAGCTTAGGTCAGGAATTTATTACAGGAAATTATGGATTAAAAAGAAACACAACAACCTTCCAAACATCCAATAATAATTCATCTTTAATTGCAAGCTATGGTCATCAGGAAGTAGATGGATTTACAATTCATAATGCATCAAGAAAAGACTATGCCAATGTAGTGAATGTTTATGCTCCAAGTGAAAAGCAAACTGTAAGCACGTATTTTGGATATAGCAACAGTTATGATCAACGTGCAGGTGAATTAACCATTGCACAATATGAGGCAAATGATTATTCAGGCAATATTGATTACATAAAAAGAGATGGGCATAGTAATGTGATCACCTTTAGAGCAGGCATTACCAATACTTATAAGCTAAATGAAAATTTAACAAGTAACACTACTCTATTTGGAACCAACTTTACCAGCAATGCAAGTTCCGCCGCTGGATGGACGGAGAAAGCAACTGGCAATTATGGTGTTAGAGCAACCATTGATTCTAAATTTGATTTAAATCAAAACATTAAGCTTTCCGGAATCACTGGAATTGAAACGCAAAGACAGGATGCACATGTAGTGGGATATAATATGAAACAAAATCCATTAGACACTGCTAGTTTTTGGAAATATGGTGTAAATCCTTACTGGGTGTTGAATGCAACTACATCAGATGTAAACACAGTAAGCACTACTTCCTCTCTTTTTACTGAATGGACTTTAAGTTTACCAAAAGACATTTCAATTTCAGGAGGTATTGGTTCAAGCAATATGAAAATCACATTGAATGACCGATTCAATCCTACATTAGCCACAAGACCCTCACAATTTGAAAAGGAATATACAGGAATGGCATCTCCTCATTTTGCAATTAATAAGATAATCAATAAGCATATTTCTGTGTATGCATCTTATAGCAAAGGATATAAAGCACCTGTAAGTTCATATTTTTATATAACGACTCCTGCTGTCACAACCCCGGCAACACCTGCAACGGGTAGAGTTAATGAAACATTAGTTCCTGAAGTAGGAACACAAATTGAATATGGAACTAAGGGGCAAATTTTTGACAATAAATTAATTTATGAATTTGCTTATTTCCATACAGTTTTTGAAAATAAAATGACTGCTATTTCAGTTGTTTCACCAGCATCAAAAACAACAACATTATATTCTTATGTTGTAAATGGTGGAGAACAAAGGCACTTTGGTGTTGAAGGGATGGTTAAATATAACTTGATCAACAATAAAGAGGGTATCATAAAACTAATAAGTCCATTTGCTAATTTTACCAAAAGTGATTTTACTTATGCAAATAATTTCACGATTCAAAAATCCGTTACTTCCATCGAAAATTATACGGGCAAACAAGTTGCCGGCGTACCGAATTGGATGGTAAATGCAGGAGTTGATATGCAATTTAAAGGAGGATTTTATGCTAATGTAACCTACAATTATAAAGATAAAACACCTATTACAGGATTGAATGACTATTGGACTACCAGTTATAATTTGTTAAATGGGAAACTTGGATATAGTACTTTAATTGACAAACATTTTAGTCTTGATACTTATATTGGTGCAACTAATATGACAAATACCAAGTATTATTTAATGGTATTTGCGAATCAATTACCTGACACTTATTTACCAGCACCTAAAAATGCAATGGTATTTGGTGGCATTAATTTAAAATATACATTCTAATTGTATTAAATTTAAACTATGAAAAAGATATATTATTTCGGCCTTTTGAGTTTTTTATTCATGGGCTGCGGACGTTTTTCAAATCAAGAGGCTAAAGCACCAAGCAATATGCGAATCGTTTCTGTGTCAAAGCATTTAACTGAAATGGTTTTTGCTTTGGGACAAGGCAAATCATTGGTAGCAGTAGATTTAAGTAGCAGTTACCCTGATAGTGCAAAACTATTGAAAACAGTGGGCTACCACCGTGCCTTGAGTCCAGAGGGTATCATTGCCATGAATCCTGATTTAGTAATTCATAGTAATGATATTGGGCCAGAAACAGTAATTCCTCAAATTACCAAAGTGGGATTGAAAGTAAAAACATTTGGTTCCGCTAATACCATTGATAGTGCTAAACTAACTTTAAAGGAATTGGCTGATTTTTATGGAGTACCTGAAAAAGCAGATGCTATTATTCAAGAAATGGACGCTTCCATAAATGCAGCTGCCGATTCATTAAAAGCTATTCATGTTACCAAAAAACCAAAAGTGATGATTATTCATTTTGGTAGAGCCAGTAATATTTATTTTGTAATGAGCGGAAGGCATGGTGTAGGAGATAAAATGATTGAATTAGCTGGTGGTGAAACTGCCATTTATGATGCCAAAGGTGCAAAACAATTATCTGCTGAAGCGATTGCAGCTGCTAATCCTGATGTGATTATTGCTACTGATTTTGGATTTGATCAAATGGGTAGTATGGAAAAATTTATTGCAGGAGTTCCTGGAGTTGCTTTAACCAATGCTGGAAAAAATAAAAATATAATTCGATTTGAAGAACATGACTTAGTTTATTTCGGACCAAGATCAGGTGCAAATATTTTATCATTGATGAAACAATTGCATAGTTTTAAAAATGTTCAATAAGAAAAATACGATATACTTAGTTTCGAGCATTTTGCTTTGTTTAATTATGCTTGCCTCTATACAATGGGGTGCTGTTAGCATTACTAATCAACAAATGTCAGATGCTATTCAGCATTTTTTTCAAGGAAAGGCACCTTCATCCATTTATGAAGGTGTCTTTTTACAAATTAGACTACCAAGGGTATTACTTTGTCTTTTTTCAGGTGCCATCTTATCGGTATCGGGGGTGTTTATGCAGGGATTATTTAGAAATCCATTGGTAGAGCCAGGTATTATAGGAACCAGTGCTGGTGCGGCTTTTGGCGCATCCATTGTTTTTGTATTAGCCGTTTATTTACCTTTGGAATACAAGTCATTAGTGGGGCCTTTACTCGTTCCTCTATTTGCATTTATGGGTGCTATCCTTGCCACTTTTTTAGTATATGCAGTTTCAAAAAGCCAACAAAAAACAAATGTGTTATCTATTTTATTAGTGGGGCTCGCCATTAATGCAATGGGATTAAGTGGGATGGGCTTTATGACATACCTCGCAAGAGACCCTCAAGCAAGAAGTATTAATTTTTGGAACTTAGGGACATTTTCTGGTGCCAATTGGCAACAGGTACTAATCGTCATGTCACTCTTGATAATTGTAATCTTTTCCATTTTTAATTTTATAAAACCTTTAAACGCATTATTACTTGGAGAAGAAGAAGCCTTACACTTGGGCGTCAACATTAAACAATTTCGAAGAAAAATATTATTGATCAATACCATTATGGTAGCTATTGTAACATCATTTGTTGGGGTGATTGGTTTTGTTGGATTGATTGTCCCTCATATAGTTCGTCAGTTTGTAGGCAGTGATCATAAAAAAATATTGCCAGCTTCAATGATTATTGGAGCAGCTGTTTTATTACTAGCCGATTTATTAGCAAGATTATTATTAGCACCTTCTGAAATTCCTATTGGGATTATCACTTCACTTGTAGGTGCACCTATTTTTATATTTTTATTGAAGAAAAATCTTTTTATAAAATCAGATGCTTAAGCTACAGGACATCCATTATAATATTGGTGGCAAACAAATCTTGTCAAATGTAAATGTACAATTTACACCTGGGCATTTGCATATGATATTAGGACCCAATGGCTCCGGGAAAACATCTTTGATGAAAATAGCAAGTGGGCAAATTGAAAAATTTCAGGGGCTTGTTAGCTACGATAATTTATCTATTAAAGAAATTACAACCGCAGCGCTGGCAACCTATCGCAGCTATTTAAGTCAGCAAAATAATATTCCATTCCCTATTAAAGTAATTGAATTAATTCAGATGGGTCGCTACCCGCATTATGAATATCAAGCGACTACAAAGGATTATGAAATTATCCATGAAATAATTGATCAACTTGAAATAAATCATCTGCAAAATAGAGATTTTAATACCCTAAGTGGCGGAGAGCAACAAAGAGTGCAATTTGCAAGGGTATTAGCACAGGTATGGGATAAAACACTAGGTAAAAACAGGTTTTTATTTTTAGACGAGCCGCTCAATAATTTAGACATTCAGTTTCAAAAATATTTGTTGCAAACCATTCAAAAATTTATTAGTGATGATATGGTCGTGATTATGGTAGTGCATGATATTAATTGGGCATTAGCATATGCGGATAAAGTATACTTATTAAAAGAAGGCAATTTAGTCGCACAAGGCAAGCCTACTGAGGTTATTACATCTTCTTTAATTGCAAATGTTTTTAATGTAAACGTACAAATAATAAACATTCCTGGTCAAAAGCATCCTATAGTTGCTTTTTAAGTAAATTGTAATAATTATTCATTTGAAAAATAAGTAGCTATTGAAAAATGCTTAGTATATTTTTCATTTTATTCAGCTAATTTTGCTTTAATGAACTTCTTTATTATTAATCCAAATGCAGGAACTAATACACCTTCCCATTTTCAAAAATTAATCACAAAAATTAAAGAAGACCCTCATTGTAAAATATGGGAAACAACGGCACCTTTAGAAGCCTATGAATTTGCTCAAAAAGCAATAGCAGATGGGGCTTCGAGGATTATAGCTGTAGGTGGAGATGGTACCATTAACGAAGTTGCTTCTGCTTTGGTTGGCACTTATATACCACTTGGAATTATACCCATTGGATCTGGGAATGGATTAGCCAGGCACCTTAAAATTCCATTGAAAATTAATAAAGCACTACAAATAGCCAAAGAAGGTACTCCTCAAAAAATGGATGTAGGGATATTAAATGATAAATACTTTTTTTGTACTGCAGGAATTGGATTTGATGCAAGCGTAGCTAATGAATTTGCTAAAGGCAAAGGCAGGGGACTTATTAATTATGTCAAGGCTACATTAATAACAATATTCAACTATCAGCCCATTGAAATCTGTATAAATGAAGGAAATAAAGAACCTGTGTTTTCATTAACAATTGCGAATGCCAATCAATTTGGAAACAACGCATACATTTCCCCAAATTCAGATGTTCAGGATGGTTTACTAGAGATTGTTAAAATATATAAAATTGGATTATTACGCGCTTTTTTCATTGCCATCCGTTTGTTCAAGGGCACTATCCATGAATCTAAAAAAGTGGAGATTACCGCTGCTACATCAATCCATGTCAAATACAAAAAAGAGGCTCCTATTCATTTAGATGGTGAATCATTAATGACTACTTCACAAGATTTAGCCATTAAAATTATGCCCAAAGCCCTAAATGTTATTTGCTAGGGACTTAATAAATCGAAAAGAATCGCAATTTTATTCGTAATTTAGGTTACATTAAATAACGAGCTTATGGGAGCGATTTCCTTAATTGCATTGCTAATTGCTGCAATTGCATTTTCTGCAGGCGGAATTCTAGTAGGTAAAATTTTAGTGAAGGGAAGTAAAAATTCACAAAAAGGTCAAGCATATGAATGTGGTATTCCTACCAACACTTCTCCTTGGCATCAATTTAACGTTGGCTATTATTTATTTGCACTTTTGTTTTTAATCTTTGATGTTGAATTAGTGTTCATGTACCCATGGGCTGTAGTAGTAAAGAAAGTGGGCATAGTTGCATTGATTGAAATTATTGTATTCATATTTATTTTATTCATGGGCTTTTTATATGCTCATAAAAAAGGTGCACTCAAATGGAATTAAATGAAAACATTGCGGGCAATCCCCCATTTCCAGGGATTATCCATGAAACACCAGGTGGTGGAATTGTAGTAAGTACATTTGATAATGTAATTAACTGGGCTCGCAGCAATTCCTTATGGCCATTATCTTTCGCAACAAGTTGTTGTGGTATTGAGATGATGTCTACAGCTTCTGCTAAATATGATTTTTCTCGTTTTGGATTTGAAGTGGCACGTGCCTCCCCAAGACAAGCCGATGTAATTATAATTGCTGGCACCATTGTAAATAAAATGGCTCCTGTATTAAAAAGATTGTACGATCAAATGGCGGATCCTAAATATGTAATCGCTATGGGCGCTTGTGCCATTAGTGGTGGTCCTTTTTTTTACAACACATATTCTGTTGTAAAAGGTGCAGATCATATTATTCCAGTGGATGTTTATATTCCAGGATGTCCTCCACGTCCCGAAGCATTATTGCATTCTTTAATTGCTTTGCAAGAAAAAATTAAAATGGGAATGACAAGAGATCAAATCAGATCAGAATTTAAACAATAGTATATGACCAACGAGGAAATAAAAACATATATAACCGCACATGCTTCTGAAGCCACCTTTGATGAAACAGGAGAATGGCTAACTATTTTAATTGAATCCAATCACTTGAAATCATTGGCTGCAGTGCTTCGCGGACAACCCATGCAGTTGGATTTTTTATTTTGCTTAACCTGTGTGGATTTCAAGACCCATTTAACCATGGTGTATCATTTAACATCTTCTTCTAATAGAAATATCAATATTGTTTTAAAAGCAAATGTGAATAGTGCTGATCCAATTATAGAAACTGTTTCAGATTTATGGCGGACTGCTGAATTTTTAGAGCGTGAAGTATTTGAAATGTTTGGAGTAGATTTTTTACATCACCCCGATTTGAGAAGATTGATTTTGGAGGAAGATTTTAAAGGCTTTCCCTTAAGAAAAGATTTTGATGATCCTATCAACATGATAAAATTATAATTAGGCAATGTATACCGAAACTGAAATTATAAAAGACAATACCGACCTTGGACCTGATGGCGAATTGGTAGTAAATATGGGGCCTCAACACCCTGCAACGCATGGTGTATTGCATTTGGTGGTAACACTCAATGGAGAAACCATTAAAAAAATTGAGCCTCATTTAGGTTACATACATCGCTCAATTGAAAAAATGTGTGAGAGCTTAACATATCGTCAATTTATTTATGTGACAAGTAGAATGGATTACTTGTCTTCACATATTAATAATACTGCTTGTGCTTTATTGGTGGAAAAAGGAATGCAAATTGAAGTTCCGGAAAGAGCAAAAGTGGTGCGCACCATTTTAAATGAATTAACACGCATAGCATCACATGAATTATGGATTGGTGCCATGGCAATGGATTTAGGTGCCTTCACTCCTTTCTTTTATGCTTTTAGAGAGCGTGAAATGATCACCGATATCATGGAAGATACTTGCGGCGCAAGACTCACCATGAATTATATTGTTCCTGGTGGATTGATGTATGATATCCATCCAGATTTTCAAACTAAAGTAAAAGCATTCGTAAAACAGTTTAAAGAAAAAGTAACTGAGTACGAGGACTTGGTAACGGGCAATGTGATTTTTCAAAGTCGAACAAAAGGCGTTGGCGTTTTAACTGCCGAGGACGCTATTTCTTATGGATGTACCGGTCCAGTGGCGCGCGCAAGTGGCGTTCGTTGTGATATCCGAAAAATTGATCCTTATGATGCCTACGATCGCGTAGAATTTGATGAAGTAATTGAAACTGCAGGTGATTCTTTTGCAAGATATATGGTACGTGTGAAAGAAATGAATCAATCTATTCGCATTATTGAACAACTAATTGATCAAATTCCTGAAGGTGATTTTGTTGGAAAAACAAAGAACGTTTTAAAATTAGCCAAGGGAGAATTTTACCAAAGAGTAGAAACAGCACGTGGTGAGTTGGGCGTGTATATAGTAAGCGAAGGGGCTACCACTCCACACCGTATAAAATTCCGCTCTCCTGGATTCTCCAACTTATCTGTTTTAGATCATATTGCTAAAGGAAGTAAGATTGGAGATTTAATGGCAACCATGGGAACATTGGATTTAGTTATTCCAGACATTGATAGATAAAAAAATAAGCATGTTAAGTTTAGAAAGTATAACAAAAACGATACAGGATTGGTTGCTTACAAAATTTAGTCCACAAATAGCATTAACGCTGGAGTGTGTGATTGTAATTTTATTAGCCATTACCTTGTTTGCCATGCTAGGTTTAGTATTGGTATTATTAGAACGTAAAGTAGCTGCAAGAATACAAATACGTCTTGGACCTAATCGCGTTGGACCAGGTGGAATTTTTCAAACTGCTGCAGATACTTTGAAGTTAATCATGAAGGAAGGATTAACGCCAGACAGTGCTGATAAGTTTTTATTTAACCTTGCTCCATTTGTAGTAATGATGGTAGCCATGTTATTATTAGCACCCATTGCTTTTGCCAAAAACTTTCAAATTTGGGATATCAATATTGGTGTCTTATATATTTCTTCGGTTTCTTCCTTATCCGTGATTGGTATCTTAATGGCTGGATGGGCAAGTAACAATAAATATTCATTATTAGGTGCCATGCGTAGTGGTGCCCAAATTGTAAGCTATGAATTGTCTGCAGGATTTGCAGTATTAACCATTGTAGTGCTTACTGGTAGTTTACAAATTTCTGAAATTGTTGCGGCACAAGAAAATGGATGGTGGTTATTCAAAGGACATATTCCAGTTATCATTGCTTTTGTGTTATACATTATTGCTGTTACTGCCGAAACCAATCGTGCACCTTTTGATTTAGCCGAAGCGGAGTCAGAATTAACTGCTGGTTTTCATACAGAATATTCTGGGATGAAATTTGCCTTATTCTTTTTAGCAGAATACATTAACATATTTATTGTTTGTGCCATTGGTGCTACTTTATTTTTAGGAGGCTGGATGCCATTGCATATTGGACATTGGGAAAGCTTTAATCATATCATGGATTATATTCCCTCCAGTATTTGGTTTATGGGAAAAACATTTTTCTTGATTTTTGTGATTATGTGGTTTAGATGGACTTTCCCACGCCTTCGTGTAGATCAATTGTTAAACTTAGAATGGAAATATTTATTACCAATAAGCTTGTTTAATCTTTTACTAGTAACTGTAATTGCCATTATGGGCTGGTATTTTTAACACTAAACGAATTAGAAAATGTTTTTGAAAGACTATATATCGGATGTGGTGAATGGGGTTAGTTCCTTGCTAAAAGGAATGCGCAAGACGGGTTATTACTTTACACATAGTAAGGAAATAATCACGGAGCAATATCCTGACAACCGTGCTACCTTAAAACTAGCAGATCGCTTTAAAGGCGAAGTAGTAATGCCGCATGACGAAAACAACGAACATACCTGTACAGGTTGTACTGCATGTGAATTGGCCTGTCCAAATGGTACTATTAAAATTATTACCAAGTTTGATATCACACCCGAAGGAAAAAAGAAAAAAGCGATTGATGCATTTATCTATCGTCTAGAAATGTGTACCCTTTGTAATTTATGTGTGGCAGCTTGCCCAAGTGATGCCATTAAAATGGCCCCCAATTTTGAACACAGTGTATTTGACAGAAGCAAATTGACAAAAATCTTAAATAAACCAGGATCTAAAATAAAGGAGGGAATCGAATAATGAATATATCATCAATCCTATTTTACGCCATCTCTACCATCATATTAGTTGCAGGTATTTTAGCGGTTACCTCGGTTAAAATATTTCGTGCAGCGATTTGGTTATTATTTTCCCTAGTAGGAATTGCAGCCTTGTATTTTTGGATGCAGGTAGAGTTTATTGCAGCGATACAAATTGTTGTTTATGTTGGCGGTATTGTTGTGCTAATTATCTTTTCCATTTTCCTAACACAGAATTCAGGAAAAGAAATGAACAGCCCAGCACTCAGTAAAAAAATATTTTCAGCATTAGCCGCTTTATTGGGGACAGCTTTTGTGCATAATTTAATTGTACACTATGAAGGCTTTGCATTTAATTCTGCAAAACCATTTAATCCAAATGTCGCAGAGATTGGAACACAAATGCTAAGCACTACATCACACGGATTTATATTGCCATTTGAGGTGGTAAGTATGTTATTGCTAGCAGCCATGGTGGGTTGTATCGTAATTGCTATGCGCCCAACTAACAAATTGGAATCTGAGTCAACAATATTCATCAATAAGGACTAATATGCAAGAGATCCCTTTATCCCAAATACTATTTGTAAGTACTGCCCTATTTTTTATCGGCATGTACGGCTTGTTTACGCGTCGCAATTTAATTACGATGTTAATGTCCATTGAATTGATGTTAAATAGCGTGAATATTAACTTTGTTGCATTTAATAAATATTTATTCCCTGATCATTTAGATGGCCTGTTCTTTACTTTATTTATTATCACAATAGCTGCAGCCGAAGCCGCAGTTGCCATTGCCATTATCATTAATTTATACCGCAGTCACAACTCAATTGATGTGGAGAACGCAACTGAAATGAAAAACTAAGACGTAAATAAATATTACTATGTCAAACTACTTATATATACTTTGGATCCCTTTACTACCCTTAGCCACATTTGTGATACTAGGCATATTTGGGCGTAAATATTTATCAAGCATTGCTGGCTTATTAGGTACTGCAAGCTTATTAACATCCACTATACTTTCATTTGTTGCAGCTAAGCAATACTTTTTTGTGGATGGAAAAGTGAACGGAGTGTATCAAAAAATAGTTGCCTTAAAATACACATGGCTGGAGTTTGCTCCTAATATGTCCATTGATTTAGGCATCATTATAGATCCGATTTCCGTGATGATGTTAGTAGTAGTAACCTCGGTTTCTTTAATGGTGCATGTATTTAGCTTGGGTTATATGAAAGGCGAAGAACGTTTCGCTACTTACTATGCTTTTCTATCTCTATTCACCTTCTCTATGTTGGGCTTAATATTATCTTCTAATATTTTCCAGGTTTATATGTTCTGGGAATTAGTAGGTGTTTCTAGCTTTTTATTAATCAGCTATTATTTTAATAAACCGGCTGCAGTGGCTGCTAGTAAAAAGGCATTTATTGTTACTCGTTTTGCCGACCTTGGTTTTTTAATTGGCATTTTAATATTAGGTTACTATGGTGGCACTTTAGATATTGGATTATTAATCGAAAGATTTACTTCGGTTCACTCTACACAATTTTTATCTATTACCAGTGCAAGCTTTTTAGGTGCTAGTATGTTAACCTGGGGTTTAACTTTAGTATTTATGGGTGGCGCAGGTAAGTCTGCCATGTTCCCTTTACATATTTGGTTGCCTGATGCGATGGAAGGACCAACTCCTGTGTCTGCATTAATACACGCAGCAACCATGGTAGTAGCGGGCGTGTATTTAGTGGCAAGAATGTTCCCTGTTTTCACAATGGACGAATCGGCATTAAATATTGTCACTTATGTAGGAGCCGCTTCTGCATTATTTGCTGCCATCATTGCTTGTACACAAACGGATATTAAACGCGTATTGGCATATTCAACTATGTCACAAATTGGATACATGATGTTTGCTTTAGGCATCTCTAAAAATGGTGGCGAAAATGGTTTGGGCTATATGGCTTCTATGTTCCATTTATTTACACATGCTTTCTTTAAAAGCTTATTGTTCTTAGGAGCTGGATCAGTAATTCACATGGTACATAGCAATGAAATGAAAGACATGGGTGGCTTAAGAAAATTAATGCCCATAACACATATTGCATTTTTAATTGCTTGTTTAGCCATTGCAGGAATTCCTCCATTCGCAGGATTCTTTAGTAAGGAAGAAATTTTAACTGCAGCCTTCCATGAAAATAAAATCATTTATGGTATTGCATTATTTACTGCCGCATTAACTAGTTTTTACATGTTCCGTTTATACTTTAATATATTTTGGAGCAAGGACGCACCTGCTGATAATCACCATGAAAGTCACGGAGAAGGACCATGGGTAATGAAACTCCCTTTACTTATTTTAGCTGCTTGTGCTGTGGGCGTTGGCTTTATCCCCTTTTCACAATTTATCACATCTGATGGAGCCCCTATAGAAACGCATATCGATGTAGTATTTTCTATAGTACCTGTAGCATTATCTGTGTTAGCGATTTTATTAGCTGCTAGTTTTTATAAAAATCAAAACGGCAAGTCGGACAAAGTAGCTGCTGCATTTGGTGGCTTGTATACCGCAGCGCATAAAAAGTTTTATATAGATGAAGTGTATTTATTTATTACTAAAAAAATAATCTTCCCTTTCATTGGTCAACCCATTGCTTGGGCAGATAAAAATATTGTAGATGGTTTTATGCAATGGCTTGCCAAAATAACTTTAAAAGTTTCAGTGCTGATAAAAGGATTGCAATCTGGAAAAGTTCAAAACTATGCCATGTACTTTTTTGGTGGCATTGTGGTGCTTTCCATTTTATTTATCTATATCTGGAAATAAAATAAATAAGATCAACCTAACGAACTATACATTATGAACTTAACATTACTAATATTACTCCCCTTATTAACAGCAGTACTTATATTGCTCGCAAAGGGCTTACAGCAAATACGCATTATTGGACTAACTGGTTCCTTAGCGCAATTAGGCCTAGCAGGTTGGTTATTAAAATCATTTTTAGCAGAAAGAGCAGCAGGTAATAGTGCAGCGCATTTATTTGAATCCAATCAAACCTGGTTTAAAGCATTAAATATTCAATATCATATTGGAATTGATGGAATTGCTTTGGCGATGATTTTATTAACTTCTGTGATTGTAGTAGCAGGAATTTTAGTTTCCTGGACGATGGACAAATTAAGTAAGGAATACTTTTTCTTATTGGTATTGTTAAGTATGGGCGCTTATGGGTTCTTTATTTCATTAGATCTATTCACATTATTCTTTTTCTTAGAAGTTGCGGTGATTCCTAAATTTTTATTAATTGGCATTTGGGGAAGTGGTGATAAAACCAAGAGTGCTATGAAATTGGCATTAATGTTAATGGCAGGTTCGGCATTAGTGATGGTTGGTTTATTTGGCGTTTATTACAACACACATACTTTTGATATAGTGCAAATTACGCAACAAGGTATCCCTGTAGCTGTTCAAAAATTCTTCTTCCCATTTGCCTTTTTAGGATTTGGAGTATTTGCAGCTTTATTTCCATTTCATACTTGGGTACCAGATGGTCATGCATCTGCGCCCACTGCTGCCAGCATGTTCTTAGCAGGCATCTCCATGAAACTAGGCGGCTATGGATGTTTACGCATTGCCGCTTTAATGCCAGAGGCAGCACATAGTTATGCTTGGATAATTATTTTATTAGCAACCATCGCTATTATTTATGGTGCATTCGCCACTATGATGCAAACTGATTTAAAATACATTAATGCCTATTCATCTATTAGTCACTGTGGTTTTGTGATTTTAGGAATTGGGATGCTCAATAAAACTTCTATTAATGGTGCAGTAATACAAATGGTATCACACGGTTTAATGACCGCCCTATTCTTTGCTGCTATTGGAATGATTTATAGCCGAACACATACGCGTATGGTAGCTCAATTAGGTGGCTTATTAAAAGCAATGCCTTTTATCAGTACTGTATTTGTAATTGCTGGTTTATGCTCCTTGGGTTTGCCAGGATTTAGTGGATTTGTTGCCGAAATGACTGTGTTTATGGGATCATGGAAAAATCCAGATGGCGCATATCGTTTTGCAACCATTTTATCTGGGGCTTCTATTGTGGTAACAGCAGTATATATATTACGTGCAACTGGCCGAGCAATCATGGGACCTATTAGCACAGAACATGAATTACTTACGGATGCAACATGGAATGAAAAATTAGCCGCAGTGTTGTTAATTACTGGAATATTAATTATTGGGCTAGCACCATTTTTAATTAACCATTTAATTACACCTAGTACGGATGCAATTATGTTACAAATGGGAAAAATATTAGTATCAAAATAAAACCAGCATATTCATAAAGATGACATATAATATATTAATAAGCTTAAGACAGGAATTAGTACTTACCGTACTTATATTCCTATTGCTTTTCATTAAATTAGGCAAGGATCGAAGCAACGAAAGCATTTTGAACTTTATCAATATTGCACTTGCGCTTAACCTAGCTGCGGGATTTTGTTGTCATGAAACAGCCGAATTATTTAATGGAATGTTCAATACCAATCCTTTAATTGTATTTGAGAAAGACTTATTAAACTTAGCTGCTTTAATTATATCGATGCAATCATATGCTTGGTTAAAAGACAATAAAAATGTAATTGAGTTTTATTTATTAACGCTCACCTCTTTACTAGGCATGTTTTTAATGATTTCTAGTGGCAACTTATTAATGTTTTATCTAGGATTAGAAATGTCTACCATTCCTTTGGCAGCCGCTGCTAATTTTGATTTAACAAAACGTAAATCATCCGAAGCAGCTATGAAATTAATTTTATCATCTGCTTTCTCTTCTGCCATTTTATTATTAGGTATCTCTTATTTATATGGAACTACAGGAACGTTGACTTTCTCTATATTAACCGCTCATATCAATGGTAGTCCACTACAATTATTTGCATTTATATTATTAATAGCAGGATTTGCCTTTAAAATATCTGCAGTACCATTTCATTTATGGACGGCTGACGTTTACGAAGGATCGCCAGTTGCAGTAACTTCTTTTTTATCGGTAATTTCAAAAGCTGCAGTATTATTCACTTTGTTAAATATTTTATACAAAGTATTTACACCTATTGCCAACACTTGGTATTTAATACTAGTGTTACTAGCAGCAGCAACTATTTTAATTGGAAATTTATTTGCTATTCGTCAAGATAATTTTAAGCGCTTTTTGGCTTTCTCTTCCATTGCCCAAGTAGGTTTTATTTTAATTGGTATTTCGGGAAGTAGTCAAATTGGATCTGCATCCTTAATTTATTTTATACTTATTTATATCTTCTCTAACCTTGCCGCATTTGGCGTAATAGCGGTAGTAAGTGCTTTAACGGGTAAAGAAAACATATCTGACTTTAAAGGTTTTTACAAAACCAACCCTATGCTTTCATGGGTATTAACCATTGCTTTATTTTCATTAGCTGGGGTACCTCCTACAGCTGGATTCTTTGGTAAATTATTCTTAATGATGGCTGGTGCTGCTAAAGGAAATTATGGTATCATTATTTTTGCTGCCTTAAATATGGTGATTTCATTCTACTATTATTTAAGAGTTGTAAAAGCAATTTTTATGGATCAAAACGATACTCCAATTGAAAAATTACAGGTACCTACTGTTTCTAAAATTGCCATGTACATTTGTGTTGCTGGTGTTATAGTAACAGGCTTAGCGAGTGTGGTGTACGATTATATTTATTCAATCAGTATAGGACTTTAAAAAATATTTTATGGCTATTAATAAGAATCACGAGTTTGAAGATTTAGATAATATCAAATGCTCCATTGTTGAAAAAAATGCGAGTGCTGAACGTGTACAATTTTTAAAAGACTTATTGACTTACAATAAATACGAAGTAGTAGTGGTTCCTAGCCCTGCTCCAAAAGCAGCAGCACCAGTAGCGGCTCCCATAGCTGAAGGCGAAACAGCATCTGCACCTGCTCCTGCACCTGTTGCACTAAGCACTTTTACAATTGGAGTGACTGATTTAAGATTCAATCCTACGAATGCAGTTTTTGGAAGATCATTACATACAATAGATGGTCGTATTGTTACTTTAGCATATTGGAATCAGGAACAAGCAGTATCTGACGATACCCTTCCTTATTTTATTTCTTAAATTCTAACAAAGCATTTTGAATAGCCACTGGATTACTAATATCAGATTTTAAAAAAGGCAATTCAAATTCATATACCAAGGGATTATCTAACAAAGAGGGATCTTCATTTTTCTTTTTTTGAATATAGGTATGCTTTTCAACTTCTTTATCAAAGTTAATTACCAATAATCCCAATTCTGATTGAGCATAGTCGGTATACTTTCCTTTAATGGAAACATCTTTAATAAATGTTGGATCGAATGAAACCGATTCTCCATGCTCAGAACGAATCATTGCACTTGAATGCAAATCATACTTTTGAGTAGTAATGTAAAAGTAAATTTCTAATTTATTATTTGTGTAGGTAACAGTAGCATCACTGATAAATGATTTCTCTGTATATAAATCGTCCCCTAAATAATAATTGTAATGAATTGATTTATTGATGATTTGCTTAATTTTTTCCTGAAGCAAATTAGCCAGTGCTTTATGTTTATCTGAACAGCTTACACTATTATCCTGGGCATAGGCCGATAAACCTATGATACATAGTATCAGTATAGCAAGCAATCCTTTTTTCATCAATCCTTAATAAGGGTTGCAAGTTCCTTTATTTTATTGAATTTGTAAATTTTATATTCTATTGATTATCAATTGCTTAATGAATTAATGTGTATTTTTTACACTTTAAATGGGTGACCTATTCACCCTTTTGGTATTAATGTATATGAAAGCAATTATATACAACCGATTCATCACTCATTTAAGAAATTCATTTTTGGTAAATTTCGGAGCAGAGATTCCTGTAAGATTGTGGAATAGAGGTCCTTTTTAGTAGCCTTGCCCAGGATCGAACTGGGATTTAGAACTTCGGAAATTCTTGTACTAACCATTGTACGACAAGGCCATGTTGCTCATTTAGTTAAACTAAATGAGCAATAAACTTAGGACCGCCGTAATAATACCTTAATGGCTGCTGGTAAAAATATACTAGTAGGCAAACTACGCATTATGCGTATATCCTCCATGAGTGTACTTGTATTAGATAGAAATTTAAAGATGGTAGCCGCTCTATTTTTCTGGAATATTCTTTTAAATATCTCGCTACCCTCCATTAATTGATGATCCAAAATATACAATAATACTGCATCATAAAATTGATGCCTGGTATTGTGTATTTCAGTTTTGATAGGATTGTTTTGGACAAGATTCTTTACTATTAGCTTTACTTGTTCTTGTATAAAATGGAAAGCATAACCAGTACTTGACTTTACTGCATTTCCTAAAGTACCAATCACATAGACAGGTGCGTCACTTTTAGCGAATGACTGCGTAGTCATGGGTATCGCACCTATTTCATTATGCAAAATTTCATAAGCAGCATTAGCATAATGCTTTTTCAAATAGCTTGACAATTCAGCATCGTAGTCATTTGGCTTTAACAATGATTTTGAAAATAAAGTATATTCTACCAATGCTTTTTTATTATCCAATGGAAGCAGATACATAAATGCAGTTGCTCCTTTTTGGTCAACATTAAAATCCATTAAAGTAGCGATATGAGCATCAAAAACAGGTTGCTCAAATTCAACAAGCAACCCTTTAAAATGTTGCCATAAAAAAGGTTTTGTATTGGTTGATTGACTAATGGTATATAAAGAATCAATGGGTAAAATACTCGAAAATACTTTTGAAGCTTTTGCTGAACCTCCTTCCCAATAAACAATAGCATTGTTGTTTAATGTTTCAATGTTTGTAATTGCTGCTTCCTGCCAAAAAATATTCGAAAATTTTTTGGCTTCCATTATTACAAAATTATAAAAATCCAACCCCTGTATCATTTTATAGGTATAGGGCGTAGTTGTTAATTGCCTTGAAAAAGAATTTTTATGTACAGTTATTGCATCCCATTGCTTACAAATAATAGATTCAAAGGGACCTTTTTCAGTTTCCCAAAAACACCAAGTACGATCATTTGATTTTTCCAATGCCTTGTCAATTACTAAAACACGTAACTGACTTAATTTACTTTCAGTAATAAGGCCGTATAGTAAGGATAAGCCAGCGCAACCTGCGCCAGCAATGATGATGTCAAAAACAGGTTCCTGTTGAATGGTGTTATTCGTTTCCACAAGTTTTTATCCATTAGCTTGGATACGCTCGTCTTGACGAACTTTATCCCAATACTTTTTAGCAACTAAAAGCATTCCGAAACTTTCTCCTTCTTCTTTTCCAATATGCTTATGGTGCATTTTATGCGCCCAACGAATTGCTTTAATATATCTACTATTAGATCTAGTAAACCATTTGATACGTTGATGTATAATTACTTCGTGTACTATAAAATAGGCAAAACCATACATAGCAATACCTGTACCAATAGCAGCAACCCATAGTGGTCCGCCAAAATTGCCATAAAAAATACAAGCCATACTTGGGATAGCGAAGATTAAAAAGAAGGCATCATTTTTTTCAAAAAAATGTCCTGTAGGTTGATGATGATCCTCATGTAAATACCACAAAAAACCATGCATTACAAAACGATGTGTCAACCAAGTAATTCCTTCCATCACGGCAAAAGTGCCCAACATTACAGCAATAAATAACAACATATATTTAGTTTTCTAATTAACAATATTCAACTGATACCATTGCATCACTCTTGGAAATGCAATTTTAAACCAAACTGTAAATTGATCTGCATTGTCATCCATTTTAGCAGTCAATTCTTTTATACTTATGTAAAGGTAATCACTAACTTCTAAACTATTAGGAGAAATGATTCCATTATAAGTTCCAATAAAAACAAAATCCAATTCATGCTCCGTTAAATCCTGGTCCAAGTCAGCTTTATAAATAAAATCAAATGCCAAACTCATATTCGCCACAATCCCCATTTCTTCAATTAATCTTCTTTTTGCTGCATCAATCGTTTGCTCACCTGGTCTTGGATGACTACAACAAGTATTGGTCCAAAGGCCTGGACTATGGTATTTTTCCAAAGCCCTTTTTTGCAATAACATATTTCCATTTTCATCAAAAAGAAAAACACTGAAAGCTCTATGTAAAACGCCAAGCTGATGCGCTTTCATTTTTTCCATGAATCCTAACTCATTATTGAGCTCATCCACTAATACAACTTGCTCAACAGTATCCATGGTTAAAATAAATTAAGCTGACTACGGATACTTGCATTCGCTAGAATTAATAATTTCTTATAATCTGGTATACGAATACGCATTTTTAAAATAGAATCGTGTTCCGTTTTTTTAATCTTCTTGAAAAGTGTGTAGTAATATTTAAAAGCTACATATACTCCAAATCTCGCTTTCATGGGCAATGCTTTAATTCCATCCAAAGCACCAGAAAAATCAGCTTGAATGTCATCCTCAATTTGTCGTTTATCTTCTTCTTTAAAATTAGTAAAATCACAATTTGGAAAATACATACGTTCTAAACCTTCGAAATCTGCTTTAATATCCCTTAAGAAATTTACTTTCTGGAATGCAGCACCTAATTTTTGAGCAGCAGGTTTTAAACTTTCATAAGTGGCTTTATCTCCATTACAAAAAATATGCAAACACATTAAACCAACTACTTCTGCACTACCATATATATAGGTTTGATAAGTTTGTGCATCATAATCTTGCTTGCTCAAATCCATTTCCATACTCTTAAAAAACGCTTCCACCAAGTCCAGTTCAATATTATATTTTTTCACTGTTAATTGAAAACGGTGCAAAATTGGATTCAAACTCACACCTTGTTCAATCGCTTCATAAGTATCTTTTTTAAATTGATTAAGTAAAGCAGCTTTATCAAAATCATGAAAAGTATCTACAATTTCATCTGCAAATCGAACTAACCCATATACATCATAAATGGGCTGACGTAAATCAGCATGTAACAACTTAATAGCCAAGGAAAAACTTGAACTATACATCAAGGTGGTCTTTTTGCTTGCTTCAGCAGTTACTTGATTATATAATTGAATCGAAGACATATCTTTTTCTATTTATAATTTGTATTAACTAATTCAGCAACCACTTCACCACTAATTAAACTTGGCGGTACTCCTGGTCCAGGAACTGTTAATTGTCCAGTGTAATATAAATTATTTATTTTTCTACTCCTACAAGATGGCTTTAAAATAGCAGTTTGCATTAAAGTATTTGCCAATCCGTAGGCATTACCTTTAAAAGAGTGGTATTCAGATACAAAATCAGTCACTCCAAAGGATTTTTTAAACACAATCGCGTCTTTAATAGATTGTCCCCAACGCGCTTCTAGTCTTGTTACAATTTTATCAAAATACATATTACGCACTTCCTCCGTATCTCCTTTTAAACCGGCAGCAATAGGAATTAATAAAAATAAATTTTCGTGTCCCTCAGGAGCCACCGTTGGATCCGTTACGGAAGGAACACTTGCATAAAATAAGGGCTCTTTTGGCCAGGAAGGGTCGGTATAAATTTCTTTTCCATGCACTCCAAAATCGGTGTCAAAAAACAAATTATGATGGGATACATTTTCTATTCTTTTATTCAAACCTACATAATATAAAATAGAACTTGGTGCCATCAATCTTTCATCCCAATATTTATCGGTGTAAGATTGATACTTTGTATCTAATAATTTTGTTTCAATATGATGATAATCTCCAGCACCAATTATTACATCAAAAAAATATTCTTTCTGTTCGTTGCCAATTTTCTTAATAGTTCTTGCAGATTTTGCAAATCCATTAACAACTTCAATATGTTTAACTTCTTCACCAAAACAAAATTGAACACCCTGTTCTACTGCCAATTCATACATTGCATTTACAATACTATACATGCCTTTTTCAGGATACCATGTTCCCCCTTTAATATCTGCATAATTCATTAAACTATATAAGGCAGGTGTATCTTGAGGCAGGGCTCCCAAAAATAAAACCGGGAACTCCATAATGGATTGAATATAAGGATGCTTAAAAAAATGAGCGACATGTTTTTTCATCGACTTAAAGATGTCTAATTTAAAAACACCTTTAATAACTTCCCAATCCAAAAACTCAAATATAGATTGTCCAGGCTTATGTACTAATTTTCCAACACCCACATTATACTTATATTCAGCTTCGGCCATAAATTGGTCCAAAGCCTTTCCAGCACCGGGTTCTACGCTTTCTAATAAATCTTTTAACTGATTATAATTAGCAGGCATATCCCAATGTGTTTCATCAAAATAAACCGTGTAAGATGGATCTAATCTTTTTAAATTATAATAGTCACTAACCTGCTTTCCAAATTTTGAAAAATATTTTTCAAACACATCAGGCATCCAATACCAACTGGGGCCCATGTCAAAAACAAATCCATCTGCTTCAAACTTTCTTGCTCTTCCACCTGGCATATCGTGTTTTTCTACTACAGTTACTTGCCAACCTTTTTGAGCTAAAAAAGTCGCAGCAGAAAGTCCTGCAAAACCTGCACCAATTACGAGTACATTTTTATTAGAATTGGGCATACTATTTTTAATATCTTTCAATTTTTTGTTTCAATATTTTTCTTGCAAAGTGAATGCGACTTTTGATGGTTCCTAATGGTTCGCCCAACTCTTCGGCAATTTCGTTGTATTTATAGCCTTCAAAGTACAAATTAAAAGGGATTCTAAATAATTCTGGCAAATCAAATATCATTTGATTCACTTCACGCATATTTAAATTAGTCATTCCTTGGTTTAAAACCTTGGTATGCGTTTGGTCAATAATATAATCATTGGGAGTGCTATCAAAAACAATAGATTGCTTTGAACGTTTGCGATAATCATTAATGAAAATATTACGCATAATCGTGTACAACCATGCCTTAATATTGGTACCTACATTGTACTTGTCTTTGTTAGAAAAAGCACGGAAAAGTGTTTCTTGAAAAAGATCTTTTGCAGATTCATGGTCTTTCGTAAGATTCACTGCAAATGGTCTTAAAAACTCGGCGTTTTCGGTAAGTAGTAAGCTAAATTCTGCGTTTGACATGTTATTTCGTTTAACTATTTTTCAATAATGTTAAACAAAACTAAGTCTAATAATTGATATTCTGTTTAATCTTTCGATATTTTTATTAAACAAAATAAAAATAATGGCTAAACTGTTGATTCCCTGATGGTTAGAAGCGATTATAAATTCGACAAAATCTCCATAGTTTGTGAAAGAGAGTTCATTACTTTGATATGGGAGGCTACAGGGCCTTTATATTCCTGCATCATTTGACCTGTAAGGATAATGGGGATATTAGGATTCAAATGACTGATTTGCTCCATAAACTTGTTCAATTTAAAGCCTTTAATGGGCGATGTAATATGGGCGTATAAGTAGTCAACCTTCTTTAATTCAGTCAAATATTTCAAATCGATAATGGGCACATTCGCACCTAAATAATCAACGTGATATCCTCTCAACTTTAATAAATATTGAACAAATAATAATCCAATTTCATGGTATTCACCCTCTGGCATAAATAATACAATCAACTTAGGAGCCGCCATATTTCTTGGCAATCTTTCAATACCCAATATGATTTTTTGTCTGATAATATTAGAAGCTAAATGTTCCTGAGCAGGATTAATGTGATTGGTAATCCACAATACCCCAACACGTTCTAAGAATGAAAAGATAATATTGGTAATGGTTTTCTCAATCCCTTTCTGTGCGATGTAATTATCTAATTGTCTTTCGAAAGATACCATGTCCAAGGATACCATGTCCTTGATTAATGCATTCACCACTCTTTCCTTTTCGGCATCCATTTGGTTCAAGCCAATGATCTTATCTTCAATTTCGGCTTGACTCATTTTGTCAATATGCGAAATCTTGAACCCGTATTTATTTAATAGGGACACGTTCAGAATCACCTTTAATTCTTCGGCAGAATAGGATCTGATATTCGTTTCCGTTCGCTGAGGTTGCAAAAAATGATATCGTTGCTCCCAAATACGGATGGTGTGGGCTTTGATCCCAGAAATTTGCTCTAAATCCTTAATGGTATAAGATGACATACAGCTAAAACAACAGCAAACTAAAAAAGTTCAGTAAAATCTTATTTTTTTAAGTTTCTAAGGTATTCTCCATACCCGCTCTTAGCGTATTTATCGGCTAAAACAAGTAATTGTGCCTTATCAATAAAGCCCATTCTAAAGGCTACTTCCTCGATACAGCCTATTTTTTGACTTTGTCTTTTCTCAATGACACGTACAAACTCACAAGCGTCGGCCAAGGATTCAAATGTACCTGTATCCAACCAAGCAGTTCCACGATTCATGATACCCACTTGTAATTGTTTACGCTCTAAGTACACTTTATTTACATCGGTAATTTCATATTCGCCTCTTGGTGAAGCAGGTATGTTTTTGGCAATTTCTACTACTTGGTTATCGTAAAAATATAATCCAGGTACTGCGTAATTTGATTTTGGTGCTTTTGGTTTTTCTTCCAATGACAATGCGTTGTTGTTTTCATCAAACTCTACTACACCATATCTTTCAGGATCATTCACTTCATAGGCAAACACGGCTGCTCCATCCACATCATTAAAAGATTGCACCAACTTACTAAAGCCAGCACCATAAAAAATATTATCACCCAACACTAATGCCACTTTATCCTTGCCCACAAAATCAGCACCTATCACAAATGCTTGCGCTAATCCATTAGGAACTGCTTGTACCGCATAAGTAAATTGACAACCTATCTCCGAACCATCTCCCAACAATCTTTTAAACTGATCATTGTCCTCAGGGGTAGTGATGATTAAAATTTCTTTGATACCCGCTAACATCAATACAGACATTGGGTAATAAATCATTGGCTTATCATAGATAGGCATTAATTGCTTACTGATTCCCTTGGTAATAGGATACAATCTTGTACCTGAACCGCCTGCTAAAATAATTCCTTTCATATACCGAATAATTTATTTTTTGTTTGTGTATATGTTTTCGCACTTCGTGCTCAAATCATGCACCTAATAATTTTATTTTTTATAAACTCGCCGCGTATGCTGCGAAGCTTCCTAATGTTTTATCTTTTTCAGAAAATATTAATTCGCTTACTGGCAACTTCCAGTCAATATTTAAGTCTTTATCGTTGTACATAATACCTACTTCATTGCCTGGCTCGTAAAACTTATCTACTTTATAAAAGAAAGTAGCTGTTTCACTTAATACAACAAAGCCATGGGCAAATCCTGCAGGTACAAAAAATTGTTTGTGATTGTCCTCGGTTAATTCAATGGCATAATGTTGGCCAAAACTTGGTGACCCTTTTCTTAAATCCACCGCAACATCTAACACTGCACCAGCCAACACTCTCACTAATTTTGCTTGGGCCGAAGCACCACGCTGCATATGCAATCCTCTTAAAACACCTTTGGATGATTTGGATTGATTGTCTTGTACAAAAACAATATCTAATCCTGTAGCAGCATTAAAATCTCTTTGATTAAAAGTCTCAATAAAATAACCTCTGGCGTCTCCATTCACTTTTTCATGAACGATAAAACAATCTTTAAGGGGGGTCTGCTCAATTTTCATTATCTGTTGCTATACATTTCGTTATAGTAAGTTTGATAAGCACCACTGGTTACATTTTCTAACCAGGCGGTGTTTTGCAAATACCAATCAATGGTAGCTGCCAAGCCTTGTTCAAAAGTAACTGAAGGCGTCCATCCTAATTCCTTATTTAATTTTGTCGCATCAATGGCGTATCTACGATCATGACCTGGACGATCTTTCACGTAAGTAATTAAACCTTCGCTCTCTCCTTTTGCTCTTCCTAATTTTTCATCCATTTGAGCGCAAAGCAATTTCACTAAATCAATATTGGTCCATTCATTAAAGCCACCAATATTATAAGTGTCCCCTTTTTTACCCTCATGGAATATTAAATCAATCGCGCGCGCATGGTCAATGACATATAACCAGTCACGTGTGTACAAACCATCACCATATACTGGCAATGCTTTTTTATGGATAATATTATGAATGAATAATGGAATTAATTTTTCAGGAAAGTGATTAGGGCCATAGTTATTAGAGCAGTTAGAAACCACAATCGGTAAATGATACGTTTCACCATACGCTCTTACAAAATGATCACTCGCTGCTTTACTTGCAGAGTAGGGTGAGTTGGGATCATAAGGAGTAGTCTCTTTAAACAATCCTTCCTTGCCTAAACTACCGTACACTTCGTCTGTTGAAATATGGTAAAATAAATGATCTCTTTTTTGATCCCAAGTTCCATCATGCGCGTTATCATAACTTAAATCACCCTTCCAAAATTCTTTGGCAGTATTTAATAAGTTCACAGTACCAATCACATTTGTGTACACAAAATCCAAAGGAGAAACAATGCTTCTATCCACATGTGATTCAGCAGCTAAATGGATTACGTCTGTGATATTATGCTTTTGGAAAATTTCCTTTAAAGCATCCGCCTCCAAAATATTGGCCTTTACAAAATGATAGTTAGGTAATTTTTCAATATCCTTTAAATTCTCTAAGTTGCCCGCATAAGTCAAGGCATCTAAATTAAAGATTTGATAATCAGGATATTTGGTCACCATTAAACGCACTACATGCGATCCAATAAATCCTGCTCCGCCGGTAATTAATATATTTTTTTGCATCTGAATTTGTATCTTACAAAGATATTATTTTGACCATATATATAAGAAAGTAATTTATAATATTTACCCCCTTTTAACACTATGAACCAAGAAAGATATTATTCCCTAGACGTTTTTAGAGGAGCTACCGTTGCACTCATGATTTTAGTGAACAATCCTGGCAGTTGGGGGCATATTTTTAGCCCTTTGGAGCATGCCAGCTGGCATGGTTGCACCCCTACTGATTTAGTGTTCCCATTTTTCCTATTTGCAGTAGGAAATGCAATGAGTTTTGTAATGCCAAAGTTAGCTTTGGGCACCCCAGCTGACTTTTGGAAAAAAGTAATTAAAAGAACTTTGCTCATTTTTGCCATTGGACTTTTCTTAAACTGGAGCCCATTTGTAAAATGGTCTGATAATCATTTAATTTTTAAAGTTTGGGAGAATGTACGCATATTAGGTGTATTGCAAAGAATAGCACTTTGTTATTTTTTCGCATCCGTAATAGTGTATTATGGTAAATCAAGAATGGCCTTATTTATGGGCATGATGATACTTGTTATTTATTGGGTATTGAATATTTTATTGGGTGCAGCTGGACATCCGTATAGTTTATCGGGTTATTTTGGCAATGCCATTGATCAAAGTATATTAGGGGTTTCACATATTTACAAAGGCGAAGGAGTCCCCTTTGATCCAGAAGGTTTAGTGAGTATGTTCCCTGCAATTGTGCAAGTAATTTTAGGTTTTTTAGTAGGCGAATACATACAAGCGAAAGGAAAGAATTTTGAAATGCTAGCCAATGTTTTATTAACTGGTGTGGTATTGGTTTTAGCAGGATGGATTTGGGATTTTAGTTTCCCGATTAATAAAAAAATATGGACTAGTAGCTATGTGCTATACACTACAGGCCTTGCTATGATTACACTTGGGATGTTTATCTTTTTATTAGAATTTAAAGAAGCCAAGGGAAGATGGAGTCACTTTTTTGATGTGTTTGGGAAGAACCCCCTTTTCATTTTTGTATTGAGTGGCTTTTTGCCAAGGGTATTAGCATTGTTAAGATGGGTAGATCATACCGATGAAAAAGGACAACCAGTGTACACTTCTGCATTCCCCTGGTTCTACGAACATATTTGCAAAAACATCAATAGCGATTTAAGAATTGGCTCTTTTGTATACGCGCTTTGTTTTATTGCATTTATGTTTTCACTTGCCTATATTTTAGACAAGAAAAAGATTTACATAAAAGTCTAAATTTAACGAAGCACTTGGTGAGGTTGAAAAAAATGATCACTATTTAAAAATAGTAGCGGCTTTTTCTAAGCTTTCTGGTTTTCCAACATCTAATAAAATACCCTCACTATGATCATAATAGTGAATGGCATAATGTTGTGCTAATTGTAAGTAAGCATCTATCAATGAAAACTTCCCGCGCAATTGAACTTCTTGTAAAAAGGATGCATGCACTATTTGAATGCCGCTAAAAGCCTTTGGTACTGCGGAATTTGGATTTCTTAATGGAAGCGCCCATTTTTCTTCACCCGTATTATTATTCTTCCAGCCACATAAAGTGCCAGATTGATTAAATATTAAATTTCTGCTTGAATTTCTATCGGTCACCGCCAAGGTTGCTACCAAATCACCTTCTGCTTTAATTGCATAAGCTTCATCTGCGGCAATCATTTTATGCAAATCCAAATTAGTTAAAATGTCTGCATTCATGACTAACCATCGATCCTCTGATTCAAAATAATTAGCAGCTCTTAAAAGTCCACCACCTGTTTCCAATACCTCATCTGTTTCATCGGAGATCGTAATATTAGCTCCCCATCCTTTATTTTCATTTACAGCTTTAATAATTTGATCGGCAAAATGATGCACATTCACAATAATATCTGTAATGCCAAAGGACAATAAATATTCAACATTTCTTTGCAATAAAGATTTTCCATTCACTACTGCCAACGCCTTAGGATGATCATTGGTAAAGGGTTTTAGCCTTGTGCCTAATCCGGCAGCTAATATCATTGCGCGCATAAAAATTATTTTACCCAGTTGTCTTTATTGGTATGTTCTAACACCACTTTCACTTTATACTTATTTCTTAAATGCCTTGCAGTTTGTTCTGCTGCAAATACACTACGGTGTTGCCCGCCGGTGCATCCAAAATTAATTTGTAAAGACTCAAAACCTCTTTCTAAATAATTTTCAACAGTAATATCGATTAAATCCCAGACACTATTTAAAAAGGTATTCATCTTTGTTCTTTGTTCTAAAAAATCTTGCACCGGCTTATGTATACCGGCCAATTTTTTATATTCCTCAAATCTTCCTGGATTTAAAATTCCTCGCATATCAAAAATAAATCCACCTCCATTTTCAGTTTCGTCTTTAGGCAATCCTTTTTTATAACTAAAGCTATTGATTGTTACTACCAATGGTGTTTGTTCATTAGCCACAGGTGGTGTAAATCGCTGAACAACCTCATCCGATACCATCCAGTTTAATATCCCAGCAAACACAGGCGTGTCATTGCTTATAGGAGAAACGGCTAAAAAGTTTTTTAAGTTATTTAAACCTAATGGAATACTAGTTAAGAAATGTGCTTTCCTTTCAAACAAGCCTCTAAAACCATAAGCACCTAATACTTGTAATAAACGCAATAAAACAAATCCATTGTATTGCTTTCTAAATTTTGCTTGATCCATTTTGGAAGGCAATAATTTTTGCACTTCACTAATATAATAATCAACTAATTTTTCTTTCCACTCATTGGACAATTCTGCTTTTGCTTGCCATAATAAGGAAGCAACATCATAAGATAAACCTCCTTGCATTCCACCCTGAAAGTCAATAAAATAAACCTCTTCATTAGAGACAATAATATTTCTACTTTGAAAATCTCTAAATAAAAAATGATTTAAATCCTTACTCGCCAATTGATCACTTAATAATTCAAACTCATTAATCAAGGCTTGCTTATCGTATGGATATTGCAATGCATCTAAAAAATAATATTTGTAATATAATAAGTCTGTTAAAATAGCGTGCTTCCCAAACTCTTTTGAAGTAAGGCAATAATTATAATCTAATCCAGCACTTCCTTGAACCTGCAATTTTGCCAAAGCACTCAAGCTTTTTTGAAATAATGAAAATACATGTTCTGTTTTCCCTTCTTTTTCTAAAACCTCTAATAAAGAAACACTTCCTAAGTCGGATTGGATATATATAGTCTTGTCCTCGCTTACTGCTAAAATTTGTGGTACTGGCAAACCTTTTGCATAAAAGTGATTGGCAAATTCTATAAAAGTTTCATTCTCTCTTAAATTCAAATTATAAGTGGCAATCCAAGATTGCTGCCCCTGAGTGATTCTAAAATATACACGATCCCCACCACTTTGAGGAATCTTGCTGATCTCATCCCAATCCTTATCATTAATGGTCTTATATAAATTATTTATATGTATTAAAATGTCTTCCATAGGGGTATATAATCAGCTTTAAATTAGCTTAAAAGTAACTAATTAAATGTTATGTTTAAAAAAATGAGAAAAAGTGGTAAATTCATCGCACAATTTAACTACTATGCAAGCAATCTTTAAACGCTCAACAGCATTATTTTTCGGGATGCTGTTAACAATTTGTTCATTTGCGCAAACGCAAAAATTAACAGGAAAAGTAACTGACAATAAGGGAACTCCATTGGAAGGTGTTAGTGTAAAAGCAGCTGGAAAAACAGTTGTTACTACAGATAAAAGCGGAAATTTCTCTATCAATGCTCAAGTTGGTAGTGCGCTCGATTTTAGTTCAGTGGGTTACGAATCAAAAAAAATAACTGCTACTAATAATGTATTGAATGTTGTTTTAAATGCTACTACTACCGATTTACAAGATGTAATTTTAGTAGGTAGCCGTGGAGCAGGTCGTGTTAAAACGGAATCTCCAGTACCAGTAGACGTTATTAAATTATCCGACGTTGGTGTGAACACAGCGCGTATGGATTTAACTTCTACTTTGAATTTTGTGGCGCCTTCTTTTAACTATAATAAACAATCAGGTGCGGATGGTGCCGATCATATTGACATAGGTACTTTAAGAGGTTTAGGCCCTGACCAAACATTGGTTTTAATTAATGGTAAGCGTCAACATACCACTGCATTTGTTGGATTATTTGGAACAAGAGGTCGTGGTAATTCAGGAGTTGATTTAAACGGATTTCCTGAATCTGCTGTGGACAGAATTGAAATTTTAAGAGATGGCGCATCTGCGCAATATGGTTCTGATGCCATTGCAGGTGTTATGAATATTGTGTTAAAGAAAAACACCAACGAATGGAATGTAACTACGGGGTTAGCTGGTTACTATGATAAAAAAAACAATACCTATTCAGTTAAAGACGAGCACAACTATTTAAACAATGGTGCTATTGATGGTATTACACAAAACCTTTCTATCAATAAAGGATTTGAATTAGGAAAGCAAGGTGGTTTTATCAATATCTCTTATGATTATACCAATCAAGGAAAAACATTTAGACAAGCGCCTGCTGCTGATGGATTACCTACCAACACTTGGAGACAAGGATTTGGTGATGGCTCCATGGGATCACATGGTATCATGTTTAATATGGAATTACCAATTGATGCAAATACTAAATTTTATTCTTTTGGTAGTTATAATACTAAAACCTCTGACGCTTATGCTTATACAAGAAACTGGTCTGCAAAGCCTACTCGTTTCCCTGTAAACTCAAAAGGACAATTAATATATGTGCCTAGCATTATGTTTGCTTCAGGAAGTGGTGATACAAGTTACAATCCTCATATTCAAGCCAATATTAATGACTTCTCTTATGTTGGAGGATTCTCAGGCAAAACTGCTGGTGGTTGGTATTGGGATATGAGCAATAGCATTGGTCAAAATACTTTCCACTATTATGGCGATGGTACATTTAACGCTTCTAATATTGGCAATATCGCTCAAACTCATTTTGATGATGGTGGATTTAGCTTTTTACAAAACACTTCTAATTTAGATTTATCAAAACAATTTGGTAAAATAAATGATGGTGGCGTTAAAGTTTCTTATGGTGGTGAATTAAGATTCGAAGAATACAAAATTTTTGAAGGTGAATTAGCATCTTACAATGCATATCCAAATAGTTTTGGATTACAACAAGCACCAGGCTCACAAGGTTTTCCTGGATTTAGCCCTGCTGATAGAGTGAGTGCACATCGTTGGGTAGGTGGTGCTTACGGCGATTTGGAATATACTCCTACAAATAAATTATTGTTAACAGGTGCTATTCGTTTAGAAAATTATTCTGACTTTGGTCAAGTGGCTACTTACAAAGCTTCTTTCAGATATAAAGCAACTGATAATTTTAATTTTAGAGGATCATTTAGCACAGGTTACCGTGCTCCTTCTCTACAACAAAAATATTTCAGCAATACTTTAACTTCTTTCTCTGGTGGACAATTGGTTCAATCTAGAATTGCTAACAACGATGACCCTATCACTAAATTAGCAGGTATCCCATCTTTAAAACAAGAAACAAGTACCAATGCTAGTTTAGGATTTACATGGAAACCAGTACAAGGTTTAACATTTACGGTAGATGGATATACTATTCAAATGAAGGATCGCGTAGTATTGTCTGGATTATTTGGTGCATCTGACCCAACACTTCCTGCTGCATTAACTGCTAAACTTAATAATCTAGGTGTTGCTACTGCTCAGTTCTTCGCAAATGCTGTAAATACTACTAATACAGGTATAGATGTGGTTGCTGATTATCAAAAGAAAATTTCAAACAAAGAACGTTTCAAAATATTATTTGTAGCCAACTTCCAAGGTATTACTATTGATGCAATTCATGTTCCAGCAGCATTGAATACAAATGAATACAACGCAAACACTTTCTTTAACGATCGTGAAAAATATTTCTTAAAAGCTTCTGCTCCTAAATCTAAATTCTCTACAAGTTTTGATTATACAAAAAACAAAGTGACACTTGGTGCAAGAGTTACTTACTTTGGTGACTTAGCCTTAACAGGATTTGGAGTGAATGGTGATGGTATTAATCCTCAAGTACCTGCAGATGCAGATGCAACAGGTAATACTTTGGTGCCAGAGATTTTCAACTACAAAGGAAAATTCACTACCGACTTGTATATGAATGTGCAAGTAGCTAAAAAGACTTCTATCATTTTTGGTGCGGACAATATCTTTAATGTACATCCTGATTACGCTATTAACCCACTTGCAAAAGGATGGGCGGGTGATAACGAAACAGGAGGTCCTTGGGATGGTGTTCAAATGGGCTACAATGGTTTAAGATTATTTACCAAATTAGCTTTCAAGTTTTAATGAAAAAAATACTTTGTCTTCTCTGCGCAATAATGGTGCTGAACATTTCTTTAAATGCACAAAATGGAATTGTTGTTTTTCAAACTGACTTTGGAACCAAAGATGGTGCAGTTTCTGCAATGAAAGGAGTTGCAAGTGGTGTTGATCTTAATTTAAAATTATACGATTTAACACATGATATTCCTGCCTATAATATTTGGGAAGCAGCGTATCGATTAGACCAAACAGTACCTTATTGGCCAGCGGGCACCGTGTTTGTTTCCGTGGTAGATCCTGGTGTTGGCACCAATCGAAAATCGGTTGTGGTAAAAACAAAAACAGGACATTATATTGTTACCCCCGACAATGGTACCCTTACTTTAATTGCCCAATCATTAGGCATTGATTCGGTAAGAGCAATTGACGAAGCGGTGAATAGAAGAAAAAATTCTGGTGCATCTTATACTTTTCATGGACGTGATGTATACGCTTACACTGCCGCAAGACTCGCTTCACATACCATTCGTTATGAGCAAGTAGGCAAAATAAGTAATGAGCCTATCACTGCATTAACTTATCAAAAAGCTAGTTTAGCCAACGGATTTTTAAAAGGAAATATTTCCATTTTAGATATTCAATATGGAAATGTGTGGACAAATATTGACCAAGACAATTGGAAAAAATTTACTTCCATTGCACATGCAAAAAATGAAATTGTTGTTCAAATATTTAATAAATATAAACTAGTCTACACAGGTAGTATGTCTTTTGAAAATACATTCGGTGGCGTTGGTGTTGGCAAACCACTTGCTTATTTAAATAGTTTAATGGATTTATCTTTTGCCTTAAACCAAGGCAGCTTTGCTGATAAATACCATATTCAAACCGGCAATGATTGGAATGTAATTGTGCGTTGGGCTAAATAAACTATTGGCTTAAAAAGCTTGCGAGCAAACTATGAAAATGATGCGTTCCTTGTTCACGCTGTGTTGCGTAGCGTCCGTAATGATAAAAACGTGAACGAATTCCCTGCTGTACATACTGCACCACTTCTTCATCCTCTTGCTCTACCGTATCTAGTCCACTTCCTGCGCCTTGACCTAATTTACTTGCATCGAATACAAAACTCAAGAAACTCACTTTTGTATTGTTCGCATCTATGGGCGTGACTACATTTAAAGACAATCCCCAAGGATAAAAGTTAAACATCATATTAGGGAATACCCAAAAATAATAAGCGGCAATACGCTTGCCTGCATCAGGATGGTCTGCAGGTATATCAAAACAATGTTCATCGTCTTTTGCAATACCCAATTGTAAATTTGAATACTTAAAAATTTCTGTTGAATAATCTTTAAAATCTAAAAACGCACTCAATCCTGGATGCACAAATGGAATATGAAATCCTTCCAAATAATTTTCACAGTACAAAGCCCAATTGGCTTTAATATAATAATCATTGGATCTTGATGCATCAAATACCAAGTCATTAATGGGCAGCCATCCAATACGGGATTCCATTTCTCTAAAAAATAATTCAGGACCCAATCCTTTTTTCAATTGCGTAAATAACAATGGGCCCCATTGATACAATTGCAAATGATGCAAGTGATTATTTTCTGGAATAAAATTTTCAACGTCTTTAAACTCAGGCATGGAAATAAATTTTCCATCCAAATGAAATGCGCGGCCATGGTATTTACAACGCAAATGTTTTTGCGCACTACAAGGCTCGTACACCATTAAATTTCCGCGATGCGTGCACACGTTTGACAAACAGTGAATATGCTCCTCGGCATCCTTTGTTAGCACCAAGGGTTCGTTAATATAATTTTCTAAGAATTGAATGGGATGCGCGTCCCCTGCATTAAGCACCATACCAGTATGCCCAATATACTGCCAACTAGGAGCAAAAATTTGTTCCTTCGAAGCTTCTAACCATTTGGTTTCTAAGTAAAAACTAGTATCAATCGTTTTTGCTCTTGCAATATTCGGGTCAATATAAAACGGCTTATCCATAGCGCACAATTTGACCCCCAAGGTACAAAATGCCCGCTAGAAAATATTCATAAAAATACTAAATAATTTAGTTAATATTGCTAATAAATTTAGTTTTATGGAATATATAGATATGGACCCAAGCGAGGGAATCGCTACCCAACAGATTAATAAAAACTACCAAGCCAGCCAAGTAGTGCAAGCCAATGCGACCGGTTTTGGTGCCGCATCGGACGACTTTATGGAAAGAGGTATTGACCTAAATGAGCAACTCATTCACAATAAACCAGCTACTTTTTTCTTTAGAGTCAATAGCGATGCCATGCTCGGTGCCGGCATTCATATTGGAGACACTTTAATTGTGGATCGCAGTATTCCTCCCCGATCCGGAAAAGTAGTAGTGGCTATTTTGAATGGTGAATTTTTAGTGCGTCGTTTACAAATGCAAACACATAGCGTTACCCTACTCCCCGAAAATAAAAAGTATGGTGCTATCCACATTGAACACTTGGAGGATTATAAAACATGGGGCGTGGTGACTTATGTAATTCATGGTTTGTAATCGATTATTAACTGCGAATTAAATTTTAAAATTGTGCAAGCGATTATTGATTGTAATAGTTTTTACTGTTCCTGTGAGCGGCTTTTTGCACCCACTTTACAAAATGCACCCATTGTTGTTTTAAGCAATAATGATGGCTGTATCGTTTCTCGTTCCGACGAAGCAAAAAAATTAGGAATCGCTATGGCGGCCCCTTATTTTCAAGAAGCTGAGCGCATTAAAAAATTTGGGATACACACTTTCTCCTCTAATTACCATTTATACGGTGACTTGAGTTGGCGTGTAATGGAAACCATGAGATCCTTGCTACCAAAGGATCATGTAGAAGTGTATTCAGTAGATGAAGCCTTTGTAGACTTACATCATATTGCCGATAAAGATGTATATGATTTTTGCATTCATTTAAAAAACACCATCGAAACTTGGACGGGCATTTCGGTATCTATTGGTGCCGCACCTAATAAAGTACTCAGCAAAGTTGCCAATAGATTGGCTAAAAAAAATAAAATACAAACCAATTGTGTAGTGGTTTTAGATAGCGTACAAAAAATACAAAACGCTTTACAAAAAACACCTATCGAAGATGTTTGGGGAATTGGTTATAGCTATAGCGAAAAATTAAAAGTGTATGGTATTCATACCGCATTTGCATTAAGCATGAAAGACCTTAGCTGGGGTAAAAAATTTTTAGGGGGCATTACGGGTATTAAATTAATGAGAGAGCTCAAAGGATTACAAAGTCATAGTATGCAAGCACCGCGTACCGAAAAAAAAATGATCGCTACTACGCGCATGTTTGGTCGCAATGTAACTAGCTGGCAGGAAATTGAAGAAGCCCTCGCGACTTATGCTACTCGTTGCTGTGAAAAATTAAGAAGGCAAAATAGTGCCGCAAAATGCGTGCATGTTTTTTTACTGCGCAAAGTGGCCCCTCAACCCTACCACACACACTACCACCGAGGCAGCCAGGTAAATGGATATACTTTACTAGACAACCCAAGCAATGTGACCCCCGATATTATCAAGGCCGCAGTCGCTATTGGCAAAACCCTATTTGAGGAAGGCGAAGTGTATAAAAAAGCAGGGGTGATTGTAAGTGATTTTGTGCCCGATAGCGCTTTACAAACCAACCTCTTTGCTGCCCCGGCCGATGCGAGACGCAAAAAACTAATGAATGTTATTGACAATATGAATGCTGCTTATCGCAACGACGTACTCAAATTTGGCACTTCGAGCACCCAGAAAAACTGGAAAATGCGTAGTGAAAAGCGCAGCAAACGCTATACCACCCGTTGGGACGAGCTTTGCCAGGTGCAATAAGTAAACTTGGTGGAAAACCCTTCCATAAAAATTCGTATAAATGCTTTTGCTGATGTATTTTTGCCCAATTTTATACATATGAGCAACAATCTGAACTCCAACGAATCCATCCCATCGAAAAAGAAGAAAATTATTGTTTTAGGAAGTGGTCCTAATCGTATTGGGCAAGGTATTGAATTTGACTATTGTTGTGTACACGGTTTATTAGCAGTGAAAGAATCTGGTTACGAAGCCATCATGGTTAACTGTAATCCTGAAACCGTATCTACCGATTTTGATATGGCCGATAAATTATATTTCGAGCCTGTGTTTTGGGAACACCTTTGGGAGATTATTGAATTAGAACAACCAGAAGGTGTGATTGTACAATTAGGAGGACAGACTGCATTAAAATTAGCAAAGCGTTTAACAGAAAGAGGCATTAAAATTATAGGTACTTCATTTGATAGTTTAGATATCGCCGAAGACCGTGGTCGTTTTAGTGACTTGTTAAAAGAATTAAATATTCCTTATCCAAGTTATGGTACTGCTTACACAGCCGAAGAAGCCATTGAGGTTGCCAACCAAGTAGGTTATCCAGTATTGGTAAGACCTAGCTATGTAATTGGTGGTCAAAGAATGCGTATTGTAATCAATGATGCCGAAGTAGAAACTGCAGTAGTAGGCATTTTAAAACATATCCCTGATAATAAAATTTTAATTGACCATTTCTTAGATCGTTGTCAAGAAGCCGAAGTGGATGCCATTTTTGATGGTGAAACTTTTCACGTAATGGGTGTGATGGAACATATTGAGCCAGCGGGTATTCATAGTGGTGATAGTAATGCAGTATTACCTGCATTTAACTTGACTCCATTGATTGTTGCGACAATGGAATTTTATAGTGAGAAAATCGCAAGAGCTTTAAATATCAGAGGATTGATTAATATTCAGTTTGCCATTAAGGATGATAAAGTATATGTGATTGAAGCTAACCCAAGAGCATCAAGAACAACACCGTTCATTGCTAAAGCATATCAAATACCTTATTTAAATATTGCTACCAAAATAATGTTGGGATCTGCAAAGTTGACTGACTTTACCATGGAGAAAAAACTAGACGGCTTCGCAATTAAAGAACCGGTGTTTAGCTTTGAGAAATTCCCTGGCGTGAACAAAGAATTAGGACCAGAGATGAAGAGTACTGGTGAAGCGATTCGTTTTATCAAAGACTTACGCGACCCTTACTTCAGAACATTGTACAAAGAGCGTTCCATGAACCTTTCTCGTTAATAAAAAAGCCCTTAATTAAAATTTAAGGGCTTTTTTATTTTTCGTCTTATGATTTTTTCAAAGCCACCTAAGAAGTCGCAAAGCGACTGATGTGTAGAAAACCTAGACAAATAAGCCCCGGAAATTCGGGGCTTATTTGTCTAATTAATTTTCGTGACTGACTTATGGATTCACGCCATACTGATCTACTAAGTAAATGAAGGCTGCGATGTTTACCGCACCTAATAACAATTCACGCTTATTTACATTTTCAAAAACATCTGTTTTTGCATGGTGCAAATCAAAATAACGTTGACTATCTGGAATCATGCTCGACATAATAATATTTTTATCATACCCTGTTAATGGTCCAATATCAGCGCCACCACCGCCTGGTGTAACTTCGGTTCCATAAGGCTTTAACAACGGCGTCCATTTTTCAAATCGAGCTAATTGTGCTGGAGAACAAGTAATAGCAATGGCTCTTGGTGTAAAACCACCCTCATCACTTTCTAAAGCTAAAATATGTTTCTCTTTATTTGCTTTCGCTAACTCGGCATATTTAGCACCCCCTTTTCCGCCATTCTCTTCATTGGCAAATAATACAAAACGAATAGTATGTTTAGGTTGATAATTTAATGCTTTCATTGTGCGTAATACTTCCATTGCATGTACCACACCTGCACCATCATCATGTGCACCTTCGTTTACATCCCAGCTATCTAAGTGACCTCCTATGGTAATAATTTCTTCAGGATGTTCTGTACCTTTTATTTCTGCAACAACATTATTTTCATCCGCATCAGGTAAAAAGAAACCATAGGTTTGCATTTGCACTCTTAGGGTTTCTTTTTTTGCTTGTGCATATAAAGCCTTAGCATCATTAGGTCCTAAAGCTACAGCAGGAATTTTTGGTTGCGCTTCATCATATACCATTGCACCTGTATGTGGCGCATTATCAGGTGCAGAACTTAAGGAGTGAATCATCACGCCTACTGCTCCATATTTTGCAGCACGACTAGGGCCTGATCTTCTGTACACACCAGATGCACCATATGCTTTAAAGGTTTGCACCAATGTTGGATCAAACTCACTATTGAAATAAACAATTTTTCCTTTTACTTCGTCCTTGCGTTTTTCCAATTCATCAAAATTAGCAACGGCTAAAAGTTCAGCTTCAATTAAACCATTACTGCCTAATGAATTTCCCAATGCCAATACTTCTAATTTTTGGATTGTTGGCTTTCCATTAACGCCCACAATGGCTGCAAAATCTTTTCCACCTCTTTGCCAACTTGGTGTTTTACAAGGCTGCAAATACACTTTATCAGGATTAAATGATTCCATATTACGCTTACCCCAAACGGCCGCATTTTGTTGTTGAGGAGAACCCGCTAAACGACCTCCAATTTTTTTAGTCAGCTCTCTTAACAAATCATAAGCCTTGCCATGGGTCATAATTTCATCTGACATTTTTTTAATCATAATACTATCTTGATTCACTTGTGCTTGCGCTAAAAATGGCAAACAAAAAACCAACACTAATAATAGACGCATAAGTTGTTATTTTAACATTCAAATAATTCTTAAATATAATTAAACTTTATCGGATATTTAGTTGTTAATTGCATATTCAACTTAAGTAAAATGAAGATTGGTATTGTTTGTTATCCAACATTTGGAGGAAGTGGCGTATTAGCGACTGAGCTTGGAAAAGCATTGGCCGAAAAAGGTCATGAGATTCATTTTATTACCTACCAACAACCGGTTCGATTAAATGGCTTCCATGCCAATATATTTTATCATGAGGTAAGGGTACCTACTTATCCTTTATTTGATTATCCTCCTTATGAATTGGCTTTAGCCAGTACCATGGTGGATGTTATTTTAAATCATGATTTGGATTTGATACATGCACATTATGCTATTCCGCATGCTTCAGCTGCTTATACTGCCAAGCAAATTGTAATGCAAAAAACAGGCAGATCGGTTCCTGTAATTACTACGCTACATGGAACGGATATTACTTTAGTAGGAAGAGATAAAACTTACGAACCCGTAGTTACTTTCTCCATTAATGAGAGTGATGCGATTACTGCAGTGTCTGAAAATTTGAAAGAAGAAACCTTGAAGCATTTTGATATTCGTAAAAATATTCAGGTCATCAATAATTTTGTGGATTTACATCGTTATGATAAAAAACCGGTGGCTGCATTTAGACAAGTGATTGCACCTAATGGAGAAAAAATTATTGTACACGCATCTAACTTTAGAAAAATAAAAAGAATAGATGATGTAATGGAAATATTTAAAAATATTCATGCTACTATTCCTTCTAAATTGTTAATGGTGGGTGATGGACCAGAACGTCCTATTGCCGAGGACTTAGCAAGACAATTTGGAATAGAATCCGATGTCCGTTTTTTAGGAAAGCAAGAGCAAATGGAAGAAATTTTAGCAGTAAGTGATATTTTCTTACTACCATCAGAATATGAAAGCTTTGGATTAGCTGCCTTAGAAGCAATGGCTGCAAGTGCTGTGGTGATTAGTTCTGACGCAGGTGGACTAGCCGAAGTAAACATCGATGGCGTTACGGGATATACTGCATCTGTGGGAGACACCAAAACAATGAGCGAAAAAGCAATTGCCATTTTACAAGACGAAGAAAAGTTGAATACTTTTAAAAAGAACGCATTAAATCAAGCAAAGCAATTTGATATTGAAAGTATTATTCCTCAATACGAAACTTTGTATCGTCAATATTGCAGAACAGGAGATTGCTAATTCGAGGTTGCCTGATTGATACTTGCAATCATTTTATCTATCGCTACAATTAGTTCATCAATCGTGATGCATAAAGGCGGTGCAATACGAATGCGATCTTCAGCAAATAAAAACCAATCCGTTATTACTCCATTTTCAATACAAGCAGCTGCAATTTTTTTAGTCAACGCTGCGGATTCAAATTGTAATGACATCCATAATCCACAATGATTGCGATGTAATATAGCAGGGTGATGCAAATGATTCACTAAATAATTTTCCTTTTCTTTCACCGCTCCTATCCAACCACTTTGCTGTAAAACAGTTAATGCTGCCATCCCCGCTGCACAGGAAACAGGATTCCCACCAAAGGTAGTGATATGGCCTAATACAGGATTTTGAGTCAATGCTGACATCATTTTAGCACTAGCAATAAAAGCCCCCAATGGCAGGCCGCCACCCAATGCTTTCCCCGTTAATAAAATATCTGGAACAATCCCATATTGTTCAAAAGCAAATAAGGTACCTGTACGCCCAAAGCCAGATTGAATTTCATCAACAATCAATAAAGCACATAAAGATTCACACTTTTCCTTTAAGGCCCCAATCCATTCTTTGTTAGCAGGTGTAACGCCCGTTTCGGCTTGCACTAATTCTACTAAAACACATGCAACTGTATTATCAATGAATTCAATATCTTCAAAATTATTATAGCGTAATTGTAAAGTATCAGGTAGCAAAGGCCTAAACGCATTTTTAAAATATTCATCTCCCATTACACTCAATGCCCCTTGTGTACTTCCATGATAAGCACCTTTAAAAGAAAGTATTTTTGTTCGACCTGTAACACGCTTTGCCAATTTCATTGCGCCTTCCGTTGCTTCAGCACCACTATTTGTAAAATAGACTGCATCTAAATTTTCTGGTAACAAGGCCGTGATTGCTTTTGCATATTGTACTTGTGGCGCTTGCACAAATTCACCATACACGATAACATGCATGTATTTTTCCACCTGTTCTTTAATGGCATGAATTACTGCAGGATGACTATGCCCAATATTACAAACACTAAATCCTGCAATCATATCTATAAAGGCTTTGCCTGCTACGTCATGAATATAAATACCATTAGCCGTTGCCACTTCTATCCCTATAGGTTTATCTGAGGTTTGAGCCAGGTGTTGAAAAAAGAGATGTCTATTGTTTATTGTTGCCATTCAGCGTAATTTGCAGTACAAAAGTCGCATTTTTATGGCAACCATACTCACTGTTCAAGGGAAAGATCCACAATTTGGTGAAAATTGTTTTGTAGCACCCAATGCAACCATTGTGGGTGATGTGGTCATGGGTAATGAATGCTCAGTTTGGTTTAATGCGGTCATCAGAGGAGATGTGCATTTTATTAAAATGGGTAATAAAGTAAATATTCAAGACGGCGCTATTATACATTGTACTTATTTAAAACACCCTACTAATATTGGCAACAATGTTTCCATTGGACATAATGCTATGGTGCATGGTTGTACCATTCACGACAATGTTTTAATTGGTATGGGTAGTATTGTAATGGATGGATGCGTGGTGCATTCTAATTCAATTATTGCAGCAGGTGCTGTGGTTTTAGAAGGAACAATTGTAGAAGCTGGAAGTATTTATGCTGGTGTACCCGCTAAAAAAGTTAAAGCAGTTAGTGAGGAATTAATTCATGGCGAGATAAATCGTATTTCGAATAATTATGTAAAGTATGCAAGCTGGTTTGAGCATGCCAATGAAGCGCCTGATAAAAAGTAGGAAAAATAAATGTGGAATTAATACTTGTAGGTCTCTATACCATGCCATAAATCCACGTAACTAAAAAAGCGTGCTTCGGTTATCAAACCCTTTTCCACTGCAGCTTTCACGGCACAACCTGGTTCGTTAATATGTTGGCAATTATTAAATTGACAGCCGCTCATTTTTTCACGCATTTCCGGAAAATATTGCGCTAATTCTTCTTTCTCTAAATTAACCAAACCCAATTCACGCATACCGGGTGTATCAATCACCGAACCTCCTGTTGGCAAATCATACATTTGTGCAAAGGTAGTAGTATGCATTCCTTTTCCACTCCACTCACTAACTTCTTGCGTATCAATATCTAAGTCTGGAAATAAATAATTAATAAAAGAAGATTTACCTACTCCACTATGTCCACTTACCAATGTAGTTTTATTCAATAACAATTCTTTAATAGGAGCTAATCCAATTTCTTTTTCAATGCTTATTAAAAAAACTTGGTACCCTATGGCTTCATACATTTCTTTCATCATTTCATAAATTGCCATCTCTTTTTCTCCATAGATGTCAGATTTATTAAAAACAATAATAGCTGGAATATGAAAAGCCTCACAAGAAATTAAAAAACGATCAATAAATCCCTGTGAAGTTTTTGGAGACTTTAAAGTAGCAAGCAAAATAGATTGATCTAAATTAGAAGCAATAATATGTTGCTGTCTTTTATTATGTGGTGATTGTCTTGCAACGTAATTATCTCGATCTAAAATGTCAGATATCATGATGGTAGGCTGATCGGCTTCTTTTTCACAACTCACCCAATCCCCTACCGCTATGGGGTTGGTAGAAGTACGATTGTCTAATTTTATCACCCCTTTTATGCGTGCTTGATAAAACAATCCCTCCTCCGATTTAACGGTGTACCAACTACCTGTAGATTTATAAATCCTAGCTCTCATGTGATACGAAGATAACCCACAAAATCAATATCTTTGCAGTATGAGTCAATTCGAACACGATAAAATTGTTCCCTATGCCGGGAGTGATGCAGGAAAGAAAGATCAGGTGGCAAGTATGTTTAATTCTATTGCTAAAAGATATGATTTCTTAAACCGCTTTTTAAGCTTGGGTATTGACCAAGGTTGGAGAAAAAAGGCCATTTCAAAATTTGGCCAAAAGCCACTTCATCATTTATTAGATATAGCAACAGGAACTGCTGATATGGCTTTAATGGCCAATAAACTTATTCAACCTGAACAAATCACAGGTATGGATATTTCTGAAGGCATGATGCAATATGGCAGAATTAAAATTTCAAATACAGGGCTCTCCCATAAAATTCAGTTGGTTTTAGGAGATAGTACCGACATTCCATTTGAAGAAGCAAAGTTTGATGGAGCAATGGTTGCTTTTGGAGTAAGAAATTTCGCTAATTTGGAAAAAGGACTCCAGGAAATTCATAGAGTGTTAAAGCCCAATAGCAAGTTGGTTATTTTAGAGTTCTCTCAACCTACCAATCCACTTTTTAAGCCTATTTATAGCTTTTATATGAATTGGATTACCCCAACTATAGGTAAAATCTTCTCTGGTAATAAAGAAGCTTATGCCTACTTAAATAAAAGTGTGATTGCTTTCCCCGAAGGAAGCGCCTTTTTGACTATTTTTGAAAAGGCCGGATTTAAACAAGTGGCTCAACAAAAATTAAGTTTAGGAATATGCAGTATCTATTGCGGAAGCAAGTTATAATCATTATCGCATTTTTAGGATTTGCATCAGCCGCATTTTCACAAACAGATGAAGTATTTCAACCAGATCATGACGACCTTCCCTATTATTTAGGAATGAGCTTTGGACTGAATAATAGCTTTTTATCTTTTAATAGAAATACTTATTTTTTAATGCCATCTACTGGTTCAATTAGCACCATTCAACCTATACAGACGATGTATATTAATTTAGGGCTGAGTGGAACATTAAAACTAACCAACCATTTTTTATTAAGAACCAACCCCACTCTTTTAATTTCCGGAAATAGAAATGCTTTTAGTTATACCACATTGGCTACAAATGGAACAAATTCTCCAAACACGCAAACTTATTCCATCCCTTCTGTAATTATTGATGTTCCTTTTGATATTAAAATGCAATCAGACCGTTATACCGCTTTTAGATATACCGATATCATGCGTCATTATTTGATTACTGGAATAAAATTTGGCTTTGATTTAGGCTCTGAAAAATCTGCTACAATCAATAATGGACAGTCTTATCCAAATGTTATTAAAGGTACTGACATAGCATACGAAATTGGCTTAGGCACTAGTTTTTATTTAAGATATGCAACCATTTCTCCTGAAGTTAAATTTAGTTATGGCTTAAGGGATTTGAGAAAACTAAACGATCCTAAATTATTAGTTAGTAGTTTGGATAAAATCACTTCTAATTTTATATACTTCACCATTCACATAGAGAACTAATATTATGGAGAACTACATTATAAAAAACACAACCATCGTTAATGAAGGCAAAAGCATTCATGGTGATGTACTTATTGTAAACGGTAGAATTGAAAAAATTGGACCCAATATTAGTACTTCTAAAAATGTGATTGAAATGGATGGAGCTGGACAATTTTTATTGCCTGGTGTGATTGACGATCAAGTCCATTTTAGAGAACCCGGACTCACCCATAAAGCCAATATTTATTCAGAAGCTAAAGCTGCTGTTGCGGGGGGTGTAACAAGTTTTATGGAAATGCCTAACACCAATCCTCCAACTTTTACACAAGAATTATTAGAAGCAAAATATGCTATTGGTGCAGAAACTTCCTTAGCAAACTATTCTTTTTTTATGGGTACTTCCCAAGAGAACTTAGAGGAAGTGTTAAAAACAAATGCTAAAAAGAAAGAAGTTTGTGGTATTAAAATATTTATGGGTTCTTCCACTGGAAACTTATTAGTAGACAACCCCATTATTTTAGAAAATATTTTTAGTAAATCAGAGTTGTTGATTGCAACCCACTGTGAAGAAGAAAGTATTATTAAAAAAAATAAGGCAGATTTAGAAGCAATTAAAGCACATTTAGAACCATCAGATCATCCTATCATTCGCAATGAGGAAGCTTGCTTTGAATCCTCATGGAAGGCAATTCAATTGGCTCAAAAATTTGATACCAGATTACATATTTTGCATATTAGCACAGCGAAAGAATTACAATTATTCTCTAACCTAAGACCGCTTGCTGATAAACGAATAACCTCTGAAGTATGTGTGCACCATTTACATTTTACTTCAGATGATTATGCTCAATTAGGAAATTTGATTAAGTGTAATCCTGCCATCAAAGCACCAGAAAATAAAAAAGCTTTATGGGAAGGTTTATTGGACAACCGTTTGGATATCATTGCAACTGATCACGCACCTCATACCTGGGAAGAAAAGCAAGAAGACTATGTTCATGCACATGCTGGTCTCCCATTGGTTCAACATTCTTTAATGTTGATGTTGAAATATGTAAAAGAAGGGAAAATAAGCATGGAAAAAGTGGTAGAAAAAATGAGTCATGCAGTAGCTACTTGTTTTCAAATTAAAGACCGTGGTTTTATTAGAGAAGGTTATCATGCCGACTTAGTGTTGGTAAAAGAAGCCCCTTACACCATTACCAAGGAAAACATATTATACAAATGTGGATGGAGCCCACTTGAAAATACCAGTTTCCCTTTTCAAGTGAGTAGTACATTTGTAAATGGTCATTTAGTGTATCACGCTGGTCAATTCAATGAAGCCGTTAAGGGGGCAAGACTTCAGTTTGACAGAGACTAGTCCTACTAATAACAGATTGCATTATGCAAGTTGATAAAATAACACTGCAGGATATTGGACTATTTGACAATGGTGAAAATATTGGATTAGCCAGCCATTTAAATTTTTGTAAAACAAATGGGGGTAAAGCATATTTAGACAATTACCTTCATCAACCATTAGGATCTCTAACTTTCATTGAACAAAGACAAGCTGCACTTAATTCATTTATTGAAAATATGGAGCTGGTGGATACCATGAAAATCTCCAATGGCACTTGTTTGATTATTGAAAAATTTTTTGAAACTAGTTTTAAAACGATTCCTACTCAAATAAGTTATACAGGCGCATACTGGTATCAATTTTGGAATAAAGCCGATTATTCTTTACTTAAATATTCGGTAGAGCATCTTGTCATATTTATTCAAAGTTTAAAAGATTGGGTGTCCGTGTTTGAAAAAATAAATGACAACCCAGTAATTGAAAAATTAGTAATTAATATTAGTAAGCTTGTTGCTAATCCTAGGTTTGACGCCATTGATAAAAATTATAAAGTGAATGGGCCACAGGAGGTATTAAGTCTAGCTTACTTTTTAATTTACCATTATAAAACGCATATAAGATCTCTCTTAGATTACTTTTATGATTTGGATGCTTTATATAGTTTGGCAAAAGCGCATACCAATTATGAATTTGAATTTCCTAATTGGATAGAGGATTCAAAGCCCTATTTAGCAGTTGAGCAAGCAGTACACCCCTTGGTGCATAATGCCATTGGTAATGACCTTACCCTTACTCCTGAAAAAAACTTTTTATTTTTAACAGGGGCTAATATGGCAGGGAAAAGCACCTTTATTAAAACCATGGGAATTGTTGTATATCTTTCCCATATTGGCATTGGCGCTCCTGCAAAAAAAATTACACTTACCGTAATGGATGGTCTCATTACCAATTTAAATATTGCAGATAATGTGATGAAAGGAGAAAGTTATTTTTATAATGAAGTGCAAAGAATAAAAAATACGGTGCTTAAAATCAATGATGGCAAAAAGAATTGCGTTTTGATTGATGAGCTTTTTAAGGGCACTAATATTTTAGACGCTATGAAGTGTAGTACACAAGTGATTGAAGGTTTACAAAAATTAAGAAGTAGCATTTTTATTTTATCCACTCACTTATATGAAATTAGTGAAGGATTAAAAAAACATGATAATATTCAATTTAGTTACTTTGAAACTTCAGTAAAAGATAAGCAACTTCATTTTCAATACCATCTCACCCCTGGCATCAGCCAGGATCGTATTGGATATCTTATTTTAGAAAGAGAAGGCGTAGTGGATTTATTAAACGCTTTATAGTATTTATACCTTCTAATCAGTAAAAAATATCAATTAGATTTTGAGCAAAAAATATGCTCATTAAAATTAAAGGAAGTTCCATCATTGGCATTGAAGCAACCCTCATTACTATTGAAATAAATGTGAGTATGGGCCAAGGTTATGGAATTGTAGGCCTTCCCGACATTGCTATTAAAGAAAGTTTAGATCGAACTGAAAGTGCCATTAAAGCAAATGGTTTTCACATGCCTCGCACAAAAGTACTCATTAATTTATCCCCCGCTGATATTAGAAAAACTGGAACTGCTTTTGATTTGCCCATCGCCATTGGGCTTATTGCCGCATCAGAACAATTAGAGACAATCATGCCATTAGATCAACTACTGATCATGGGAGAATTAGGACTTGATGGTCTTATCAATCCCATTAAAGGTGCGCTTGCCATGGCCATTAAAGCAAAGTCAGAAAATTTGAAAGCATTAATTATTCCAATTGAAAATATAAAAGAAGCATCTATCATTGAAGGCATCCCCATATTTGGTTTTAGACATTTAAAGGAGGTGGTTGAATTTATTAAAAATGGAAGTTTACAACCGCAGATTCACAATAAATATATAAGTCCCTCTATCGATATTGCCTCCACTATTGCATTGCCAACAATAGAGGAAGTAAAAGGCCAACTACATGGAAAAAGAGCACTTGAAATTGCAAGTGCAGGAGGTCATAACCTTATTATGATTGGTCCACCAGGTGCTGGGAAAACCATGTTGGCAAAAAGTATCGTTTCCATCTTACCACCACTTTCAAAAAAAGAAGTAATTGAAACCACTCAAATTTATAGTGTATCCAATAAGGGTGGTTTATTAAATGAGTTACAATTACAACGCCCCTTTAGACAGCCCCATCATACAATATCTGACATAGCACTCATTGGAGGCGGTAGTTATCCTCAGCCAGGTGAAATATCGCTAGCACATAATGGCGTATTATTTTTAGATGAACTGCCAGAATTTAAAAGAACCGTAATTGAAGTTTTAAGACAGCCCATGGAAGAAGGCATCGTGCATATATCAAGAGCTAAAATGAATTTAAGTTACCCAGCTAGATTTATGTTGGTTGCGGCAATGAACCCCTGCCCCTGCGGATTCTACAATCACCCCACTAAAGCTTGTGTTTGCAGTACCACTGCCATTCAAAAATACCTACACAAAATATCCGGCCCATTACTAGATCGTATTGATTTACATGTTGAACTTTCTCCCATTTCCTTTTCTTCATTAAATGAAATAAATACACCCAGAACTACAGAGGATATCAAAAAATCAGTTTTATCCGCAAGAACTATTCAGGGTGAAAGATTTTCAAATCACCCAAATACATTCACCAATGCTCAGATGAGCCCCATTCAATTAAAAGACAATTGTAAACTAAACGAAGAAGGGAGAATATTGCTTCAAAGTGCTATGGAGCAATTTCAATTAAGTGCAAGGGCACATGATCGTATTTTGAGGGTTGCAAGGACTATCGCAGATTTAGCAGCTGATATTTCTATTAGTCCGACACATATCAGCGAGGCAATACAATATCGATGTTTGGACAGAGACAGTTGGGGCAAATGGAAAAAGTAGCGGTTAGTATTGTCCTGTTTTTAACAAAACAAGTGTACATGCTTCAATGGTTTCTATCCCCTTAGCAGTTGCTAATGCTTGTAAATCAGGGTTTTCGGTGCCAGGATTAAAAATGATGCGTCTTGGCGCCAATGATAATATGGCATCATAATATGCTACCTGTCCGGCAGGACCCACATACAAAGTAACCGTATCAATGGTTCCGGTCTTTGGCCAATCATGTAAAATTTCCAGCTCACCAATTTGTCCTTTCTTAATTCCAAAAGGATAAACTTGATATTTTTTTTCATGCAACAATTGAGTTGCTAAAAAACTGTATCTGTCTGGGTTAGGAGAAGCTCCTATTACTAAGGTGATGGGCGTTTGCATGTTACAAATCTATTATTAAAAATATAAATAGATTTTATTTTGTGTCAACAAAACGATGTAATTTTATAAAAATAAACTTACTAACTAAATTAAAATAACCTCCATGGCAAAGTCAAGCAAAAAGAAATCAGCTCCTGCAAAAAAAGTAGCTCCTAAAAAAGCAACTAAACCTGCAGCTAAAAAAGTAGTTGCTAAAAAACCAACTGCAAAAAAAGCAACAAAGAAAGTAGCTCCTAAAAAAGCAACTAAACCTGCAGCTAAAAAAGTAGTTGCTAAAAAACCAACTGTAAAAAAAACAGCAAAGAAAGTAGCTCCTAAAAAAGCAGCTAAACCTACAGCTAAAAAAGTAGTTGCTAAAAAACCAACTGTAAAAAAAGCAGCAAAGAAAGTAGCTCCTAAAAAAGCAGCTAAACCTACAGCTAAGAAAGTAGTTGCTAAAACACCAACTGTAAAAAAAGCAGCAAAGAAAGTAGCTCCTAAAAAAGCAACTAAACCTGCCACTAAGAAAGTAGTTGCTAAAAAACCAGTAGCAAAAAAGAAAGTTGCTAAAAAAGTAGTTGCAGCACCTGCACCAGCTCCAGTAGTTGTTGAAGCAGTTCCTCAAACACTTTTTGCTGAGCCAACAAGCGATACGAATCCAACAGCATAGTAATATCATTTACCATAAAATCCCGCCCTATAAAGCGGGATTTTTTATTTTAATACTCAACCAAATAAGATGCGACAAATTTTAAAGCATATTCTATTTTTATCTCTAGTATTATGCATGCAAAAAAACAGTAATGCACAAACTATTTCAGATAAAACAAAAAATTTGGAATACCACAAAGGCTACTTTAATTATTGGTGGGATGCTGCCAATGGTAAAATGTATATGGCCATTGATAAACTAGAAACCCCATTTTTGTATGTAAACTCTTTGCCTGCTGGCTTAGGATCTAATGATATTGGACTTGATAGAGGACAAATAGGTGGTTCAAGAATAGTATATTTTCAAAGAGTTGGTAAAAAAATCTTATTAACTCAACCTAATTATAATTTTCGTGCTGTCACCAATGATCCAAGAGAACAAAAAGCAGTGAACGAGTCATTCGCCCAATCCATTATTTTTAGTTTTAATGTGGAAGCAGAAAGTATTGATTCTTCTAATGGAACTAGACACACAATTGCATTAGTAGATGCCACTTCTTTTTTATTAAGAGATGCACATGGAGTAGCAGATAAGATTAGAAAAATGAAGCAAGGCACTTACACACTTAATGAAGGTCGTTCAGCAATATATATTAACAACACAAAAAACTTTCCAAAGAATACTGAGATGGAAGCTACACTTACTTTTATAGGTGGCGCAGATGCTGGTAGATTAGTAAATGCAGTAACTCCATCCAACGAAGCTATAACTGTGCGCATGCATCATAGTTTTGTTGAACTTCCTGATCAAAATTATCATGCAAGAAATTATGATATAAGAAGCGGTTATTTTGGAACAAGTTATTTTGATTATGGCAGTGACTTTAGTGAGCCTATTGAAAAAATGATTATCAATCGTCATCGATTACAAAAGAAAGATCCCAATGCAGCAGTCAGTGAAGCAGTAAAACCAATTGTATATTATTTAGATAATGGAACACCTGAGCCCATTCGTTCTGCATTATTAGAAGGTGCAAGTTGGTGGAATCAAGCATTTGAAGCAGCAGGATATAAAAATGCATTCCAAGTAAAAATATTACCCGACAGTGCAGACCCAATGGATATACGTTACAATATGATCAACTGGGTGCATCGTTCTACACGCGGTTGGAGTTATGGAATGACTATTTCAGACCCAAGAACTGGTGAAATTATTAAAGGACAGGTAACCTTGGGTTCATTAAGAGTGAGACAGGATTATTTAATTTTTACATCTCTACTTTCACCTTACATCAATGGCAAACCCGTTACAGATAAAATGAGAACTGCAGCGTTGCAAAGATTAAGACAATTAGCTGCGCATGAAGTAGGACATACTTTGGGTTTACAACACAATTATGCATCCAGCTATAATGATCGTGCTTCGGTAATGGACTATCCGCATCCCAATATTTTTGTAAATGATAAGGGTGAAATTGATTTTTCAAAAGTATATACCAACGAAATTGGAGCATGGGATAAAAGAGCCATCATGTATGGATACACAGATTTTCCTGCAGGCACCAATGAGCCAGCTGCACTTAATAAGTTATTAGAAGAAAATTCTAAAAATGGATTATTATTTATTGCAGACGCTGATGCGCGCGCTGCCAGTGGCTTTCACCCCTATGCGCATTTATGGGATAATAATGGAGATGCTGTTGCTGGATTAAATCAAACTTTAGCAGTACGTAAAAAAGCAATTGCCCAATTTGGAGAAGAAGCTATACAAAACGGAACTCCACTTACTAAATTAGAAGACGTTTTAGTACCTGCGTATAATTATCATCGCTATCAATTGGAAGCAGTAACTAAATTAATTGGTGGTATCAATTATAACTATAGCGTAAGAGGCGATCAAAATCAAATCAAGCCAACTATTCTTTCAAATGCAATGCAACAAAAGGCATTAGATGCTGCTGTAAATTGCTTGTCAGCTAGTACACTTACTATACCAGAAAATATTTTAGCCTTAATACCACCAAGACCACCAATGTATTATGGTGTAGGGGAATTATTTGAAAAAAGAACAGGCATGAGCTTTGATGCTTTAAGTGCAGCAGAAGCTTTAGCAGATTATGAATTAGCATTTTTATTTAATGTAGAAAGAGCCAATCGATTAGTTCAAAATAAAGCAAGAGCTAATACCATTGGATTTGACAATGTACTGGACGCTATTTTAAAAAATACATGGTATGCTAAAATACCTGCCGGCTTAGAAGGTAGTGTTCACCAACAAACACAACAACAAGTTTTAACTTGGTTATTGGGAGTACATCAAAGTGCTGAAGCCAACTACGAAGTAAGAAGCATTTGTAATGACCGTTTACAACAATTAAAAACAAAATTAGAAAGCTTAAGCAAAACAGATGTAGCGCATAAAGCTCAATATGATTTTGCCATTGAAAGAATTAAAAACCCTGGAACAATCAATTTACCAAAACCAGTAGTGATTGCACCAGGTGCTCCTATTGGATGTGATAGTGATTTTTAGATGTAAAAATCAAATACACTGAAACAAAAAGCCTCGAGTTGATCGGGGCTTTTTTATATGTTTACTTTTTTAATTAAACTTAACTTAAAAGTTAAAAAATCGTGGGGCCTTCCTACGCCAACATTCTTAATGGCTCTTCTAATAAACTCTTTAAAGTTTGTAAGAACGCTGCTCCTGTTGCACCATCTACTACACGGTGGTCACAACTTAAAGTAACATTCATCACATTTCCTGGAACTATTTGACCACCTTTCACTACAGGTTCTTGTGCAATTCCACCTACTGCTAAAATACAAGCATCTGGCGGATTGATAATTGCAGTGAATTGGTCAATACCAAACATGCCTAAATTAGAAATGGTGAATGTACTTCCTTCCCAATCTGCAGGTTGTAATTTTTTATCTTTTGCTTTCTTTGCAAATTCTTTTACGTTTCCGCTAATTTGTGATAAGCTCAAGCTATCTGCAAAACGTAACACAGGTACTAATAAACCTTCGTCTACAGCTACTGCAATCCCAATATTTACGTGATGATTTTCTCTAATAAAATCCCCCATCCAACTACTATTTACTTTTGGATGTTGTTTTAATGACAATGCAGTTGCTTTCACAATCATATCATTAAAGCTAATCTTAGTAGTTGCATTTTCATTTAATAAAGTACGTGCTTTGATAGCAGCGTCCATATTAATTTTCATGGTCAAATAAAAATGCGGCGCAGTAAATAAGCTTTCGCTCAAACGCTTTGCAATTACTTTACGCATTTGTGAAACCGGCGTATCCACAAAGCTCACCGTACCAGCTGGCACAAAGCTTGTAGATGCTGATGATACAGTAGCATTTGCTTTTGCATCAGCGGCTGCTGGAGTATAGTTTTCCAAATCTGTTCTTGTGATTCTTCCATTCTCACCCGTACCCTTCACATATTTTAAATCGATTCCTTTTTCTTGTGCAATTTTTTTCGCTAATGGAGATGCAAAAATGCGTCCTTCATTTACAACTTGTACAGCAGCAGGTGCTGGAGCCGAAGTTGCAACTGGCGCTGGAGCGGCAGCTTGTGTTGATGCAGCAGGAGCAGCAGCAGGTGCAGTCGCTGTTGTAGCACCTCCCTTAATTCCTTTTACGATTGCATCAATATCCATTCCGGTTTGACCGATTATGCAAAGCAAATCGTTGACTAAAATCTTTTCTCCTTTTTGAGCACCTTGATATAATAAAATTCCATCCTTATAAGATTCTAATTCCATGGTAGCTTTATCTGTTTCGATATCCGCTAACACTTCTCCTTTCTTCACAGTATCTCCCACTTTCTTTTGCCATCCAGCAATAACACCCTCTGTCATGGTATCACTCAAACGAGGCATTAACACAACTTCCTCCATTTTAGTATAATCTACTCCGCTTGCTGCAGGCGCTGCAGGTGCAGAAGTAGCAGGCATTTCAACAGCAGTAGGAGCTGGAGCAACATTTGCGCCATTAATTAATCCGCTAATATCTTCTCCTTCCTTACCAAAAATGGCAAGTAAATCATTCACCTGTAATTTTCCTCCACGAGGTGTACCAATATGCAAAAGCACTCCATCTTGGTAACTCTCTAATTCCATGGTGGCTTTATCCGTTTCGATTTCGGCTAATAAGTCGCCCTTCTTAACGGTATCTCCCACTTTTTTATGCCATGCCGCTATCACTCCTTCGGTCATTGTATCGCTTAAGCGAGGCATTAATATAACTTCTGCCATAGGTAAAAGGCTATTTTGTAATTGAGCTGTGAAAATACATCAAAATTGGTTTTTTTCCCACCGATATTGGCAATTTTTGGTCAAATGAGGGTAAAACCAAAGCATTTTTCCGAAAACGTTGCCACGAATTAAAACCAAGTGGTCATTATTGACCTTGAGCCAAGCTATATCCTTTTTTGCCAGCCCACATATTTAAGGTCTCAAGCGAACTAATCGAGAAATCATTAGACAAAGTACTATAAAGATGAATGACGTCTTTTTGAGTAACGATATTATCCTCTTTAGTTTCAAAACGCAACCTGAATTGATTCACCAAATTTGTGTAAACAGATCCTGTTGGCCATACTTGTGTACCGCGATTTGAAATGATAATCAATTTCAAATTTTCAGTTTCATGTTTGATGGCAATTTCTGCAATGGCATTGGGTTGTAAATTACTTTCAATAAAAATATCTGCTCCCACAATTTTACGTTCCTCTTTTTGACTTCCTTCCAACATTGGATTAACGGTAATTTTACTGTTGGTTGGAATAAATTCAAAATTCTTTAATGCAGGTCTTGGATTCGTCTTGGGTAATTTGCCAAAATTATCAATGATTGCTTGTGCAAATTGTGTCGTGTTTACGGATGGAATGGTTTTGTCACCAAAGTCACCTGTATGTACTCCAGATTCTAAAGTATATAACAAAGCATTTTCAATCATTACTGCTTGTTCCATTAAACCTAAATGTCGCAACATACTTAATCCACTCAATAATAAGGAAGTTGGATTCGCAATATTTTTTCCTGCAATATCTGGTGCAGTTCCATGCACTGCTTCAAAAATAGAAATATGATCCCCAATATTTGCAGAAGGCGCAAACCCAAGCCCACCAACCAATCCAGCGCATAAGTCACTAACAATATCACCTTGCAAATTAGTTAATACAATTACATCAAAAGTTTCTGGTCGACTTACTAATTTCATACATAAATCATCTACAATAATATCATCGGCATTTAATTCAGGATATTCTGCAGCCACTTCCTTAAATACTTCTAAAAACAATCCATCTGTTAATTTCATGATGTTTGCTTTATGACCACAAGTGATTCTTCTAGCTCCTTTTTTCTTAGCCATTTCAAAAGCATATCTAATTACTTGTTCGCTTCCTGGACGAGTAATAAAACGACGGCCTAATGCAACATCTTGTGTTAGCATATGCTCAACACCACCGTAAGTATCTTCAATATTTTCTCTTACAATGGTTAAATCGATATTGATACCAGCCTTACTAAAAACAGTATCAACTCCACTTAATGTTTGAAAATGCCTGTCATTAGCATAAGTATTCCAAGTTTTTCTTGCAGTAACATTAACACTTTTCACTCCTTTACCTTTTGGAGTTTCCATCGGCCCTTTAAATAATATACCTAGATCTTCGATGGTTGCTTTAGCTTCTGGTGTCATTCCGTTGCTAAAGCCTTTATCAAAAACCCATTTACCCATATCCACAAATTGATATTCCAAGGGAACTTTTGCGGAATTAAATACATGAATGACAGCCTCCATTATCTCTGGGCCAATTCCATCTCCATTTGCAACTGCGATCTTCATTTGGGTATATTTTAAATTATAATTGAGTGATTTTCAACTAAACGCATACGATTGCGCAAAGGTAAAGCACTTAATGTGTCTAATAAAAAATTATGCTGTTTTTTTAAGCCATCCGTGTAAATTTTTTGTTACTTTTACCTCGCAGTATACTCTGCGGCGCACTATTTAGATACTAGAAAAATGGTTTCTAAGATTTCAGAAGGAATAGAAATAAGCATAGAATCTTTTTACCAAAAAGATTATAGCAATCCATTACAGAATGAATACATGTTTGCATATCGCATTACCATTGAAAATCATAATGCGTTTCCTGTAAAATTATTAAGAAGATACTGGGAAGTTTTTGATAGTAATACCGAACAAAGAATTGTGGAAGGTGAAGGTGTCGTAGGTGTTCAACCTATCATAATGCCTGGTAAGCATTACCAATATGTAAGCGGCTGTCATTTAAAAAGCGAACTAGGTAAGATGCAAGGTTTCTATACCATGGAAAACATAGAAAATCGCAGTCAAATTCAAGTAAAAATACCTGCCTTTAAATTAGCAGCTCCTATCAAATTAAATTAATTAGATTAAGGATTGTAAGCCGCTGTTTCAAAAATTTTATCGGAAGAAGTATTCAAAAGCGTCTCCATTGTAATCCCTTTTTGTGTTTTTTGTTGCATCCAGGCATCTACTATTTTAAACCCAATATATTTCCCAATATTTCCAGGCAAAGATTCTCCAAATAAGTTACTAAATGCTGCATCCTGCATAAAGTTATCTATATCAGTGGAATGGGTGGAATAACTTAATTTTTCATGTTGTAAATAAGACCAAATTTCTCCCTCTTGACTTTTGATATTGATACAATGTTCATTTGTATAACCTAATCGCAAGGAGTCTGGCGCATTAGGAAAACATGCATTCATAATATATTGTATTTTACCAGCTTCAATCATTTGCGCAATTAAAGTAGGTGATTTAACAGAAGGTAAATAAATATCGCTTAAAATATTTTGCACTGTACTAAATGCAATATTATCTGGTGTATATCTACGACTCAAGTAAGTTGGATATATAGTTTGAATACGCTCATCGTAATACCATTTTGATGGAGCACCCATATGCATTTGCAGCCCAACTGCTATGGCATCATTCGTAATTATGTTCCCATAAGATTCCAATGGACCTACAAATAAAATCACATGATGCGTCAATGCATATTTAGGAAAATAAAAATGTAATCGCTTAAAGGCATCTTCAATAGCAGGCTTAGCAATTTTGATTGCATTTACTTTTTGCACATCTTTATAAATCGGTAAATAATTTCTGTAGAACGTTTTGATACCAATAGTATCATCAACTTTTTTTAACATTAGAATTCTAGTTAAAAAATCTTGCCCAAAACCTGGATATGCTTTAAGTAGTTTTTCTATTTCAATTGCTGTGTGCACTGTGTCCATTGAAAAAAAAGCACTATCAAATCTTTCAATTTTCACTTGAAAAAGAGGCGCCTTCTCCGCTGGATCAATATTTAGTTGATTACAGCCAAACGCAAATAAAACAGAGAAAAAAGTAATAAAAGTGGCAATTCGCATAGGTGAAAGTACAAAAAAACCGAGTTTATTTATTTTTAAAAACCGAACTTTGAGTTTATGAAGATTTGCATAGCCCAACAAAATTATCATATTGGCAACTTTGAGCAAAACACCGAAAAAATGTTATGCGCCATTGAGGAAGCTAAAAAGCAAGGAGCCGATATTATTTTATTTAGCGAGATGAGTGTTTGTGGATACCCTGCAAGAGACTTTGTAGAGTTTAAAGACTTTATTAATAAATGTTACGAAAGCATTGAAACCATTAAACATGCCGCAGATACGATTGGGGTTTTGATTGGTAGTCCTGCACGTAATTCAAATGAAAAAGGAAAAGATTTATACAACGCTGCATTTTTTTTATACGAACAAAAAATAGTAGCCGAAATTCATAAAACACTGTTGCCAACCTATGATGTGTTCGATGAAAATAGATATTTTGAACCCGCAGACGATTGGAAGGTAGTTCCATTTAAAGGAAAAAAATTAGCCATTACAATTTGTGAAGACATTTGGAATCTAGGTGACAATCCTTTGTATCGCATTTGTCCAATGGATAAAATGATGGATCAACAACCAGACATTTTATTAAACCTGAGCGCTTCCCCTTTTGATTATACGCATGACGAGGATCGTAAAGCAACTATTAAAGCAAATGTTGTAAAATATAAGAAGCCTTTATTTTATTGTAACGCAGTTGGGAGTCAAACTGAAATTGTTTTTGATGGCGCTTCATTGGTATTTGACAAAGATGCTAATTTATGTGGAGCACTACCCATGTTTGAATCTGCCATGCAAATTTTTGAATGCAACGAAGATGGAACTATAAATGCGCCAATTTTAGAACCAGCAGCACAAGTACCAAGTAAAGAACTGAATCCAGTTAAACTAATGCCCGAACTTAATATTGATCAAGTGTATAAAGCATTGGTATTAGGGATCAAGGATTATTTTAATAAGATGGGCTTTAAGCGTGCCATTCTAGGATCTTCTGGCGGTATTGATTCCGCAGTTACTTTGGCTATTGCATGTGACGCATTGGGTAAGGAAAATGTACATGCTATATTAATGCCTTCGCCCTATTCAACTGAACATTCAGTTGATGATGCGGTTCAACTTAGCAAGAATTTAAACAACCCATATGATATCATACCAATCAAAGAGGTTTATGAAACTTTCTTGTCTACATTAAAACCTATTTTTAAAGATCTTCCTTTTTCTTTAGCAGAAGAGAATATACAAAGTAGATCGCGTGGTAATATTTTAATGGCAATTGCCAATAAAATTGGCTACGTTTTATTGAATACTTCCAATAAAAGTGAATTAGCAACCGGCTATGGCACTTTATATGGGGATATGGCTGGAGGCCTTGGTGTACTTGGGGGTTGTTATAAAATGCAAGTGTACGCCTTGGCAAATTACATTAATAGAAATAATGAAATAATTCCTCAAAATATTATTGATAAAGCACCTAGTGCCGAACTTAGACCTGATCAAAAAGACAGTGATAGTTTACCAGATTATGCAATACTTGATCAAATCTTATATCAATACATTGAAAAAAGAGCAGATCCTTCCGCAATTAAATCGCTTGGATTTGATGAAGCTTTGGTGGATCGCACTTTAAAGATGGTAAATAACAACGAGTACAAGCGTAATCAGTTTTGTCCCATCATTCGTATTTCACCAAAAGCATTTGGTGTTGGTCGTAGAGTGCCCATTGTTGGAAAATATTTGAGTTAAATTTTTATCATGAATAAAGTATTGTCTATTCTGTTATTGATTGTTTTTACAACAACGCATATACACGCACAACAAAATATACTACCAGGAGCCTATCAAACCAGCGAGTACTTTCCTTTGTTAAAAAATAAACGTGTTGGATTATTTACCAATCAAACTGCGTTAATTGGAAAGTCTCATTTAATGGACACTTTATTAAAAGCAGGGATTCATATTCAAAAAGTTTTTACCCCCGAACATGGTCTCAGAGGCACCGCCGATGCTGGTGAAAAAGTAAATGATGCATTAGATGAAAAAACTGGCATACCAATAGTTTCATTGTATGGAAAAAAGAATGCGCCTGCTAAAGAAGATTTGGAAGACATTGACATTTTATTATTTGATGTACAGGATGTTGGTGCTCGATTTTATACCTATATCAATTCCTTGCAGTATTATATGGAATCTGCAATGGCCAATAACAAACCTTTAATAGTATTAGATCGCCCAAATCCAAATGGACATTTTGTGGACGGCCCTATTTTAGAGACACCTTATGTGAGTGGTGTTGGAAAGCAAGCCATACCAATTGTTTATGGAATGACGATGGGAGAATATGCATTCATGTTGAGAGGAGAAAAGTGGATGAAAATGGATAGTAGTAAAACAAATCAAAATGCAAATTGGTCTTTACAAATTATTCGCAATAAAAATTATACGCATCAATCCATGTATACATTGCCGATTGCCCCTTCTCCCAATTTGCCAGACATGTCCTCCATATTATGGTACCCAACAACATGTTTAGTGGAAGGAACGGTAATGAGTGAAGGACGTGGAACTGCTCATGCTTTTGCATACATTGGTCATCCAAGTATTACCATTAAGACGTTTAGTTTTACACCCAATCCAAGAGTAGGTGCTTTGTCTTCAAAATTATATGGACAAGTTTGTTATGGATGGGATCTTACCCAACAAACGCCACCAAAGGATAAGATAGATCTTGCATTGATTTTAGAAATGTATAAAAACTTTCCGCAAAAAGATAGTTTCTTTTTAGCACCCAAAACAAAAGAACCTACTGCTTACTTTTTTAATAAGCTTGCAGGCAATGCCAATTTAATGCAGCAAATAAAAGACGGAGTGTCAGAAGCAGACATTAGAAAATCTTGGGAGCCAGGATTAATTGCATTCAAAAAAATCAGAAAGAAATATTTACTTTACCCATAGTAACTGGCGATTTAGATTCTCTCGATCACCCCGGCAATGCCTTGACCGCCACCTACACAAGCAGTTACCATACCATACTTTTTATTCAAACGTTCTAAGTCATTTAATATTTGTACTGTTAATTTAGCACCTGTGCAACCTAATGGATGGCCTAATGCAATAGCGCCTCCATTAATATTTACTTTATTCGTATCTAAATTTAATTCTCGAATTACAGCTAAAGATTGGGATGCAAATGCTTCGTTCAATTCTATTAAATCAATTTGATCCAAATTCATTCCAGCTTGTTTTAATACTTTTGGAATGGCTGCTACTGGACCAATACCCATTATTCTTGGGTGCACTCCGGCAGAAGCACAATTCACCAAACGCCCAATTGGCTTTAATCCTAGCGAATTAATCATTTTTTCACTCATCACAATTACAAAGCTTGCACCGTCACTTGTTTGTGAAGAATTTCCTGCTGTTACAGATCCTTTCACTGCAAATGCTGGCTTTAATTTTGATAATGCTTCAATCGTTGTATCTGCACGCACTCCATCATCTGTATCAACAATATAAGACTTGGTTGCTTTTTTATTTTTTTCATTTACATAAGTCTCTGTTACTTCAATCGGTAAAATACCTTTTTTGAAATGACCTTGTTCAATAGCTGCTTTTGCTTTTTGATGTGAAGACAATGCAAACGCATCTTGGTCTTCCCTACTCACATTGTATTCTTGAGCAACCGCTTCGGCTGTTAAACCCATGGATAAATAATAATCTGGTTCTTCTACTGCTATAGAATAGGCAGGTACTGTTTTCCATCCAGCTGTGGGTACCAAACTCATAGATTCTGTACCGCCAGCAATAATACAATCGGCCATGCCGGTTCTAATTTTAGCAGTCGCCATGGCAATACTTTCTAAACCACTTGCGCAATATCTATTGATGGTAATTCCAGGCACTTCAATACCTAAAGCTTTTGCTGAAATCATTCTTCCAAATTGTAAACCCTGTTCGGCTTCTGGCACCGCATTGCCTACTATCACATCATCTACCAATTTTGGATCCAAGGCAGGCAAACTTTTCATCAACCCCTGAATGACTTGAATCGCTAATTCGTCCGAACGCATAAAACGAAAGCCTCCCTTTTTACTCTTTGTCACGGCAGTTCTAAAACCGGCTACTATATAAGCTTCTTGCATACCATTGGATTTATGTGAAACACTCAATTTCACCATAAATGTAGGCATTTTTATAAACAGTTGTTTATGCAACTAAATATTTCATTGTAATTTTGCAATATGATCTACCCTATTATCCGCAATACCCTATTTTTACTTCCTCCGGAAACTGCCCATAAAGTATCCATGCAAGGTTTACACTTTGCAGCAGCTTTGCCATTTGGCAAACAATTACTTGCTGACAATTTTCAATTTAAAGGAAAGGATTTATCAAAAGAACTCTTTGGTTTACAATTCCCCAACCCGGTTGGACTGGGTGCTGGTTTCGATAAAAATGCAGAACATTTAGATGTTTTGGAATTATTAGGATTTGGCTTTGTTGAAATTGGAACGGTAACGCCAAAAGCACAGGCTGGTAATCCTACGCCAAGATTGTTTAGAATACCAAGTCAAAAAGCCTTGATTAACCGAATGGGATTCAACAATGATGGTGTAGAAGCGATTTCAAAAAGATTAAAAATTAGAAAAGAAAAATCAAATTCTAGTTTGATTGTTGGAGGTAATATTGGGAAAAATAAAGTCACCGATAATAGCGATGCTTGGAAGGATTATTGCATTAATTTTTCGGGATTAGAAGAAGTGGTAGATTACTTTGTTGTAAATGTGAGTTCTCCCAATACACCAGGACTTCGTGAATTACAAGAAAAAGAATCTTTAAGAAAAATATTTAGTGAATTACAAAATATCAATAAAAATAAAAAACCTATTTTATTGAAAATTGCACCCGATTTAGAAACAGCTGCATTGGATGATATTATTTCATTAACACAGGAAGTGAAAATCGACGGTTTGGTTTCAAGCAATACCACATTGGATCGTAGCTTATTGAACCAAAATAATTTAACTGCCGCAACCCAATTTGGTGCTGGTGGATTAAGTGGCCAACCATTACTTGAAAAATCAAACCAAGTATTAAGTTACCTACATAAAGGCATTGGAAATCGTTTACCGATTATTGCAAGTGGTGGTATTTTTAAAGGTGAAGATGCGCAATCCAAAATAGAGGCAGGTGCCAGTTTAGTTCAAATTTGGACCGGCTTTATTTATGAAGGACCTGGAATGGTCAAAAATATTTGTGAATATTTATCCAATTACAAATAACCCTATTCTATTTCTATTACTATTACTATTATTAATTCATTTTCATGCTTACTATACATTCATTTTGTTTTAACGCGTTTCAGGAAAACACTTACATTTTATTCAATGAGGAAAAAAATGCAATCATTGTAGATCCGGGTTGTTATTTAAGAAATGAACAAGAAGCCTTAGTAAATTTTATTACTGAAAATGAATTAACTCCTACTCTATTACTCAATACCCATTGTCATTTAGACCATGTATTTGGCAATAACTTTGTAAGTGAAAAATATGGACTCACTGCACATTTTCATAAAAATGAGCAACCTGTCATTGATCGTTTACCTGAAGGTGGTGCTAGATGGGGTGTTCCTTGCGAACCCTATAAAGGCCCGGTGCAATATATTGATCAAGATGAAATCATCCACTTTGGAAAAGACCAGTTTAAAGTGTTAGTTACCCCTGGACACTCTCCAGGCAGTGTTTGCTTTTATAATGAAAAGCAAGATTTTTTAATTGGAGGTGATTTAATATTTAAGGACGGAGTAGGAAGAACTGATTTACCTGGAAGCAATCCCCTAGACCTCATAAAAAGTATCAGTTCTCAAATATTACCACTGCCGGATACAATGACTATTTATGCTGGTCATGGCCCTGAAACCACCTGGGGAAGAGAGAAAAAGGCAAACCCTTATATTTTACATATTCTTAAAGGAAACTAGTTATTAGGCTTATTTAGTTAACAATTTGATAATGTCTTTGCTTTCGATTGTTGTGCCTATTTAATGCTAAATTTGGGCATATATTCAACTATGGAAACCAACCCTATTAAAATACTAATTGCAGACGACGAGCCTGATATTATTGAAATTATTAGTTTCCATTTAACTAAAGCTGGCTTTGAGGTTTTTACAGCAAAAGATGGTAGCGAAGCCATTGAAAAAGCACAGTTATATACACCAGATTGCATTATTCTAGATATCATGATGCCAAAACGTAACGGTTTTGAAGTGTGTGAATATTTAAGAAGTAACAAACAATTTGATAAAACTTTGATTGTTTTATTAACAGCACTTAATGATGAAGCGTCTCATATTAAAGGATTAGAATTAGGTGGAGACGATTTTGTAAATAAACCAATCAGTCCAAAGGTTTTAGTAAGTAGAATAACTGCATTATTCAGAAGAATTCAGCCAACTGCTTCGGATAATAAACTGATACAAGTAAAGGATTTAGTGATTGATCCTACTCAGTATAAAACCATTTTAAAAGGAGAGACTCATATTCTTGCTAAAAAAGAATTTGAACTATTGTTTTTATTAGCCTCACAGCCAGGAAGAGTATTTTTAAGAAATGAAATCTTATCTCAGGTTTGGGGTAATGATGTAATCGTAGGGGACAGAACCATTGACGTTCATGTAAGAAAAATCAGAGCCAAATTAGGAATTGATTGCATTACCACTGTTAAAGGAGTTGGCTACAAGTTCGACTATTAGTCTATTTTAATTGATTTAAATAGCTAACTTCGTTATGGGTTCCTTCATGTACAAAGTGTATGTTTAAAGAAAAAAATTTATCGCCAAAACAATTAGCAGCATTAACTGCATTGCTTTTATCAAGCATTATTGGGATAAGTGTATTTGTTTTAATCACAGATTGGCGTGTATTATTAGCCTATTTTGCAGCTTGCTTTGTTGTTATCTATTTTTTAGTCTATCAAATTTTAGAATATTTTATTTATAGAAAAATAAAACTCATTTACAAACTTATTTCCTCCACCAAGGCAAGTAAAAGAGAGGAAGCTTATCAAAAATATATTTTACCCAAAAAAGGTATTGACGATGTACGCGAAGACGTAGAACACTGGGCGGCGCAACAAACTAAGCAAATTCAACAATTACAATCCAACGAAGCGTTTAGAAAAGAATTTCTTCAAAATTTATCGCACGAAATAAAAACGCCCATTTTTGCCATTCAAGGTTATTTGGAGCTCATTGCTGATGGCGCCATGGAAGATCCTGTAATTGGCAATAAGTTTATTAATCAAGCACAAGCTAATGTTCAAAGGCTTGTAGGATTATTGAATGATGTGGATGTTATTACCAATCTAGAAATTAATAAGGAACCCATTTTAAAAACTTCTTTTATTATTCAGGATTTAATAAATGAAGTGGTACATAATTTAAGTGTAAAATGGTTGAAAAAGAATATTCAGTTTCATTATAAAAAAGGCAGTGAAGCACCAATGCATGTATTTGCGGATAAAAATAAAATTTATCAGGTATTAGTGAATATCATTTCAAACGCTGCTAAATATGGAAAGATTGATGGGCATATCACAGCAAGCATTTATCAGTTAGAAGATTCTAAACTACTTATTGAAATTAGCGATGATGGTATTGGCGTCGCTGAAGAACATATTCCTAGACTATTTGAACGTTTTTACAGAACAGATGACGCGCGTAGCAGAGATATTGGAGGTACCGGCCTTGGATTAGCTATCTGCAAACATATTATTGAAGCTCATAATGAAACCATGCAAATAAGAAGCAAGGTGAATGTGGGAACTACGGTTGGCTTTACATTGGCTACTAAAATTTAATGCATTTTTTTTCGTTTCTTTGTGCTCTAAATTGTAAGCATGCAAACAATACTTGTTACTGGAGGTTGTGGTTTTATTGGCGCACATACCATTGTTGATTTAATAGAAAATGGATTTAATGTTATCTCTGCCGATAATTTATCTAGAGCCACTGACAAATCTTTAGACGGTATTGAAAAAATTACTGGCAAGCGTATTAAAAACTACAATGTTGATTTAACAGATAAGGCAGCTACTGAAAACATATTCAAAGAGAATCCTAGCATTATTGGTGTTATTCACTTTGCTGCCTACAAAGCAGTTGGCGAGTCGGTAGAAAAACCACTAGACTACTATGAGAACAATTTGTTTTCATTAGTACACTTACTTAACATGGCTGCAAAATATAATGCAAAACATTTTATTTTCTCTTCTTCTTGCACGGTTTATGGCAATCCTGAAATGATTCCTGTAACAGAAGAAACTCCTTTGCAAACTGCTGCTTCCCCTTATGGCGCTACTAAGCAAATGGGAGAAACCATTGTGCGTGATACTGCATTTACTTATCCTTTATCGACTATATTATTACGTTACTTTAATCCAGTGGGTGCACATCCTAGCACCGCTATTGGGGAATTACCCATTGGTCGTCCACAAAATTTAGTGCCTGCTATTACACAAACTGCGATTGGCAAATTACCTACCATGCAAGTATATGGTGACGACTATGATACGCGAGATGGTAGTTGCATTAGAGATTACATTCATGTTTGTGATATTGCACACGCTCACACTTTAGCATTACAATATTCAATCAAAAACAATACTGAAAAAACTTGTGAAGTTTTTAACCTAGGTACCGGAAATGGCATTACGGTTTTAGAAGCTATTAAAGCTTTTGAAAAAGTAAGTGGCGTAAAATTAAATTATGAAATTGGACCAAGAAGAGCAGGTGATATTGTTGCAATTTACGCCAACAATGACAAAGCTGTTACCAAATTAGGTTGGGAATGTAAGTATGGTTTAGAAGAAATGATGCTTACTGCATGGCAATGGGAGCAAAGCTTAGCGAAACAATAAATACTTAGTTCTGCACCAACATTTTCTCCGCATTCTCTGCCATTTGTAATGCTTCAATGAATTCTTCAATCTCCCCATTCACCACGGCATCTAAATTATAGGAAGTTACATTTACTCGATGATCAGTAACACGACCTTGTGGCCAGTTATAGGTTCTGATTTTTGCACTTCTATCTCCCGTACTCACCAATGTTTTACGATGTCTCGAAATTTCATCCTCTTGTTTACGTACCTGCTCTTCAAATAATTTAGTACGCAACATGCCCATTGCTTTTTCACGGTTACCCAACTGCGAACGTTCAGTTTGACAAATAATTACAGTACCCGTTGGTATATGCGTTAACATTACCTTGGTCTCTACCTTATTTACGTTTTGTCCACCTGCACCACCACTTCGCGCTGTTTCCATTTTTACATCTGCAGGGTTCAATACAAAATCTACTTCTTCGGCCTCGGGCATTACAGCAACAGTTGCCGCCGAAGTATGCACACGACCTTGCGTTTCTGTACTAGGAACGCGTTGTACACGGTGTACTCCACTCTCAAACTTCAATGTTCCATATACATCTTCACCGGTGACCTCTAAAATTACTTCCTTATATCCTCCCACTGATCCTTCACTCTCACTTGCGATGGCTACTTTCCAACCTTTCTTTTGACAATATCGTGTGTACATGCCTAACAAATCTCCCACAAATAAACTGGCTTCATCTCCACCGGTTCCTGCTCTTAATTCAATAATGGCATTTTTATCATCCTGTGGATCTTTTGGAATCAATAACTTAGTTAACTCTTTTTCTAAAACTTCTTTTTCTTCCTCTAATGCAGGCAATTCCATTTTTGCCAATTCACGCATATCTGCATCGTCCCCATTCAAAGACTCTTTTGCAAATTTATGCTCATCCAACACCTTCACATATCTTAAATAAGGCTGTACAATTTTTTCCAAGGAACGGTATTCCTTGCTCATTTTGCCAAACTCTGTTTGGTTATTAATGATTTCAGGATTGGTTAAAGCCACCCCTACCTGGTCAAATCTAGCTTTTATGGCTTCTAATTTATCTAACATAGTCGTTTTTCTGTGCGCAAAAATAGCTATTTTAGTTGTCAATTAAAAACAAACCCGTACCATGAAATACCTAGTACCTCTTTTTGTTGCATTTTCAATACAAGCCAATAGCCAATCTATTCATTTTAAATCTGTTTTAGTGGATACCCACAATGACGCCGTGAGTGCTTGTTTAGAAAAAAATGTGAGTTTGGATCAGGATTTAACAGGCATTAATCATTCTGATTTAAAACGATTCAAAAAAGGAGGCGTTGATTATCAATTATTTTCCATTTTTTGCGATGGAGAGAAAAAAAATCCTTACGCTTGGGCGATGAGACAAATGGATACCTTGGATGCAGTAGCTTCAAGAAATCCAGACAAAATGGTAGTGGCTAAAACTTGGAAGCAAATTGATCAAGCCTTAAAAGAAGGAAAATTAGTTGCTCAATATGGTGTGGAAGGAGGTCATATGATTGAAGATGACATTAATAAACTTGACACTTTTTATAAAAGAGGGGTGCGTTACATGACGCTTACATGGAATAATTCAAATAGCTGGGCAAGCTCACATGCTGATGAAAAAGATCCTAAATATACTGGCCATAAAGGGTTAACTCCTTTTGGAAAAGAGATTGTAAAGCGCATGAATAAACTAGGTATCATCGTTGATATTTCACATGTTGGTGAAGCTACTTTTTGGGACGCTATAAACACTACTACCAAGCCTGTGATTGCCTCTCATAGCGATGCTTATGCAATTAATCCAGTATCAAGAAATTTAAAAGACGATCAAATTAAAGCAGTAGGAAAAAATGGTGGTGTGATTCATTTAAATTTTTATTCTGCCTTTGTAGATAGCACATATGCAAAAAAAGCAGCTGCTTTTTATAAATCACATGAAAAAGAAACGGATTCTTTGGTGGCGAGCGGAATGCAAAAAGCATATGCACTTACGTTTATTGCAGACAAATACAAAAAACAAGCTGATGCCATTAAACCAGACATCGAAGTATTAATGCATCACTTTGATCATATCGTAAAATTGATTGGCATTGATCACGTTGGATTGGGTTCCGACTTTGATGGCATTGACTCTGCGCCATTACAATTAAAAACAGTATTGGATTATCCTGAATTTACCAAAGCACTAATTAAGCGTGGTTATAAGGATGCTGATATTGAAAAAGTATTGGGCGGAAACTTCTTACGTGTTTATCGTATTAATAATCCTAATTAGTATTGTAATAATTTTTGCAAGGTTTCATGCAGTCTACTATTGGCTAAATATTGTTTTTCTAAAACAGTATTAAATGGAATTGGCGTGTCTAATGAGGCGCAACGCATAATAGGTGCATCCAACTTTGTAAAGCAATGTTCTGCAATCCATGCACTAATTTCTCCACCAATACCTCCGGTTAAATTATCCTCATGAAGTATTATTACTTTGCCGGTGCTAGCCACTGCATCTGCTATGGCATCATAATCCAATGGAGCTAAACTTCTTAAATCAAGTATCGTCAATGATACTTCTGTATTTTCAGCTTGATACTTTTTTGCCCAATGCACTCCCATTCCATAAGTAATAATAGTAGCATCCTCACCCCTGCTTACAAAATGCGCTTTTCCAATTGGCACTTGATAATACATATCCGGCACTTCCCCTTCTACACTTCGATACATTGCTTTGTGTTCAAAATATAAAACAGGATTAGGGTCGGACAATGCAGCAATCATTAATCCTTTTGCATCTGCTGGATTGGAAGGATATACTACTTTTAATCCTGGCACATGTGTAAACCATGCTTCATTCGATTGTGAATGAAATGGACCTGCACCCACGCCAGCACCAGTTGGCATACGAACAACTACGTCTGCATTTTGCCCCCATCTGTAATGAATCTTTGCTAAATTATTTACAATCTGATTGAATCCAACAGAAACAAAATCCGCAAACTGCATCTCCATAACAGATTTAATTCCTTCCAAACTCAATCCCAATGAGGCTCCTACAATAGCACTCTCACAAATAGGGGTATTACGAATTCTCTGTTTTCCGAATTCATTTACAAATCCTTCGGTTACTTTAAATGCACCTCCATACTCAGCAATATCTTGTCCCATGATAATCATTTCAGGATAACGATGCATTGCTGCACGTAAAGCATCACTGATGGATTCTATGAATCTTTTTGTTTTGACTTCAGGTTGAACTAATGTTTCCAAACTAGGAATACTATTTTCCGTAATGGGCGCAAAAACATCACCCAATTCATTTTCAACCGAAGGATGCAATGGGGTCATTTCCATTACCTGTGCTAAATCCAACTCGATTTTCTCTTTGATAATAGAGCGTATTGTTGCAATCTCCGATGGTTGAATAATTCCTTTTAATAATAAATAATCTTCGTAATTTCTAATTGGATCTTTTTGAGCCCATTGTTCCAACAACTCTGTAGGAACATATTTAATACCACTTGCTTCCTCATGACCTCTCATTCTAAAAGTGTCGCACTCAATGAGATAAGGCTTTTGTTGTTGAATACAATAATCTCTAACGCCTTTAATAGTATTATAAACTTCTAAAATATTATTTCCATCAATGCGCACTCCTTCAATCCCGTAGCCTTTTGCACGATCCACTAAATGATCGCATTTATATTGTTCGTTGGTAGGAGTACTTAAACCGTAGCCATTATTTTCAATAATAAAAATTACGGGTAAATTCCAAACTGCTGCTACATTTAAGGCTTCATGAAAGTCTCCTTCACTTGTACCTCCGTCCCCTGTAAATGCCAATGCCACTTTTTGTTGGCCCCTTTGTTGATAAGCCAATGCAACGCCATCTGCTAATGCTAACTGAGGACCTAAATGTGAAATCATTCCACAAATAAAATGCTGCTTGGATCCAAAATGAAAACTTCTTTCTCTTGCTTTGCTATACCCAGTTACATCGCCCTGCCATTGTTTGAATAAATCAGTAAGCGGCATGTCGCGCGCAGTAAACACACCTAAATTTCTGTGCAAGGGCATAATCCATTCATCCTTATGCAAAGCCAGTGTTGCGCCTACGGCAATGGCTTCTTGACCAATGCCACTAAACCATTTACTTATTTTACCCTGACGTAATAGCACCAACATTTTTTCCTCAATCATTCTTGGCAAAAGCAAAGATTGATAAAGTTGTATAAGTTGTTGGTTGTCTAATTGGCCAGGCTGGAATTCCATTGCGCTACTTTATTTTCAAATTTACCATAATTATTAACAAGAATGGTTACCCGATTACAATAAATAATAATGGCCCCAAATTGGGGCCATTATCTAATACACTATTTAAATAAATTACTTTCTTGAGTTCAATTTGCTCAATAATTTTAATATTTCTAAGTATAACCAAATCAAAGTCACTAGTAAGGAAAAAGCACCGTACCATTCCATATATTTTGGTGCACCCATTTCAGCCCCTTGCTCAATTGCATCAAAATCTAATAATAAATTAAATGCAGCAATACCCACCACAAATAAACTAATACCAATACTTAAAAGAGATCCGTCAAATGCTCCAAATGCATCGGTATGTGTAAACAATCTGGCAATCATCATGATAAAATAAAAGATGGCAATACCTGCGGTCGCAGATACTACTATCGATCTTAAACGATTAGTAACATTAATAATTCTAAAATTGTACAATAAAAACATTGCGATGGCAACACCCATTGTTAAGCCAACTGCATTTACAATGATATTAGAACTTTGACCAGCAGCACCCAATTTGGCACCAAACATGGCATTAAAATATGCACTAATTCCACCGATTGCTAAGCCTTCCATAATGGCATAAGCAGGCGCAATATAAGAAGCTAAATTTGGCTTAAACATCATAACCATGGCAAGAATAAAACCTCCAATCAAACCCACTAACATTAATGTATTGGCCGTCCCCATTGTTTCAGGTGTAACAATACTCCAAATATACATTGCAGAACCCATCATCATTAACATCAAAAAGCCAAACTTGTTTAATGTGCCTCTAACGGTCATTACTCCAAATGCTTTTGAAGTTTCATTCAAACTTTTGTCAAAAATTTTTTCGGTAAGGGTGGGATTACCTGTATTAAATGCGCCCATAAAATTTATTTTAATTTTCAATTATAAATATACAAAAAACTTGCTTAAAATTATTGCAAAAAAAATGTTAACGTCCTCCGTTTTTCAAACCAGGATATTGGGATATTTTACGCAATTGAAATTTTGGATTTGATTTTAATAACTCAATGAAAGTAACCAATTTAGCTGAATCTTCAGAAGCTCTAAACATATGATCGTGCATTAAAATGACTACATTATTTTTAGTAGCCGTATGATTACGCGCAAATGCAGAATCTATCATATCTACCACAAATTGTGGAGTTTGTCTTGGTTTTCCTTTTTTATTAAATCCCCACTCCACATCCCAACCAATAATATTAAATCCTGCACTATCTAATTTGTGAACTATTGGTTTAACTAATCCACTCGCCTTTTTTAAAGTAGTTGTATTCCATGCACTATTGCCAGGCAAACGAATAATATTATTTTTAATTGCTAAAGAACTTTGTGCTTGCATAAAGTCTTCAAAAGCCATATTCGGATGACGGTAAAAGTATTTGTATTTACTATTAGCATGGGTGTAACTATGATTTGCTATCATAAACTGTGCTTCATTCTGCATGATTCGATTATAGAATGACTTTGCTCTGTTAGTAATTGCCTGATGTCTTCCAACTTCAAAAAAAGTAGCAGGCACTTTTTGATTTAAACAAATGTCAATGCAATTTGAAGTCCCTTCCAATGGACCATCATCAAAACTTAGGTAAACATACCTTATCTCACTATCCAAAGCATTGTAAATAGGCTTGGGAACGATTGCATTTGATGCATTATTAGGAATGAATAAGTGAGCCAATATATAGAAAATTGGGGCGATGATCATGTATCGAAAGATTAGTCTGCAAAGTTACTCAAGAAAATATAAAAAAAATAATAAAAAATAAACATTTAGGCGCATGTCTTAGTACCTTTGAAGACAAATTACAGCCATATGCAGAACGAAGTTATTTTACAGGATGTAGTGATAAAATTTGCTGGTGATAGTGGAGATGGAATGCAGTTAACAGGACAGCAATTCACAAACAATACTGCGATTCTAGGTATTGACCTAGCTACCTTTCCTGATTTCCCAGCTGAGATCAGAGCTCCTATCGGAACCTTACCTGGTGTAAGTGGATTCCAAGTTCACTTTAGTTCAGACAAAGTATACACTCCTGGTGATGCATGTGATGTATTAGTTGCGATGAATGCTGCAGCTTTAAAAGTAAATTTAAAAAGTTTAAAGAAGGGCGGAAAAATTATCGCTAACACCGATGGTTTTGATGTTAAAAATTTACGTCTTGCCAATTATCCTGATGGAATTAATCCATTAGAAGATGGAAGTTTAGATGGTTATGAATTAACTAAAATTGATGTTACTAAATTAACACGTGAAGCTTTAAAGGATTTCCCTGAATTAGGAAATAAAGAAAGAGATCGTGCTAAGAATATGTTTGTATTGGGTGTTATCTATTGGGTTTACAATAGAGACTTAGATACTACCATCAGTTTCTTAAAAGAGAAATTCGGAAAAAAAGAATCTATTTTAAATAGTAATATCGCTGTTTTAAAAGCTGGCTATTTTTATGGAGAGACTGCTGAATTATTTAATGCAGCAAGATTCAAAGTAGAAAAATCAAAAATGGAACCAGGTACTTATCGTAGTATCATGGGTAACCAAGCTTTATCAATGGGTTTAATTGCCGCTTCACAAAAAGCAAACCTTCCATTGTTCTTAGGTTCTTATCCTATTACTCCTGCTACAGATATCTTACATGAATTAAGTAAGTATAAAAACTTTGGTGTAAGAACATTCCAAGCAGAAGATGAGATTGCAGGTATTGCCTCTGCGATTGGTGCAAGCTATGGTGGTCAAATTGGTTTAACAACTACTTCTGGTCCAGGTATGGCTTTAAAAACAGAAGCAATGGGATTGGCAATGATGTTAGAATTACCATTGGTGATTGTAAACATTCAAAGAGGTGGACCTTCAACAGGTTTGCCAACTAAAACAGAGCAAAGTGACTTAATGCAAGCATATTATGGACGTAATGGAGAAGCTCCTATTCCAATTATTGCAACTTCAACACCAAGCGATTGTTTTGATATGGCTTTTGAAGCAGTTAGAATTGCTTTACAACATATGACTCCAGTTATTTTATTAAGTGATGGATATATTGCAAATGGTGCTGAGCCTTGGAAGTTTCCAAAAGCAGCTGACTTACCTGCAATTGAAGTTACTTTCAAAACTAAGTTGGATGAGGGTGAATTAAAATACAAACCATATACAAGAAACGAAAAATTAGCGCGTCCTTGGGCAGTACCTGGTACACCTGGTTTAGAGCATCGTATTGGTGGTTTGGAAAAACAACATGAAACTGGTAACGTAAACTATGAAGCAGAGAACCACCAGTTCATGATTAAAATGAGAGAAGCTAAAGTAGAAAAAATTGCAGACTATATTCCAAAACAAACCATTGACAGCGGTGCTGAAAAAGGTAAAGTATTGGTATTAGGATGGGGTTCTACTTATGGTACTATTAAAGGCACAGTTATGGAGTTACTTGCACAAGGTAAGTCTGTTAGCCATGCACATATCAAGTACATGCGTCCTTTCCCTAGTAACTTAGGGGATATTTTAAAGAACTTTGAAACCGTTTTAATTCCTGAGATCAACAATGGTCAATTGATTAAAATTATTCGTGACAAATATTTAGTAGATGCAAAAGGATATAATAAAATGATGGGTGTTCCTATTACTAAACAAGAATTGATGGACGCAATCAATCAATACTTATAGTAGTCGCCTACTTAGATTTATAAAAAAAGGGTACCAAATTTGGACCCTTTTTTTATGTGTGTGCTATTATAATTTGAGGTAATTTATTTTTCGCTTTGCCCTCTTTTTATTTACCTTCTTTTCCTTTTTGTTTGGTTACATTTTTCTCATAGTATTTACAAAAGGATTGTAATCCACAATCGGCGCATTTAGGAGTCCTTGCTACACATGCATAGCGTCCATGCAGAATTAACCAATGATGCGCAGTATGTACAAGTTCAGTAGGTATATTTTTTATAAGTACTTTTTCTACTGCCAATGGAGTCGTTGCTGTCATGGGAACCAGACCTAATCTTTTACTTACTCTGTTCACATGTGTATCCACTGCCATATTGGGTTGATGATCCCAAACACTAGTAATTACATTGGCTGTTTTGCGACCTACCCCGGGCAACTTAATTAAATCCTCAATAGTCATGGGTACTTCTCCCTTAAAATCATTCACTAATAATTGACTCATGCCAATTAAATGCTTGGTTTTATTATTGGGATAAGAGATGCTTTTTATAAGTGGAAACAATTCATCAAAATTAGCCTTTGCCATTTTTTGTGGCGTAGGGAATTGTTTAAAAATAGAAGGGGTTGTTAAATTAACACGTTTATCAGTACACTGAGCAGATAAAATAACAGCTACTAATAATTCAAAGGGATTGCTATAGGTTAATTCGGTTTCTGCTACAGGCATATGTGTTTGGAAATATTCCAACACTTTTTCGTAGCGCTCTTTCTTTATCATTTTTTTTCTTGAACAGGTGTTCCTGAATGCTTTGCTGTATCTTCAAATAAATAAACTTCTTCCCCTTCACGCTTTAATAAATATCTTTCACGTGCATATTTTTCTATTGCGGTAGGATTGCTTTGTAGATTATTTAATTGCTTCTTAGTACTCTCAATCTCGTCATTATAATATTTTTTTGCAGCCTCCACTTTATTCAATTCGCTAGCACGTTCTTTTTGCTGGAAATAATCGCGTTGATCAAAAAATAACATCCATACCACAAATCCTACCGAAACTAAAAAATAGCGATTAATAAGGATTGGAAAAATTTTCTTTAAGGCTTGCATACAAAACAATTATCGTAAAATTAGCATAGTTCTAGTAATACGCAAAAAGAAAAAGGCCCCGATCGGGGCCTTTTTTATATTCTTAGAATTGAATTATTTGTTACCAAATTTCAATTTACCTTTTGTTGGGAATACACCAGTTTCTCCTAATTGCTCTTCGATACGAATTAACTGATTGTATTTAGCCATACGGTCTGTTCTTGATGCAGAACCAGTTTTAATTTGACCACAGTTTAATGCTACTGCTAAGTCAGCAATAGTAGTATCTTCTGTTTCACCAGATCTGTGAGACATAATAGTATTGTATCCGTTATGTTGTGCCAAGCTTACTGCATTGATAGTCTCTGTTAAAGTACCAATTTGGTTTACTTTTACTAATAAGCCATTAGCAATTTTCTTATCAATACCAGTTTGTAAACGATTCACATTTGTTACAAATAAATCGTCACCTACTAATTGACATTTAGAACCGATTGTATCCGTTAAGTTTTTCCAACCTGCCCAATCATCCTCAGCCATACCATCCTCAATAGAAACGATTGGATATTTCTTAACCCATGATTCCCAATATTTAACCAATTGATCAGAACTCATTTCTTTACCAGAACTTTTATGGAAAACATATTTCTTTTTCTTAGCATTCCATAATTCACTGTTTGCAGCATCCATAGCAATAGCAATTTGAGTACCTGCTTTGTAACCAGCAGCAGTGATTGCTTCTAATACAGTTTCAATTGCTTCTTCGTTGCTTTGAATGTTTGGAGCAAATCCTCCTTCATCACCAACGTTTGTGCTATATCCTTTCTTTTTCAAAGTGCTTTTTAATTGGTGGAAAATTTCCACACCCCAACGTAAGCCTTCGCTAAATGATGGAGCACCAACTGGCATAATCATGAACTCTTGGAAATCAATTTTATTATCTGCATGTGCACCACCATTTAAGATATTCATCATTGGCATTGGCAAGGTTCTTGCATTTGTTCCACCGATGTAACGGTATAAGGGTAAGTTAGCTTCTTCAGCAGCAGCTCTTGCAGCAGCCATTGAAACCGCTAAAATTGCATTCGCACCTAATTTAGCTTTGTTGGGAGTACCATCTAATTCAATCATTGTTTGGTCTATCGCAGCTTGTGCTGTAATATCATATCCAACAATGCTATTAGCGATTAATGTGTTTACATTCTTAACCGCTTTCAACACACCTCTTCCTAAATATTTCTTTTTATCGTTGTCTTTTAATTCAACTGCTTCGTGAATACCAGTGCTTGCTCCAGATGGAACTGCTGCACGGCCCATAGCACCTTCGTCAGTTAATACATCTACTTCAACAGTAGGATTTCCACGGCTATCTAAAATTTGTCTAGCTTTTACTTCAACAATGTAACTCATAGTTTGATGATTTATTTTCTAAAAAAGTTGTTTCAGTTTGAGATCGCAATTTACACCCTTTTTTTTAATGGGTAAGCAATTTGAAGATTTCTTCTAAACTTGCCTCCTGCGTTTGCAAAGCTTGGATATTCAAGCCTTTAGCTAATGCATGGTTTAAAATCTGTTTTTTTAAAACGGTCAAGTCACTCGATTTTATTACTAACGCATGTTTGTCAATTTGTTCAAAGCTTAGATTTTTAAAGAAGTCGTCGATTAAATAAGGATCAATTTCCTCTTCAAAAACTACGCGCACTGCTGGTTGAGAAGGCTTTAATAAATCTTCAATTAAAGTATTCGCAACTAATTTAGATTGATGCAATACCAATACACTTGAACATATAGCGGACACTTCTTGTAAAATATGTGTAGAGAATAAAACAATGGCATCCTTACTTAAGGATTGAATAAGGGCGCGAATTTCAATGAGTTGATTGGGATCCAAACCCGAAGTAGGTTCGTCCAATAATATCAATGCAGGCTTATGTATAATGGCAGCAGCAATGCCAACTCTTTGTTTATAGCCTTTTGAAAGTTCCCCAATTTTTTTATGTTGCATGGGCATTAAACCCGTTTGCAAAATCACTTCCTCAATTCTTTGTGCAGTTTGATCAATTTTATGGATGGATGCTAAAAAAGAAAAATATTCTTTCACATACATCTCTTCATACAAAGGATTTGCTTCGGGCAAATACCCAATCATTTTCTTAAATGCAATGGGTTCTTTTTGATTAGATATACCATTTAGAACAACCTCACCAGCATCTGGCTCAAGATAACCAGCGATCATTTTTAAAGTAGTGCTTTTGCCTGCACCATTGGGGCCTAAAAACCCAACGACTGACCCTTTTTCAATAGTAAATGACAAATCTGCCACTGCTATCTGCGCCTCATATTTTTTGAAAAGCCCTTTTACTTCTAATGCCATATCCAAAAATACTTAACAAAAATTAAATAACCGTTTACTAATCGTTAAGATCTTCGGATGAAGTTGGCAATTGGTCATATTCATTATTAGCAGCGTATTTTCCAAAAAGGAAAAAACCAAAACTAATTGGCGTGAAAATGATCAAAATGATTACCCATTGCAATATCACATTTGCTTTTTCAGTGGGCTTTGCTGCTCCAATTTTTACAAAGGCTTCGTAAACTAAAAAACAAATTATTGCTGGCGCTAAAATCATCCAAACAAAACCTAATATTTTTTTTAAACTATTCATACAATCCCTTTTTAAAATTTAATCCATTACATTTTTATCCATCTTATTGGATAAATAAACTATACCAATAATTAAGCTAACTGTTGCTACTCCAATAGGATACCATAAGCCTGCAAGTACGTCCCCAGCAGGCTTTTCGGTTGTTTTTGTAAACTCAACAATTAATGTTCCTAAAAAAGGAACCAACCCACCAAATACACCATTACCAATATGATAAGGTAGCGACATGGAAGTATATCTAATTTTTGTTGGGAACATTTCAACTAAAAATGCAGCTACTGGACCATACACCATTGTTACATAAACAATTTGAATAAACACCAGCCAGATGATATCCCAGGTTGCTGACTTACCCATTGTTTTTTCAATGACAACATTCGGTTTAATTGATTTGTACTTAATTAAGGTTGGATTCATTAAATTGATGGGCCTATCTACCCCCAATTCATTAAAACCAATTAAGGTATCAGTGATAGTATATTTAAAAACAGAACCATCCGTATAAAAGGTATCAATCACATGTCTTATATACATTTTATGTTTGTCTTTTGCATCAATCAAAGGAATTTTTGGACCTGCATTGGTGAGCCTTGTGTCTACGATTTGAGTTCTATTTTTAGCAGACGTTATAGCAATAAATTCTTTATAAATAGGGCGATAAGTACAAATTGCTAAAAACATTCCTAAGAGCATAATCCACTTACGACCAAGTTTATCACTTAACCATCCAAATAAAACAAAACAAGGGGTTGCCATCAATATCGCCACCAACATTATATTTCTGGATTGAACGAAATCAATTTTACAAACTGTTTCAATAAAACTTTGTGCATAGAATTGTCCAGTATACCATACTACACCCTGCCCCATTACTGCTCCAAACAATGCTAACAATACCATTTTAAAATTTGCTTTGTTTCCAAAACTTTCTTTTAATGGATTCACCGAAGTTTTTCCTTCGGATTTTAATTTAGTAAACATGGGCGATTCACTCATGCGCATTCTAATTAATACAGAAATACCCACTAATAAAATTGAAATCCAAAAAGGATATCTCCATCCACCCCACTCTGCACTAAAATTTTCTACTCCTTGATTAGATCGTATTAATATAATGACGCCAAGCGCTAAAAATAAACCAAGTGTTGCTGTGGTTTGAATCCATGATGTCCAAAAGCCACGTTGTCCTGCGGGAGCATGTTCCGCTACATAAGTTGCTGCTCCTCCATATTCACCTCCTAACGCTAAACCTTGCAATAATCTTAAAACAAGCACAATAATCGGCGCAGCCCATCCAATCGTTTTAAATCCAGGAACTAATCCTATCGCAAAAGTGGAACCTCCCATTATGACTAAAGTCAGTAAAAAAGTATGCTTTCGACCAATTAAATCACCTAAGCGTCCAAATACCAAGGCACCAAAAGGGCGTACTATAAAGCCTGCGGCAAAAATGGCCAATGTGCTTAAAAGTGCTGCTGTGCCTGCTTCGGCAGGGAAAAATTGTTTGGATAAAATGGTAGCCAACATGCCAAAAATGTAAAAATCATACCATTCAATTAAAGTACCCACAGAGGATGCCCCTATGACAAATGCAATACTGCTTTGTTTTTTTTCTGAATTCATAGCAATCGTTTTCCAGTTATCATTCAAGTTAAATATTTAAATGTAAAAAATGTAACTTTAGTATATCTAATTTTAACGATTGCGCTATGAGCTACCCTTATCAAATTAAAAGCCTCGAACAATATCACGAGGACTACAAAAAAAGTATTGACCACCCAGCTGAGTTTTGGAGTGAGATTGCCGAAAATTTTACTTGGAAAAAAAAGTGGGATACTGTTTTAGATTGGAATTTTAAAGATCCAAAAATTGAATGGTTTAAAGGTGGTAAATTAAATATTACCGAAAACTGTTTAGACCGACATCTTGAAAAAAGAGGAAATACACCTGCAATTATATGGGAACCAAATGATCCCGAAGAACATCATCGAATTATCACTTATAATCAACTGCATTTAAAAGTATGTCAGTTTGCACAAGTGCTACTTAATAATGGCGTACAAAAAGGAGATCGTGTTTGTGTTTACATGGGTATGATTCCCGAACTAGCTATTGCGATATTAGCATGTGCAAGAATTGGTGCTATTCACAGTGTAATCTTTGGTGGATTTTCTGCACAAAGTATAGCTGATAGATTAGAAGATGCAAAAGCTGAATTCATAATAACCTGCGATGGTGCCTATCGTGGGGCCAAAGACATCCCATTAAAATCAGTGATTGATGATGCATTAATTGGCAACAAAACAGTAAAAAAAGTAATTGTTTGTACAAGAACAAGAACGGCAGTTTCCATGTTAAAAGGCAGAGATATTTGGTGGGAAGATGAAATTAAAAAAGTAGAATCACAAGGATTAGAGTTAGTACCTGCTGTTGAGATGGACGCCGAAGACCCTTTATTTATTTTGTATACATCAGGATCCACTGGCAAACCCAAAGGAGTGGTGCATAGTGTTGCTGGTTACATGGTATACACCAACTATACTTTTATCAATGTATTTCAATACCAACCTAATGATATTTTCTTTTGTACTGCTGACATTGGTTGGATTACAGGACATAGTTATATTGTATATGGCCCATTAAGCGCTGGTGGTACTTCACTTATGTTCGAAGGCGTTCCAACTTTCCCAGATGCTGGTCGTTTTTGGGATATCGTAGACAAATTCAAAGTGAATACTTTATATACAGCCCCAACAGCCATAAGATCTTTGATGGGCTTTGGTTTAGGTCCTGTGAAAGACCATGATTTAAGTAGTTTGAAAATTTTGGGAACCGTTGGAGAACCCATCAATGAGGAAGCATGGCATTGGTATGATGAGCATATTGGTAAAAAGAAATGTCCTATTGTTGACACTTGGTGGCAAACAGAAACAGGAGGTGTTATGATTTCGAATATGGCAGGTATTACGCCAGGAAAACCAGGATGGGCAACCTATCCAATGCCAGGAGTGAAAGCGATATTAGTGGATGATAAGGGAAATGAAATCACTGAAAAAGAAGATGGATTGTATCGTGGTAATTTATGTATTACACAACCTTGGCCAGCCACATTAAGAACTACATATGGCGATCATGAGCGTTGTCGTACCAATTATTTTGCCACTTATGAAAATTTATATTTCACCGGAGACGGTGCATTGAAAAATGAAGAAGGCCAATTTAGAATTACAGGGCGCGTGGATGATGTTTTAAATGTAAGTGGTCACCGTATTGGTACTGCCGAAGTAGAGAACGCAATTAATATGCATGCTGGTGTAGTTGAAAGTGCAGTGGTGGGCTATCCGCATGATATTAAAGGTCAAGGTATTTATGCATACGTTATTTATACAGGATCTCATGGTCAGGATACACATGGTACAGGCGATATGGTTCGAAAAGATATTTTGCAAACCGTTACGCGTATCATTGGACCTATTGCAAAACCAGATAAAATTCAATTTGTATCTGGCTTACCCAAAACAAGATCTGGAAAAATCATGCGTCGTATTTTAAGAAAAGTAGCCGAAGGAGAAACTAGCAATTTAGGAGATACTTCTACGCTATTGGATCCAGCTGTAGTAGATGAAATTGTAAAAGGAATGTTGTAATAATTACAATTAATCTCATAAAAATTAGTTTTCCATTAAATTCTTAAGCTTGCTTGATAAGAAAAATAATACAATCGAAGCCAATCCTGCCATGAAAACAAAGAACATAAAAAATTCATGAAGATTTGAAATTTGATAACCAGCAAAGGAAGTTATTTTTCCATTTTCAGGATATAAAGCACTAAATACTCCCGCTAATTTATTCGCAAAGGCATTTGCTGTAAACCATACTGCCATTAATAAAGAAGCAAATTTAAAGGGTGCTAATTTATTGAATAATGACAATCCAATAGGTGAC
>CAJADG010000080.1 GCA_903938445.1 uncultured Bacteroidota bacterium | reverse complement strand
CAGCATTTTTATCTGGACTTTCTAAAATTAAAACTACACATAATGGCGTTGAACAAGAAGCTTGGAGGCCTACTCAGGTGTTTCATTATATTCAGTCTCGCAGTTTGACACCTAATTTTGTGGTAGATATTAGTGCGCAAATTGACAAGAAGATGGAATCCATCTTAGCACATAGTTCTCAGTTTTATGATCCTAATTCAAATGAACCTGAAACTTTTATTTCAGGAACTGCATTTTTAGAATTTGTAAAAGGAAGAGCTAAAGAATTAGGACAACAAATAGGAGTGCAATACGCCGAAGGATTTATCACTAAGAAATTATTAGGTATTGGAAGTTTGGATGCAATTATTCAAAACAAAACTTAATTAGTTTAAACAAGTTTTAAAATTAACATAATAAATAGGAACACTTTACTATCATTATATAATACTTTATAATAAAAATTATGGCAATCGTTAAAGTAGGTTTAGTTCAAATGACTTGTAGCGCAGATGTGAATGCAAACAAAGCCAAAGCAATTGATAAAATTCGTGAAGCAGCAAAGCAAGGCGCAAATATTATCTGTTTACAGGAGTTATATACCTCCTTGTATTTTTGTGATGTGGAAGCTTATGAAAATTTTAAATTAGCAGAACCTATTCCTGGTAAAACAACAGATGAACTTTCCTTGATTGCTAAAGAATTAGGCGTTGTGATTATTGCTTCTTTATTTGAAAAAAGAGCCGAAGGATTATACCATAATACCACAGCTGTATTAGATGCGGATGGTGCTTATTTAGGTAAGTATCGTAAAATGCATATACCTGATGATCCTGCTTATTATGAGAAATTTTATTTCACACCAGGCGACTTAGGGTATAAAGTTTTCAAAACAAAATTTGCTACCATTGGTGTATTAATTTGTTGGGATCAATGGTATCCGGAAGCTGCAAGAATCACTAGTTTAATGGGTGCTGAAATGTTATTTTATCCAACTGCAATTGGCTGGGCAACTGCACAAGACGAGGCAACGAATACCGAGCAATACAATGCTTGGCAAACCATTCAAAGAAGCCATGCAGTAGCCAATGGGGTTCCTGTTATTAGTGTAAATCGTGTAGGTTTTGAACAAGATGGATTAATGAAGTTTTGGGGAGGAAGTTTTGTGAGCAATCCATTTGGAACTTTACTATACAAAGCATCACATGATCAAGAAGAAGTGGCTGTCGTAGATATTGATACTGAAAAATCGGATAGCTATCGAACACACTGGCCATTCCTAAGAGATCGAAGAATTGACTCTTATCAACCCATTACTAAAAGATATATTGACGAAGAAAATGCTTAATAGTTCACCTACTCCAAAATCATTAGGATATTATTTTCCTGCAGAGTTCGCAAAACATGATGCTATGTGGTTAAGTTGGCCGCATAAGGAGGAAAGCTGGCCAGGAAAAATTGCAACTATTTATCCTTCTTATTGTGAATTTATTAAAGTAGTATCTGCAACCGAGCGTGTTTGTATTAATGTTGTTAATGATAAAATGAGACAATCTGCTGCTAAAATGTTAGAATTAGCGGGTGTTGATTTATCACGCGTACAATTTTATATTCATCCAACCAATGATGCATGGTGCCGTGATCATGGACCTAGTTTTTTGATTAGAAATAATAAGGAACAACCTAAAGCAATTGTGGATTGGAATATCAATGCTTGGGGAGGAAAGTATCCACCATATGATTTAGATGATGCCATTCCAACACATATTGCAAAGGCTTTAGACTTACCTGTATTTTATCCAAATATAATTATGGAAGGAGGTTCGGTTGATTTTAATGGAGCAGGTACCGTGTTAACTTCAAAATGTTGTTTGTTAAATCCTAATCGTAATCCAGATTTAAGCCAGGATCAAATTGAAAGATATTTATGTAATTATTATGGTGTTGAGCAAGTATTGTGGGTGTCTGAAGGAATTGTAGGCGATGACACGGATGGTCATATTGATGATACTGTACGTTTTGTAAATGAGGATACAGTTGTAACTGTTGTTGAAGAGCGTAAAGAGTCTGAGAATTATGATTTATTACAACAAAACTTAAAAGAGCTAAAAGCAATGCGTTTGCACAATGGTAAACAATTAAATATTATTGAATTACCCATGCCTGCCGATGTAATTTATGAGGATCAAATGTTGCCTGCATCTTATGCTAATTTTTATATTAGCAATGGTCATATTATAGTTCCTACTTACCGTTGTGATCAGGATGATAAAGCAATGCAAATTATTCAAACAGCTTTTCCTACAAGACAAGTGGTGGGTATCGATTCTACGGATATCATTTGGGGATTAGGTAGTTTCCATTGTTTAAGTCAACAGGAGCCAAGCGTGGATCCATCTTAAATTATTCAAGTATAACTTATGAAATCTAACTTCTTTAAAATATCCTTCCTTTTAGCAATAGTTTTTTTATTTGCATGTAATAGTTTTCAATATCAAGAGACCAACAGGTTTTATAAAAACCAAGCAAAGGAATTAATTAAAGAGGTGGTTGCGGAACCATATGCAGTGGTAGATTCAGTCAATTTAATTGCGGCTCCCCAATGGGTTGGGACTACCAATTTTGATTTACGTAAACCTAATTTCGTAATCATACATCATACTGCGCAAAATTCATGCGATCAAACCTTGCGCACATTCACATTAGAGCGTACAAAAGTAAGTGCACATTATGTTATTTGTAAGGATGGCACAGTACATCATATGTTAAATGATTATTTACGTGCATGGCATGGTGGTGTGGCAAAATGGGGAAATAACACAGATATTAATTCAAGTTCTATAGGAATTGAAATTGATAATAATGGATTTGAACCATTCGAGCCAAAGCAAATAGAAAGCTTATTAAACCTGCTTTCCGTTTTAAAAAACAAATACAGAATTCCAGAGACCAATTTTATTGGTCATGCTGATATTGCACCAACAAGAAAAAATGATCCTAATATTAATTTTCCTTGGTCATTATTAGCACAGAAAGGTTTTGGCGTTTGGTATGATCCAAGTGCAAATATTTCGTTGCCGAATAATTTATCAACTCCTTATGCCTTGGCATTAGTAGGGTATGATATTAAAGATACCACTGCTGCAATCCTTGCTTTCAAACGTCATTTTAGACAGGATAGTACAGCCAACATTACGGATGCGGACAAGTCGGTACTAGCTCAACTTATTCAAAAAAAGTTAGGGGTTAAATAATTCACTTAAACAGTATTGTTTTCACTTAGTTTTTAGGTTTAAAATTATACTTTAAATATTTGATTGCTAACAAATGTTAGCGTAAATTTATACAAATCAATTTTTTGTATGGATTTTAAACTAACCGAAGAGCAGTTGATGATTCAACAAGCTGCTCGTGAATTTACACAACAACAATGTTTACCTGGTGTTATTGAAAGAGATGAAAAGCAAATTGTTCCCAAGGAGCAATTGATTCAACTTGCGGATTTAGGATTTTTAGGAATGATGGCTAGCACTAATTATGGTGGTGCAGGAATGGATACCATTAGCTATGTTTTAGCAATGGAAGAAATTAGTAAAGTGGATAGTAGCGTAAGTGTTGCAATGAGTGTTAATAATAGTTTAGTATGTTGGGGCTTAGAATATTTTGGAAATGAAGATCAAAAACTAAAATATTTGACACCACTGGCGCAAGGTAAAAAAGACAATGAACTTTACATTGGCGCATTTTTGTTAAGCGAACCCGAAGCGGGTAGCGATGCAACGCATCAACATACCAATGCAGTTGACATGGGTGATCATTACGTAATTAATGGGATCAAAAATTGGATAACCAATGGTTCCACTGCAAGTGTTTATTTAGTGATCGCTCAAACGGATTATACCAAAGGCCATAAAGGAATTAATGCCTTTATCGTTGAGAAAAATTCGCCAGGTGTATCAGTGGGGCCAAAGGAAAATAAAATGGGTATTCGAGGTAGTGATACACATGCCATTTCATTTACAGATGTTAAAGTGCCAATAGAAAATAGGATAGGTGAGGAAGGATTTGGTTTTAATTTTGCTATGAAAACCTTGAATGGTGGACGTATTGGAATTGCTGCACAAGCTTTGGGAATTGCAAGCGGTGCATATGAATTAGCATTAGCTTATAGTAAAGAAAGAAAAACATTTGGAAAACCAATTCATGAGCATCAAGCGATTCAATTTAAATTAGCCGAGATGGCTACTAAAATTGAGACAGCTAGATTATTATGTTATAAAGCCGCTTGGGAAAAAGACAATCATTTAGATTATACTACTTCAGCTGCCATGGCTAAATTGCATGCTAGTGATACCGCTATGTGGGTAACTACGGAGGCGGTACAAATTCATGGTGGATATGGATTTGTGAAAGAGTTTCATGTTGAAAGATTAATGCGAGATGCAAAAATCACACAGATATATGAGGGTACTAGTGAAATTCAGAAAATGGTAATAGGCCGCAATATCACTAAGTAATTATTTTATTATTAAATTTGCAACTCAACTTATAAATAGTTTTGATCATGGCCGTTAATTTTGAATTTTATCAATCAGTTACTCAAGTATTAGCAGAAAATAATGTTCAATTAATTGCTGTAAGTAAAACGAAGCCCAATGAAGATCTTCAAGCTTTATATGATTTAGGTCAAAGAGCTTTTGGCGAAAATTATGTGCAAGAATTAGTTGACAAAGAAGCTAGTTTACCAAAAGATATTCAATGGCATTTTATCGGTCATTTACAATCTAATAAAGTAAAATATATTGCTCCATTTGTATATATGATTCATGGGGTTGATTCTGAGAAATTATTGCAAGAAATTAATAAACAAGGAGTAAAACAAAATCGTATTATTGATTGCTTATTGCAAGTGCATATCGCTTCGGAAGAAACTAAGTTTGGTTTTGATGGACCTGCATTACATGAGTTTTTAACAAGTGGTAAAGTGGCAAATTATTCAAATGTGCGCATTCGTGGTTTAATGGGTATGGCAAGTTTTTCAGAGGATCAAACATTATTGACTAAGGAATTCACTATGCTTAAATCCTATTTTGATAATGCATCAAAGGCTTTTCCTAATGGACAATTTGATACATTAAGCATGGGTATGAGTTCAGATTATAAATTAGCGATTTCATTAGGAAGCAATATGGTTCGTATTGGTAGTTTGCTATTTGGAGCTAGGAATTATGCAAAATAATCTTTTTGTATACAAAGGATATAAATAAAAAGGCAGACTGTGAAGTCTGCCTTTTTAATAGGTATTTTTAAATTAAATGTGCTTATATTTTTATATTATAATTACTAATATAATTTAATTTAATTATTTTCCCTTTTTAGCTGGTGCATTATCGAATACCAATTGAGTGAATGCTTTAACACCAACAATAAATCCTGATTCATCTAAATAGAAGTCTGGTGTATGATGTGGCCCTGCTTTTTTAGGATCTGTACCTTTTGGTAAAGCACCTACATTAAAAAAGAAGCTTGGTGCTTTAGCTGCATAAAATGAAAAATCTTCAGCACCTGTTGTCCAAGTTGACTCAGATACATTTTCTTCACCAGCAGCTTTCATTAAAGAGGGTAAAGTTTTCTTTACTAATGCAGGGTCATTATAAGTAACCAATGTTTTTGTTTCGATATTTACATCAGCAGTTGCTCCTGAACTTTCAGCAATTGTTTTTGCAGTATGTTTAATTCTTTCATGCACTTCTTCCTGCATCTTACTATCTAAAGTTCTAATCGTACCAGACATCTCTGCAGTTTCAGGAATGATATTTGAACGAACGCCACTATTAATGGTACCAACTGTAATGACCAAAGGCGCTTTAGTTAAATCCATTTGACGACTCACAATATGTTGTAACCCTTCAATGATTTGAGCTGAAGCTGCAATAGGATCAACGCCTCCCCAAGGTTGTGAACCATGACTTCCTTTACCATTTACTTTAATAGTGAACCAATCAGAAGATGCCATGAATGCACCTGATTTATATTTAATAGTTCCCACTGGAGTTTGTGAAGAAATATGAATACCATACACAGCTTCTACTTTTGGATTGTCTAAGGCACCTTCCTTAATCATTAAGGGTGCACCACCTTCTTCATTGCCTGGAGTGCCTTCTTCAGCTGGTTGAAATAAAAATACCACTGTACCTGGTACATCTTTTTGTAATTCACTTAATACTTTAGCTGTTCCCATTAACATTGCAGTATGAGAGTCGTGACCACAAGCATGACTTACACTTACTTTTTGTCCATTGTATTCAGTGGTAACTTTTGATGCAAAAGGAACTGGGGAACGTTCAAATACAGGCAATGCATCAATATCTGCTCTTAAGGCAACAACAGGACCTGGTTTACCACCTTTTAATACTGCTACAACTCCTGTTTTTGCAACAGGGTATCTAACTTCTACATTTGGCAAAGTTTTTAAAAATTCTGCAATGTATTTTCCAGTATTAAACTCTCTATTAGATAATTCTGGATTTTCATGAAAATGTCTTCTCCATTGAATTAATTGAGGCTCCACATCTTTAAGTAAAGCATTGTAATTTTTTGGTAAATCCTGTGCTTGGCTTAATGAAGCACTTGCAACTAAAATGGCTACTAATAATTTGCGCATTGATTTTTGTTTATGGATGATGAATATTTATTTTATATAATTGACTCTTACTTTCTAAATTTTAATTTCTTACTTTATTAACTAACTAAAGAATTAATTTATGCTTGGTACTCTCCAAATACAGATCTTAATGTATCTGAAATTTCGCCTAGGGTACAATGTTGCTCAACAGCCTCGATAACCTTTGGCATTAAATTTTCTGTTCCTAATGCAGCTAACTTAATAGCAGCTAAACAAGCAGCTACTGTATCAGCATCTCTATTTTCTTTTATTAATTTTAGTTTATCAATTTGCTCCTGTCTAATTTTTTCATCTATTTTTAAAATAGGAATAGGAGTGCTTGACTCAGAAATAAATTCATTAACACCTACGATAATCTTTTCTTTAGACTCGATATTTTTTTGATAGGCATAAGCACTGTCTGCAATTTTATTTTGCATAAATCCATTTTCAATGGCGGTTACACTGCCTCCCATATCGTCAATATTTTTAATTAATGTCAAAGCCTCTTTTTCAATTTGATAGGTTAAGTTTTCTATAAAATAACTTCCTGCTAATGGATCCACTGTGTCAGTAACGCCACTTTCAAAAGCAACAATTTGTTGTGTTCTTAATGCGATACTGGCAGCTTCCTGTGTTGGTAATCCTAATGCTTCATCAAAACCATTGGTGTGTAAGCTTTGTGTGCCACCCAAAACAGCAGCTAATGTTTGTACAGTAACCCTACTAATATTGTTTAAAGGTTGTTGAGCGGTTAATGTAGCTCCACCTGTTTGGGTATGAAAACGAAGCATCATTGCTTTTTCGTCCGTAGCACCTAAGTCCTTCATAATTTGTGCCCACATTTTTCTTGCTGCTCTAAATTTGGCAACTTCTTCAAATAAATTATTGTGTGCATTAAAAAAGAAAGAAAGTCTTTTGCCAAATACATTAATATCTAATCCTTTTGCTTGGGCTGCTTTAACATAAGCTTTTCCATTACTCAATGTAAATGCAACTTCTTGCACAGCAGTACTTCCGGCTTCTCTAATATGATATCCTGATATGCTAATGCTATTCCATTTTGGCAAATGATTACTACACCATTCAAAGATGTCGGTAATAATACGCATGGAATGTTTAGGAGGATAAATATAGGTTCCTCTTGCTGCGTATTCTTTTAAAATATCATTTTGAATGGTACCTGATAATTCTTTTATATCAATGCCTCTTTTTTTAGCTAATGCAACATACAATGCTAACAAAATAAAACTGGTAGAATTGATGGTCATAGAAGTACTAATCTTATCCAATGGGATATCCTTGAATAAAATTTCCATATCGGCTAAACTACAAATGGAAACACCCACTTTTCCAACTTCTCCTTCCGATAAACTATGGTCAGGATCATATCCAATTTGAGTAGGTAAATCAAAAGCCACACTCAAACCCATTACACCTTGAGATAATAAAAAATGATATCGTTGATTACTTTCCTCTGCAGTTGAAAAACCGGCATACTGTCTCATGGTCCATAACTTGCCACGATACATATCTTTTTGAACGCCACGGGTGTAAGGAAATTCACCTGGCATTTGATTGTCATTCAAATTTTCGGGTAAATCCGCCATGGTATATACCTTGTTAATGGCAATACCACTATCCGTCTTTTTCACTTTGTCTTGCATCTTTAAATTTACGAAAATTCTATTACTTCAAGCCCCGGTTATTATTCCTATTTTCGAAATTTTAGGTAAAGTGCATATCCAATACTTGTTGTAAATTTGTGTATCAATACAATTAATATGTCTACAGATACTTTATTAAAAACACCAGTCAGTTTTACGGCGACAGCGGTAGCTGAATTGACAAGATTAATAGGCGAGCCTGATTTTGATCAACAACAAAAATTAAGGGTTGGTGTAAAAGGAGGAGGTTGCTCTGGCATGACCTATGTATTAGGTTTTGATGCTCCAAAAGAGGGGGACTTACAATTCGTTTTTGAGGGTATTCCATGTTGCATGGAAGCAGCTCATCAAATTTATTTATACGGAATGAATATTGATTGGCAGGGTGGTTTAAATAGCCGCGGATTTACTTTTAACAATCCAAATGCATCAAGCACTTGTGGTTGTGGTACAAGCTTTGCAGTATAATTAAAGCTTTTTTTTCTGCGCCCCCCATCAACGAGGGCTCAGAATTAGCTTAATATTTAGATCTCTTTATAATAAAAAGGCCCCACAAATTGTGAGGCCTTTTTTATTCAGAAATTCTGAATTCTATTTCTATTAATTTATTTCTTTTTGCTTTCTGCGCGTCCTAATGGTTTGTTTTTTGCAAAGTCAACCAATACTGGAGCAGCTACGAAGATAGAAGAGTAAGTACCAGTGATGATACCAATTAACATTGCAAATGCAAATCCTCTTGTTACTTCACCACCAAAGATGAACAAGATTAAGATTACTAAGAATACCGTTAATGAAGTCATTACGGTACGACTTAATGTTTCGTTAATTGCTCGGTTAATGATGCTAGCGTTGTCTGAACCCTTCATTAATTTAGAGTCTTCACGAATACGGTCATATACAATCACGGTGTCATTCATTGAGAAACCAATTACAGTTAATACCGCAGCAATAAAGTGCTGATCAATTTCTAATGGGAATGGAACTACTTTTCTTAAGAAACTAAATACAATCAATGTTACGAATACGTCGTGTAACAAGGAGAAGATAGTACCTAAAGAATATCTCCAGTCACGGAATCGGATAAAGATGTATAAACAAATTGCAATCAATGCAAAGATAGTTGCTTTAGTTGCACCTGCTTTTAGGTCATCAGAGATAGTTGGCAATACCGTTTGAGAGCTTTGCTTATATTGAGTGTCAAACTCTTTATAAGTAATACCCGCTGGTAATTGTTTTGCTAAGCCTTTAAATAATAAGCTTTCCACTTCTTGATCAATATTATTTCCTTGCTCCTTAATTTTATAAGAAGTAGTAATATTAATTTGATTTTTTGTATCTACTGTTTTGATAATTGGTGCTTCACCAAATACCTTCTTTAAATCTTCACGAACTGATTCAATATTTACAGCGCTGGTAAATTTAACAGTGTAGCTTCTACCACCTGCAAATTCAACACCTTGATCAAATCCGTTAAAGAATGAACCGATACCCATTACCAATACGATAGCAGATAATACATAAGCATACTTTCTGAATTCAATGAATTTGAAAGTGGCATGCTTGAAGATTGATTTTGAAACTTTTGTAAAATATTCAAAGTGTCTGTTCTTACTTGTATAAATATCAGTGATTAAACGAGAAACTAAAATACCACAGAATAATGATAATAAAATACCAATGATTTGTGTTGTTGCAAATCCAAGTACCGGACCTAATCCAAAGTAAGCTAAGATACATGCAGTTAATAGGGTAGTAACGTGAGCATCCAATACAGGAGACATGGAACGCTTGTAACCGTCAGTCACCGCCATTTGATAGCTCTTACCTTTAGTCAATTCCTCTTTAATTCTTTCGAATATAATTACGTTCGTATCCACCGCCATACCAATGGTTAATACTAAACCAGCGATACCAGGTGCAGTTAATGTAAATCCTAAAGAACTTAAGATACCTATTGTAAATAATAAGTTTAAGACTAATGCAATGTTTGCAACCCATCCACCTGTATTAAAGTAAATTAACATCAATGCAAATATCACGATGAATGCAATGCCAAATGACATTAAACCACCTTGAATAGATGCTTTACCTAATGTTGGTCCAACTTGTTGTTCTTGTACAATTTTAGCAGGTGCTGGTAATTTACCACTCTCTAAAATTTCAGCTAAATCTTGTGCTGTTTTTAAAGTATAGTTTCCTGAGATTGAAGAATTACCGGTAGTAATTGCTTCATTCACATTAGGAGCTGAGTAAACGATATTGTCTAGTACAATCGCTAAAGGCTTACCAACATTTTTAGAGGTCATTTTTGCCCAAAGTGAAGTACCTACTTTATCCATATTCATTTTGATCGCTACTTTTCCGTTTTGATCAAAGTCTTGTGCAGCATTTGCAACATGATCACCTTCTAATTCAGCTTGACCGTTGTCTAAAGTCTTGATTGCATAAATTGGAATTACTTCCTTTGCTTTTGCATCTTCACTTTCTACTTTACCATACATGAATACTAAGTTCGATGGGAATTTAGATTTCACTTCAGGTAATGCTAACCATGCATTTAATTTTGCAGTATCCTTTTTTAAAGTATATCCAATTTCACCAGGGAAAACAGCAGTACCATTTTTACCTTGATAAGGTTGAGTAAATTGAACCAATCTTAATAATGGATTCTTATTAGGATTTAATTTTGAAGTATCCAATTTAGCATTTCCAGTGCTGTCTTTAATGCCAGCTAAGTTTGCTTCAATAGCTTTATCTGCAGCTGTAATTCCACTTTGTACATCTTTGTTTTCTAAAGTATATACTTCGAAGAATTGCAAATTTGCAGTTGATTGTAAAAATGAACGAACTCTTTCTTTATCTGTGATACCAGCTAATTCGATATTAATAATTCCTTTAGCAGCATCAGGGTTGATATTAGGAGAAGCTAATCCAAACTTATCAATACGTGTTCTTAATATTTTGTAAGTATTATTAAATGCAATAGTAGATTGGTCTTTTAAGTAGTTAGCAACTACATCATCAGATGCATCGAATTTTAATTTGCCATTACTTCTTGTTGCAAACAATGGAGCTAATTTGCCAGTAGGGTTTACACGCGCATATTCTTCTCTAAATAAAGAAATTAAATCTGCACGACTGTTTGCCTTTTTAGCAACTGCATTATTTAAAGCTGTATTAAAAGCAGGATCTTTACTATAATTTGCTAATGATTTAATTAAGCCGTCCAAGCCCACTTCCATCGTTACACTCATACCGCCTTGTAAATCAAGACCTAGCATTAATTCTTTTTCTTTTGCAGCACCGTAAGTAGTTAAACCAAACGCTAATTTGGTATCCTTTGTACTGTCTAATAAATGTTTGTAATACGCTTTTTGTAAGTCGCTCACACTATCATTATACAATAATTGCTCTTCTTTGTTAGAAGGGTATACTTGATCAGCTTTTGGGAATTTTTTTACCCAAGCTGCTGCCTTTGCGTCCATCGCTTTTTCGTGATTTCTAACGAATAAAGTAAAAGACAATTGGTAAAGACAAATTGTAACAAGCAAAAAAGCGAAAACGAACACTAATCCTTTAAGTTTCATAAAAGTTTGGTTAACTGATTTTTAGTCGGCAAATATAATAGAAAACAAGGGAAAAATAGGCCTAACAAGGCATTATTTTACCCCTGATAATTTGATGTCAAAATACAATGGAGCATTGCCTGGAATGGAGCCTGCGCCAGCGGATCCATAACCTAAGGAAGAGGGGATTAATACTTTAATTTCACCACCTACACCAATTTTTGGTACTGCAATACCCCAACCTGGAATTAATTGATTTAATGGATAGGTGATTGTTCCTGCATCAAATTGACTGCCATTCATTAATAAACCTGTATAATTAACTGTAATAGTGTTAGTTATAGTAGGATGTGTTGCGTTTCCTGGAGTTATAATTTCATATAATATACCACTAGGGTCCGTTGTGTAGTTGATACTATGAGATTTCGCAAAAGAAACCATTTGGTCCTGTTCACTTGCACCAGACTTGCTACATGCTGAAATAGAGAAAATTGCGAAAAATAGAGTGAAAATGGCTAAAACTGTAGAAAAATTGGCCTTTTTAAGCGTTTTTTGAGTAAAAATCATCATTTTTTGTTTTTTAAATGTTTTAATTCTTGAAATCTTTGTTCATTCATTTCAGCTGTAAATTGTTGGTAGATCCAGGCAAAACCGACTGAAATTACAATAATGGCAATTAGGATCCATATTTCATTTCCCCAGCTATTGGCCTGCATGTTTGCTCGTTCATACCAATTTAATTCTGAAAATACCATGACTAGCACCCCCAAACTGAGTCCAGCGCTTAAACCTCGTAAGAAAGTGCTTCTTTTATATTGAGGTTGAAGTCTTTCTTTTTCCCATTGGGCAAAAAACTTTTCTTCTTCAGGGGTAATCATTGGGCAAATTTATGGAAAGCAACACATAATATAGCTCGGTTAATGTACTTTTAATAACAATTTATACTACAACATATGAGATCAATTATTCAAAAGTGGGGAGTTACTGTTTATGTTTTACTATTGTCTTTACATTTGTACGCACAAGTATTAGGGACAAATTATAGCATGCTTCAATTTTTTACAAAAATTTTATTATTGCCTTTATTGATTTGTTTTTTAGTTGCTCAAGAAAGCTTTAGTAAACTTCCAAATATAAAATGGTTATTGATCATTGCCTTGTTTGGATCTTTTTTAGGTGATCTATTACTTTCAAAAGAAGTTGACAATTTTATTTTAGGGATGGTCGCCTTCATGACTACACATATTTTTAATATCATTTATTTTAATAAGCAAAATGGAATAGGGCAGGCTAAGTCTAATAAGTTCAAAGGCTTTGCAGTTTTTTTATTGGCATTTTGTGTTTTAATTTTCTTTCAATTAAAAGCATCTATGGGCGGATTGATTTACCCAATACTTGTATACATGGTTTTAATTTGTAGTGCGGCATTAATGGCCATTCATGCAGGAGGAAACATAAAAGCTAATTTAATTTCAAAATTATTTTGGCTTCCAGGAATGTTATTTTTTATCAGCTCCGATACGGTTTTGGCTTTTAATAAATTTAGTTGGGAAAAATCTGGATTACACATCCAAAATATTGGTTTAGTAACCATGCTTACTTATGGTATTGCGCAACTTTTATTAGTAAAAGGATTTCAACTTTATTTTAAACAACAAGCTGCTTCACAAGAATAGCTTCCTAAAAAAATATAACAGTATACTATAAAAAAGGCCCCTCATATGAGGAGCCTTTTTTTATTTGCATGCGATTGAATCGCAATGAAATCTTAGTAACCCATGCCACCCATATCAGGAGCACCACCACCTTGTGGAGCAGCTGCTGGAGCTGGTTTGTCTGCAATTACACATTCTGTTGTTAACAACATAGAAGCAATTGATGCCGCATTTTCTAATGCAACTCTTGATACTTTAGTTGGGTCGATAACACCTGCTTTGAATAAGTTTTCGAAAACTTCAGTTCTTGCATTAAAACCATAGTCATCTTTACCTTCTTTGATTTTTTGTACAACAATTGAACCTTCGATACCGCTATTCTTAACAATTTGACGAAGTGGTTCTTCAATTGCACGACGTACAATTTGAATACCTGTGTTTTCATCATCGTTTGCACCTTTTAATTTATCTAAGCTTGCAACAGCACGGATGTAAGCAACACCACCACCTGGTACAATTCCTTCTTCCACTGCAGCACGTGTAGCGTGTAAAGCATCGTCAACACGATCTTTCTTTTCTTTCATTTCAGTTTCAGTTGCAGCACCTACATAAAGTACAGCTACACCACCACTTAATTTCGCTAAACGCTCTTGTAATTTTTCTTTATCGTATTCAGAAGTTGTGTTTTCAATTTGTGCTTTGATTTGATTTACACGACTTGTGATATCTGCTTTTTTACCTTTACCACCAACAATTACAGTGTTGTCTTTATCGATAGTGATAGAAGATGCTTGACCTAAATAAGATAAGTCTGCATTTTCTAATTTAAATCCTTGCTCTTCGCTAATCACCGTACCTGCAGTTAAGATAGCAATGTCAGTTAACATTTCTTTTCTTCTGTCACCAAAGCCAGGAGCTTTAACAGCAGCTACTTTAATAGTACCACGTAATTTGTTGACTACTAATGTTGCCATTGCTTCACCTTCTAAATCTTCAGCGATGATTACTAATGGACGATTCGTTTGAGCAACTTTCTCTAAAATATGTAAGATATCTTTCATTGCAGAAATCTTCTTATCATAAATTAAGATGTATGGATTTTGCATTTCAGCTTCCATTTTTTCGCTGTTGGTAACGAAGTATGGAGATACATATCCACGATCAAATTGCATTCCTTCTACTACATCAACTGTTGTATCCGTACCTTTTGCTTCTTCAACAGTGATTACACCTTCTTTACCCACTTTAGACATTGCCATGGCAATTAACTTACCAATTTCATTGTCATTGTTTGCAGAGATAGAGGCAACTTGTTCAATTTTTTTAGTATCGTTACCTACAGTTTGAGATTGTGCTTTTAAGCTAGCAACCACTTTTTCAACTGCTTTGTCAATACCACGCTTTAAATCCATTGGATTTGCACCAGCAGTAACGTTTCTTAAACCTTCGCTGATAATTGCTTGCGCTAATACAGTTGCCGTTGTTGTACCGTCACCTGCTTGGTCAGCAGTTTTTGAAGCAACTTCTTTTACCATTTGAGCACCAATGTTCTCAATAGCATCTTCTAAATCAATTTCTTTTGCTACAGAAACACCATCTTTAGTTACTGATGGAGATCCAAATTTTTTCTCAATTACTACGTTACGACCTTTTGGTCCTAAAGTAACTTTTACAGCGTTGGCTAAAGTGTCAACACCTTTTTTCATTTTATTTCTCGCTTCTAAGTCGAAAAAAATCATTTTTGACATATAAACTTATTTTTAATCGTTAATTAATTTTTAATAGGATAGGTTGGTTGTCATTAAACAATTGCCAAAATATCACTTTCACGCATGATCAATAAATCTTGACCTTCAATTTGAATTTCTGTTCCAGCGTATTTACCATATAAAACGGTATCACCCACTTTAACAGTTACAGGTTCGTCTTTTTTACCAGGACCAGCAGCTACAATCACACCGCGTTGTGGTTTTTCTTTTGCTGTGTCTGGGATAATGATTCCACCAGCTGTTTTTTCTTCAGCAGCAGCAGGCATTACAATTACTCTGTCGTGTAAAGGCGTAATGTTTAGTTTTTTAGCAGTACTCTTAGCCATACTTATCGTTTTTGGTTTTAAATTAAATTGATTTACACTTGTATCTTCAAGAATCTTGCCAATGACTTATTTACTTGTTTAATAAGTCAAAATTGCAGTAGCAAGAACTAAAAGGGGACAAGGGAGGCAAATCTATGCTTAAATTTGAATGATTTGAGCTTAAATATGTAAAAAATGTCAGTTTTTTTGGATTTATTTAGATAGATTTGCACCCCTTATAGCTCTTATTATTATGATGAACCGACGCAACATCCGAATTAAAGTAATGCAAGTATTATATATGCTTGAATCCAATATTCAAGGTACTTCTAACGCATTGCTCAATAAAGAATTTGATAAAACACGAAATTTGTTCGTTTTCTTGGTTCATCTAATCCACCAAGTTGCCTTGTTTGCCGAAGTGGAGTCTCAACAAAGAGCGTCTAAAAACCTTCCTGACCAAGCCGATTTATCTGTAAATATTAAAATTGCAGGTAATACAATAGTTTGGCAAACGATTGAATCGGATGCTTATAAAAAAGCAATCGAAATTGTTAAGCCACACCAATGGATAGAAGGAGATTTGGTTAAAAATTTGTTCAGACAATTGTCTGAGTCTAATGAATATAAAACATACATAGCAGAGGAAAGCAGAGATAAGGCCAAAGAAAAAGAAATTTTAAAGTTCATATTTGGTACTATCATTTTAGGTTCTGAAAATGCGTTGGATTATATCGATGAACATTTTACCAATTGGGAGGATGAAGGGGATATGATGATAGGTTTCGTATTGAATTATATTCAAAAACCAGGTTCTGTAAATTTTCTGGATTTAGTGGGTGATGAGAAGATGAAATTTGCCAATGATTTATTGCAAACAGCTATTGATAAAAAGGCAATTGCAGAAGATATCATTAAACCAAAATTAAAGAATTGGGATCCGGAGCGTATTGCAGTCATTGATATGATATTGTTAAGATTAGGCGTTTGTGAGTTGGTCTATTTTGATACTATTCCTACAAAAGTGACTATTAACGAATATATCGATTTAGCTAAAGAGTATAGTACCGAACAAAGTGGTCATTTTGTGAATGGTATTTTAGATAGTATTCATAAAGAATTAGTGGGTAACGGGAAGATTCAAAAGGTTAGCCATAAGGGTAAATAGAATCTTTGCCTTATATTTGTATGCGTCAATTAGAGCATCATCTTATTAAATATTAAAACAAGGAAAAAATGTTAGCTATTTTATTACAAGCACAACCAGGTAATGGCGGAAATCTGAATTTAATCATGTTAGCAGGTATCATCGTGGTATTCTGGTTTTTCATGATTCGTCCACAAGCTAAAAAAGCTAAAGAGCAAAAGAAGTTTATTGACGGTATGCAAAAAGGAGATAAAGTAGTTACTATTGCAGGTATTCATGGTACTATTTCTAAAGTAAATGAAGACAACACCATTCAATTAGAAGTAAGCCCTGGTACTTATTTAAAGATTGAAAGATCTTCAATCAGCTTAGAGTGGTCTCAGGCAATTAACAAATAGTTATCTATTTCAAACTATATGATCCGAAACTAAATTCCTTGATTGGAAATTAGTTTCGGATTTTTTGTTTTCATATTTCACTTAACTTTAATAGTGTCAAAACGTTTTTAGATGTCAGTAATTATTGGCTTAACAGGAGGAATAGGATCCGGCAAATCTATGGTTGCGAAGGTTTTTGAAAGCCTTGGGATTCCTGTTTTTAACGCCGATGCTATCGCTAAAGAAATCATGAATACGAATGCAATGATTAAGTCCAAATTAATGGATGCTTTTGGCAATGAAGTGTATTCTACTACAATTGATAAAAACGGCAATGTAACTGAAACTCTAAATCGTTCTTATTTATCTAAATTGGTTTTTTCGGATCCTTTTCAATTAGAAATTTTAAATGCAATCGTTCATCCCATTACTATTCAAGCAGCTATTGATTGGGCTGCAGCACAATCTGCTCCATATGTTATAAAAGAAGCTGCTTTGTTTTTTGAATCAGGATCTGTTAATGGTATTTCTAAAATAATTGGAGTTTCTGCTCCAAAATCGTTACGCATTCATAGAGTCATGAAAAGAGACCAATGCACAAAAGAAGAAGTAGAAAAAAGAATGACTCAACAAATTGAAGAGACTATCAAAATGAAATTATGTGATTTTGTGATTCTTAATGATGATCAACATTTAGTAGTTCCTCAAGTGGTAGCATTACATGAAAAGCTATTGGATGAATTATAATAAGATATTGTTTATTTAACAATCTTGTAGCACCATCTTTTTAATCTTCCTTCAAAATCAAATGGGGTAGTAGCTTTAGTGATGTCTTTGATTTGATCGCTATTAATATTTTCAATATCAATAATGAACTGAGTGAAGTTTGTGCTAAAATACATAATGCCGCCAGGCTTCATGGCGCGTAATACATCATTGATTAATTCAACATGGTCTCTTTGAATATCCAATATATCCTTCATTCTTTTGCTATTGCTAAAAGTAGGAGGATCCATTACGACTAAATCAAAATGATTGGCAGGCAAAGTTTTCAAATATTGTTTTACATCTGCATGTACAAATTGATAAGCAACTGGATTTTTTAATAAGTTAATTGCAAAATTATCTTCACTCCAAGCCAAATAAGTTTTGGATAAATCAACCGAAGTCACTGTTTTAGCACCTGCTGCTGCAGCATATACCGAGAATGAACTGGTATAGCTAAATAAATTTAAAAAGTGTGTATCCTTCGCTTCGACAGCCACCATTTGTCGCGTAATTCGATGGTCTAAAAACAATCCAGTATCTAAATAGTCGGTTAGATTCACTAAAAATTTATGTCCATTTTCTTGAACGGTTATTATTTTAGATTCTGTGACTTCCTCTTTTTCATATTGCCCCTCGCGATGAGACATTCTTTTGCGCAGTTTCACAAACATATGATCTACCGGAATACTTGTCATGGAAGAAATAATTGCCTTAGTTGTTTCAAACCAAGCAGTATGTTCTTCTTCAGTTAAAGCATGACGACGATTGTATTCTGCAATGTATATGTATTCTTCATAAAATTCCACACATATGGGGAACTCCGGAAGATCATGGTCATATAATCTCCAGCAAGTCAAGTTTAAACGCTTGGCTTGTTTAATTCGGTGCTTATAATTTTTAAGCAACCTATTTTCAAACATTTGAAATTTCTCTGGCGTCACTATTTTAATTTGGCTAATGCCTCCTTAATTCTAGCCCATGCTTTTTCGATATTAGGCATGCTGTTCGCAAATGAGAAACGCACACAATTTGGTTCACCAAATGCATCACCCATTACAGATGAAACGTGTGCAGTGTTTAACAAGTACATGCTAAAATCAGCAGCGTTGGCGATGGTTTGTGTACCATCTGATTTGCCATAATAAGAACTTACATCAGGGAAAACATAAAATGCACCTTCTGGAGCATAACATTTAAAACCTGGTACTTCACTCACTAATTTTAAAGTGGTAGTACGACGACGTGTAAATTCTTCAGTCATTTCTAAAGAAGGTTTTAAATCACCTACTAATGCAGTTACTGCTGCTTTTTGAGTGATAGAACAAGTTCCTGAAGTAAACTGACCTTGTAATTTTTCCATTGCTTTTGCAATTTCAACCGAAGAAGCTGTGTAACCTAATCTCCATCCAGTCATTGCAAATCCTTTACTCAAACCATTGATCACCACAATTTGTTCTTTGATTTCATCAAACTGAGCAATGCTTTCATGCTTGCCTACAAAGTTGATGTATTCATAAATCTCATCCGATAAGATCGTGATTTGAGGATATTTTTTAAATAAATCTGCTAATGCTTTTAATTCTTCTTTGCTATATACAGCACCACTTGGATTACAAGGACTAGAGAACATAAATACTTTAGTTTTTGGCGTAATAGCTGCTTCAATTTGTGCAGGAGTTGCTTTAAAACCAGCTTCCGTGCTAGTTCTAATTTCTACTACTTTACCTCTAGCAATTTTAACTAACTCAGAATAAGTTACCCAATATGGAGTAGGGATAATTACTTCATCGCCATCATCCACCAATGCTAAAATAGCATTTGCTAAACTTTGCTTAGCACCAGTAGAAGTAACAATTTGTTCTGGTTTATAATCCAAGTTATTATCTCTTTTTAATTTAGCACATACCGCTTCTCTTAAATCTAAGAAACCAGCAACTGGTGTATAGTGTGACCAGTTATCATTAATGGCTTTGATCGCTGCATCTTTAATATGTTGAGGGGTGTCAAAATCAGGCTCTCCTAAACTCAAGTCAATAACATCAATTCCTTGCGCTCTTAATTCACGACCTAACTTAGCCATTTTCAATGTTTCTGGCTCACTAAAACGATTTAATAAAGAAGATAATATCATAGTATTTAATTTGGTATGGCAAATTTCGCAAATTATTCGGAAACGGGTGTAAGTTTTGAGGTTTTCAAGACATTTAATTATCCAACTACTGTTAATATCTCACTATTTGGGAAGGTTCTAGCTTTCAGTTAGACCGACTATGGTAAAATACCATCAAATTTAGGCAGGTAGTCCTTTTTTCGATGTAATTCATAATCGTAAATCAGATGCCCTAAGTTCTTGTAAAAAGGGTAGCCAATATTGTCATAATCGTATTTACTATCATTGATGATGCCATCATTATTGCAATAAATCACGCCACTCAACATGTATTCAACTTTATTTATTGTATCTACGATATAACTAATGTCTAGTAAAAATCCATAGGCATCACCCACCTTATTAAATATTTTAATATTAGTAGGGATAGGGCCTTTTTCTGCGCCCATAAACATAAACTTACAATAGGATGGCCAATATTCTGTGGTATCATAAGTTGGATAGGTGGACTCGGTAGGCAAAGTATGCATCCATTTTAAAAGAAAATCACGATCGTTTTTTGTAAGGTTAAATCTTTGTTGAATCGGCGTTTGATCATAAAAAATAACGGACTGTAAAATATGGTGCAAGTCATTTAAATAAATTCTGTTTTTAACAGAAAAATCCATGGGTTGCATGATTAAAGAATCATTGCTATTGTAATAACCTTTGCCTAAAAAAGCATTGTAATAAGGAAGCTTTTGTTTGTTGTATTGAGGAGCCTGATGATAAATTAATTTTCCATTGTCATCATAAAAATCAATGGCCTGTGTTTGTCTGCTTTCCTCTTGAGTTCTTCCTAGCTCCAATCTATTACGGATATAGGCATCTTTATATCCTTTTTCTGCTAATTTATCATGTATAGATTCTTGACCAATGAATTCAAATAATCTATTGGCAGCATTATTATCACTCACTAAAAATATTTCCCTAATTGCTTGCTCAATGGTTTGTTTGCCGTTTTGTGCATAGGGATTATT
>CAJADG010000079.1 GCA_903938445.1 uncultured Bacteroidota bacterium | reverse complement strand
TGGTATTAAAGCGAGCTATGAAGGGTAAGTTAGACTTAATGGGACCTGCATTAAGTGTGCAACAAGAGTTAATGAGTATTCCTGATTTTGGAAGTGAAGAGGAAGGTGCATTTGCAAAAGAAAAAAAATACATTGCTAATTTCAAGAAATGTATTTTAATGGTGGCCGGCGCTGCCGTTCAAAAATTAATGATGACTTTAAATAAGGAGCAAGAAATTTTAATGAATATCGCAGACATGTCCATCATTACTTTTCACGCGGAGTCCGCATTATTAAGATTAGAAAAATTAACAGCTATGAAAGGAGAAGCAGCTACTAGCATTCAAGCAGATATCGTACGCACTTACATTTATGACGCAGCTGATGCCATTAATAAAGCAGGTAAAGACGCCTTAAATAGTTTTGCCGAAGGTGATGAATTGACTATGATGTTAATTGGATTAAAGCGTTTTACAAAAGTGGCCCCCTTTAATTCAAAAGAAGCACGTCGCAGAATTTGCGCTCAATTAGTAGCTGATGATGGTTACAAATTATAATATCGGTTTCATTATAATTGTAGGAAGATTTATAAAAGATAAAAGGCGCATCAATGATGCGCTTTTTTATTTACTTTCTTTTTTATTAGGCTTTCGCCGATTTGAATCCTAATTTCTCTGGCGTGATAGGTAAATCTCTAACGCGCTTCCCTGTTGCATTGTACACCGCATTGGCAATGGCAGCAGCAAAACCAATTAAAGCAATTTCTCCAATACCCTTAGCACCAATATCATTCATATTCATATCTGGCTTGTTTACGAACCAAGCTTCCGTAGCAGGTACGTCTTTATGATGTGGTACATGGTATTCGGCAAAACTTGCATTTTGTATTCTTCCTGTAGTATGGTCAATCTCTAATTTTTCAGTTAATGCCATTCCTATTCCTCCTACTACTCCACCTAACATTTGACTACGTGCAGTTTTAGGACTTATAATTTTTCCTGAGTCTCCCGTAGTTACTACTTGCAACACTTTTATAGTTCCATCTTTTGGATTCACCGCCAATTTAACAAAGTGAGATGAAAAAGAATTGCTAGTAAATTTTAATTGTTCCGCTGTTTTACCATTCGATGCAATTGTCAAATCTATTTTTTCTTGATTCGCTAATTTAAATAAGGCAACAAGTTCAATACTTTTTGTTGCATCATTTTTTACCGACACCATTTCATTTTTAACTTCTAATGCATCAACAGTATAGCCTGCAAAATTGGGGGCAAACTGAATAGCCATTTCTTTTAACTTAGTTTGTACCGTTTTACATGCTAAGTCCACAGCAGATCCAACGGTAGAAGTAGTTCCAGAGCCTCCCTGTGAAGGACCAGGAGGTAAATCAGAGTCACCTAATTTAAATTTAATTTTACCTATTGGCATTTGCATAGTCTCTGCAGCAATTCTAGTCATTGCTGTGGTAGTACCTGGTCCCATATCACTCACCGCACATTCTAATAATAATTTTCCATCATTAGACAATACAATTCTTACTGATGCTGATCCTTTACCAGCACCGAAAACTCCAACTGACATTCCATATCCAATCAACCAACCATTTTCTTTTAATGTTCCAGGAGCGGTTGGTCTATTTTTCCATCCAATTTTTTCCTTACCATAATCATAACAAGCTTTTAAGTTGTTGTCCGAAAACGGTAATTTATTTTCAGGATTGATCGCAGTAAAGTTTTTAATTCTTAATGCAATAGGATCCATTTTTAATTGATAAGAAAGTTCATCAATCGCAGACTCTAATGCAAAACAACCTGTTGCTTCACCAGGACCACGCATCCAAATAGGTGTACTTAAATCCAATGGTAGTAAACTATATTTAGTAGTTACATTTTCACTAGCATATAAAAATTTAGAAACATCTACAATGCCTTCTCTAAAATCTTCGTAACGCGAAGTGTTACTGATAGCTTCGTGATTAATAGACAAAAAATTACCTTCGGCATCTGCTGCAATATTTACTTTTTGCCATGACTGAGGGCGGTATCCAATTAATGAAAACATTTGAGGTCGTGTAAGCACCAACTTTACAGGACGATTAATTTTTTTAGCAGCAATACATGCAGCGGGCACATTGGACCATGACCTTAAGCTACTCCCAAATGCACCGCCCACATTTTCGGCAATCACACGAACATTTTTTTCAGGCAACCCAAAAGTGCGCGCGACAATATTTTGCGTGCTCTTTGGCCCCTGCGTTTTATCATACAATAATACTTTATCCTCTGCCTCCCAATAAGCAATAGTTGCTTGTAACTCCATGGGGTTATGCACTTCAATCGGAATATTAAATTCTGCATTGACAGATGCAGCAATTGGCTTTGTGACATCTGCACCTCTTTTATAATTAATAGCCCCTTTTAAATTTGCTTCATTAAGTCTTGCTTTATCAAAATTGGTTTCAAAACTTTCTTGCTCATATTCTGGCTTCACAAATCGTATAGCGGCGTTTGCATTTTCTAAACTATCTGCAACAATCAATGCAATGGGTTGTCCAAAAAATCTTATTTTATTATCGTACAAAACTTTATGCCCTCTCCACTCTGAAACATTTTTGGGTCTATCCGCAGCATTGCTATTATAACCAGGCACGGCAGGACAGTTGGCATAATAAATTACATCCAATACACCAGGCATTGCCAATGCTTTTGAAACATCTAAATTTTTAATGCTCCCTTTTGCAATATTACTTGTTACAAAAACAGCATACGCCAAATTGGGTAAGTTATGTTCAGCTGTATATTTTGCTTTACCTGTTACTTTATCTACCCCGTCTACTCTTTCGTCTTCCCAAAAAAAAGTATTTACATGATTCGTTTTCATATTGAAATAAATAAAGGGTGATTAAATTTTAGCGCCTGTCTTAGCAACCTCTTCAATGGCATCCACAATGTTTTGATAAGCACCGCATCTACAAATATTAGTATCCATATAGGCTTTGATTGCATCACGCGATTTTGCTTGTCCCTCTCTAACACATGCTACGGCAGACATAATTTGTCCCGAAGTGCAATAACCACATTGAAAAGCATCATGTTTTAAAAATGCTGCTTGCATTGGATGTAGTTGCTCTGATTGTTGCAAACCCTCAATAGTTGTAATAGAATTATTTTGATTAGCTACCGCCAACTGCATGCAAGACTTGGTACGCTTACCATTAATATGTATCGTACAAGCACCACATTGTCCCATTTCACAACCCTTTTTTGTGCCCGTAAAATTTAATTCCTCTCTTAATAAATTTAAAATGGTAATACGCGCATCCACTTCCAAATTCAAAAGTTTACCATTTAAGGTAATGGCTAATTTTTCTTTAGGAATTGGGGTTGGTACAACATTATCTATAGCAAATGCTTTTACGAATGTGGTAGGCGCTAAATAAAAAGCTGCCATCGTAGCAGATTTTTTTAAGAAGCCCCTTCTTCCATCATTATAATTACAGATTTTCATTGGCACAAATTGAATGATTCTTGTTGGGAATTATGTATATGTAATTTACTACTGTTTACTTATACAATCCTTACGTTACGCGAGAAACTTTCTTCCAAAGAAATTAAAGTCTCGGTTCGTTCAATGCCTTTGATCTTTTGTAGCTCATCATGTAAAACAAAACGAAGTTGTTGAATGTCCTTACAAACAATTTCAACAAACATACTATAGTTGCCCGTTGTATAATTTACACGCACTACCTGTGGTATGTTTTTTAATGCCTGTGCAACCGTATCATACATTGAGCTTTTCTCTAAATAGATACCGATAAATGCAATGATATCATAACCCAATACTTTTAAGTCAACAGCCAATCTTTTTCCTTGCACAATGCCCAATTCCTCTAATTTTTTAATGCGCACATGAATAGTACCACCCGATACAAAAAACTGCTTACCAAGGTCGGCGTAAGAGACCTCGGCATCCTGCATCATGGCCTGAATAATTTGTAAATCCAGCTTATCTAGGCTTTTGTCAACATTCAATTTGGGGTTATTTTTAGGCTCCATATTTGTATAATTTTAAATATAATAGCAAATTATTAAATAATTTCTATATTTTAAAATAATTACTTAAAATATTTGCAACATATGGGTCAATACCTTAGTTTTGATATATCAAATGAGGGGAAACACACCGTAAACGCTCAAATGAAAAGATCTTAATACTGTGGGGTGACGAAATTTTTGGCAAACGTGCCTTCTTGTCTCGAAGGCGGGGATCACGGGATAAACGTAACATAGAGCCGTCTAGCAATAGACGACCAGGGTCGACCACTGAAACTTTGTGTTATAGCTAACTGCCCCTTGGAGGTTCGAGCCCTCCCCCTACAGCTACGAGCCTTCCCAAACGGGGAGGCTTTTTTGTTACTTTTTACCAGTAGCTGCCCAAATGATACCTGCAGATGAATAACCATAAGCAGTTTGCCCACCTAATCCATAATAATAAGAACCATTATTGTTATATGTGCTTAAGAATAAATAGTCATTGATACGGTTGTTACCCACTTCACCATAACCTACTCTAATTTTCATATCATTGATGAAATCAACATCTTGTAAGAATTTCTCTTTCTTAATTCTCCAAGCAAATGATCCAGAAGGGAAATAACCCCAACGATTATTTTCAGAAAATTTAGAAGCTCCGTCTGCTCTTGCATTCACGCTAAATAAGTATTTATCTAAGTATGAATAAGTAACACGGCTAAAGAAAGATAAGTTTGTATAAACACTTTTTTGCAATTTAGGATAACCTGCAAAAGAAGTTCCTGGTACTTGATACAAGAAAGCTTGTGTTGGAGTAGTTCCATTAGGATATAACTTATATAAGCTATTAGCAGTTCTAGAATCTAACTCATATGTTTCTTCACCCACTAAAGCAGTTAATGCGTGATTACCTTTGTTCAAATTAAATGATAACACATTTGAATTTGTAAAAGTAGTACCCTGAATGGTATCCTTACTCATGATTGGTTTTCTTGAACCAGATAAAACAGAGTAAGGAGTAATTGAGTCACTAAATTTTCTGTCTATAATCACATTATCATTGTAACCATAAGTTGAAGTGAATGTTAAGTTTTTAAGAATATTATATGTAAGTGAAGCAGTTACATTCTTTACTTCAGTTGATTTTTTACGATACTCTTGATCAGCTAAATCAATAGGGTTAATTAAGTTTAATCCATTACCAACTGCAGGGTCAGCTAAAGGATCCGCATCAGTGATTGTTTGGTTTGCAGATAAATAAGGTCTGTAACGAACAGCATTTCTTAATCTATTGTACGCTGAACCCTGATCACTTGAAACGCCCGCTCCATATACATCTTGATAATTATATCTTGTAGAAACAGCTAATTTTAATTTTTCAGTTGGCTGATATTCTACTTTTCCTGTTACGATTCCTCTTCTCAATCCAGAATTTCTAACAACTGCTTTATCATCATTTGAAGTAACACCAAAATTGTATGTTAATTTCTTAGATCCTCCAAAAACAGATAAGTTATGAGATTGCATGATACCAGTGTTTCCAAATACTTGACTTTGCCAATCAACTGGTTTTACATTTTGACTTGAATATTTAAGTAATGCTAAATCTGCAAATGTTCCAAAATTCTTAACGAAAGTTGCACTATCTGTAGCATTTCCTAATTGTCTTTCAAACTGATAAAATCCATAATCATATGGATTTAAAACATCTAATTCTTTTTGTAAACTCTTCACGCCATAAAATGCATTATAAGTAACCTGCATTTTTCCTTGTCTTCCTTTTTTAGTGGTAATTACGATTACCCCATTCGCACCACGCGCACCATAAATAGCAGTCGCAGCAGCGTCTTTTAAAACGTCGATAGATTGAATGTCTTGAGGAGAAATTAATCCTAAAGCATTTTCAACCTGAACTCCGTCCAAAATATATAAAGGAGAGTTGTCACCTGTAATTGACATACCACCTCTTACTCTAATTTTAACTTGCGCATCAGGAGAACCTTCCGCAGTCGTTGCCGTAACTCCCGCTAAACGACCATTTAAAGCTTCAGCTGCTGAGTTAATAGGAATATCTTTTAAGTCTTTAGCGCCAACTGATGCAACAGAAGCCATTACATCCTTACGTCTAACACTCTGATAACCAATAACTACTACATCTTCTAAGTTAGCATTCGCTTTAGATAATTTAATAGTGAAAGGACTAGCGTCAGTAATTTTCTTTTCTATATTGTTATAACCAACATAGCTAAAAGTTAAAGTAACACCTGGAGCGACTGCAATTTGAAAAGCACCTCCATTATTAGTTTGTGTTCCTTTATTAGATCCGTTTACTTTGATAGAAACTCCATCCAAAGGAGCGCCAGTTTCGTCGGTAACCTTACCGGCTACAGTAATGTTTTGTGCAAATAACCCAATTGTGGTTAAGGTTAGCATAAAACCCAATACAAGTTTTTTCATATAAGCAATTTGTTTAGCAATCAAGGCCAAAGTGGCCAATAAATCGTCTACAAGTCTATTTATATTAACTTAAATTTCACATTTATTTAATCTATTTATTTACGCAAACGATACCGACAAATTTAATAAAAGATATAAAACCCTAAAAATCGCTAAAATCATTAAATAGCTTAGGTTTTGAAAGGAACTCAAATAAGATTTTGAAAAGAAAATTGCAAAGGCTAACTAAGGATTAACATCCCTAGTTTTTGGCTTTTTACGAAAATCAATAGTATTAAAAACAGAAACTCTTAACACATCTGACTTTAGATATTTATCTGGCGCATTATATTTTTGAAACAAATTGGTATATCCCAACTGCAAAATATTAGCATCATTCAAATAATAGTAAAATCCTGCAAATAGTCGGTTTTGATCAAAAGTATTGTAAACGATACTAGGACCAAAGTTCAGGTACAATTCCTCAGAAGTAACTAAAGAAAATGTTCCTTTTTTATACATGCGCTTACTTAAGGGGAATTGAGCCAATATATAATACCTTAATCTATACGAAAAATCGTACTGATCACTTGCTTTATTGCTGATTGCGGTTTGCTTAAACCTTTCCTCCAACCTTAACCACTGTAACCACTTGGAGCGACTCGTTTTGGTATTTAATTGTATCATTTGCCAAGGACGATACTCCTCCAAATGATAGGGCTTACCCGTTGCAGGAAATTGATCTACAAGGGTGAGGGCTCCAGTGTACTTAAAATGTTCGTTCTTAAAATAAGAAGCACCCAAGGTATACTCATTGGCATTCAATGAATTTACATAGTTGTCTTTTAATTTGGATTGCAAGTCAATCCATGAACCCCAATGTTCATTATATCTATTTTGATTTAGATAATCCCACCAGGACTCCTGCATGTGAGTCGTTTGCGCACTCCCCTTTAAAGAAAAAGCTAATACAAAAAGGAAAAGGTAAAAGTAGTGGCGCATTATGGGATGCAATTTCCCATTATTTTTAATAAGAATCAAATAAAAAAGGCCGCTCTTTACGAGCAGCCTTTTCCAAACTTAAAAAATCCTGAAAAACTATTTCTTAATACGCTTATAGGTTTTAAATCCAACTGTTTTATTAGTTGTATCAGCAGTTTCCTGCGTATACTCATCTGCACCATTGAATTTTACTTTAATGTCATATTTGCCAACAGCGCCCTTCAAACTTGAAAAATCTAATTGCTCAGTTAAGTCATCATTGTTTAAAGTAAATGTGCCATGACCAACTAAGTTTGTCATTTTTTTAGCTGCAGTATCAGACATATATCTTGTAGCCCACATAAAATGACCACCTTGGTATACTTTATATTCATTGTAAGTTTTATCAGCTGTGTCTTTACCAGAAACTACTAAGTTTTTAGTTTGATGCCAAATGCCATCTAATGCTGAAGTACCAGTTGTTGCAATTGTTGTATAGTCTTCAGTAAACTTATACTTTGTACCACTTACCGTAATTTCTGGAATTAATTGCGTGTAGCCTTTTTCTGTAGTAGTAATGTCTAATTTTACATCAGAAACAGTATCTAAAGCAAGACTATTGTAAATATTTGTTTCTGTTATAGTTTTGTCGGCTTGCGTATAAGATCCTGTTCCGAAATAAACTGAGGAGTCTTTAGCCATAGCAATTACAAAATAGCCCTCTGGAGTATAGATTTTATACTGTAGGTCGCCATTAGCAGTTGATTTAATTACTTCTGATTTTCCGCCTGTAATTACTTGTTTATCAAGCGTATACACACCCACTTGAGAAGTGGTTTTGGTTTCTGACTTGCATCCAATAACTACGGAAGCAACACAAAGACCCAAGAATAGCATTTTTTTCATATGGTTTAAATTTTGATTCAATTTACAATCAACAATAAGTGAAATAGGTAAAGAACCTTTTCAAATTTGTTCCAAAATGGGTGTTTTTACTGCAGAAAATGGAACATTTTAGGCTTATTGACCGCTTAGTAGGATATTTGTAGTCTAAATAACTAGTCATGGCAATATCCGTATGGGAGCAATCCACCTATTTCGCTCCAAAAGAGGTGGTAATTATTGGATGTGGTTTTGTGGGCTTATGGACTGCCTATGAGTTAATTAACAAAAACCCAAAATTGCAAATTACTATTTTGGAGAGAGGGGTAATTCCTTCCGGAGCTAGTACCCGCAATGCCGGCTTTAGTTGTTTTGGTAGCGTATCCGAACTTATGTATGATGTTCAACTAATGGGTGAAGCTAATATGTTGGAAACAGTAAAGATGCGTTATGACGGTTTGCAAAGAATTCAAAAAGTATTTGATAAAAAAACAATTGACTACGATCAGTTTGGTGGTTATGAGTTATTTGAACAAGGGGGTGCATATGATATTAAAAAGTTAGATGCAGATATTGCCTACTTAAATAAAATTTTAGCACCAGCATTAGGTACTCCTAAAAAAAATGGAAAGTACTTACCTATTTATACCAACGAATCAAAGCAGATTCCAAAATTAGGATTCCAAAAAATTAATGCATTGGCTTTTAGTCCATTCGAAGGACAATTGAATTCAGCAAAGTTAGTATTGGCATTGCAAAAGGAAGTGCAATCAAAAGGAGTACAAATTTTATTCAATACAGAAGTTAAAAAATTTAAGTCACACAAAAATGGAGTGACTATCAAAACAAATTTAGAAGCGACCATTGAAACCAAGCAATTACTTATTTGCACCAATGGTTTTGCAAAACAATTGTTGCCTGAATTAGATGTAGTACCAGCAAGAGGACAAGTGTTTATTACCGAACCGATTCCAAATTTAAAATTCAAAGGAACATTTCATTTTGACGAAGGCTTTTATTATTTCAGAAATGTAGGCAATAGATTATTATTAGGGGGTGCAAGAAATAAAGATTTTAAAAATGAAAAAACAACTTCATTAGAAACATCAAAGTTGATTCAAAAAACTTTAGAGGAGTTTATGATGAAACGCATTTTACCAAAGGATGCAAAAAAACCAAATATAGAATTACGTTGGAGTGGAACTATGGGTATGGGCAAAATTAAAAAGCCAATTATTCAGCAATTACAGCCCAATGTTTATTGCGCTGTACGCATGAGTGGTATGGGCGTAGCTATTGCTCCTATTGTTGCACAAAGAGCAGTGAAATTAATGAAGCACTAAAACCTTGCTAGGTAGTATATTTGCATTATGGGTCAAAAAAAATTAATCAAGTTTGCGGCTATTAAAGAATATGAAAACGTATTGGAGTATCCGCAAGGGATGCCTGGAAAGTGGGCTGCTTATTTTCATGAACTTGAAAAAGGGACTATTAACATTGAATTAGACAGTCTTGCCGTTGTTGATGATACCAATGAATCTTCGAGTGTTTCAAATAAGAAGCCTTTGGTTTTAGAACTTGCTTGTGGAAGAGGAGAATATGCAGTGGGTTTAGGCCGCATGTTTTCGAATCAAAATTTTGTAGGCTTAGATTTAAAAGGCAATCGAATTTGGAAAGGTGCCAGCATTGCGAACCGAGATGGCTTAAAAAATGTTGCATTTATACGAACTCAAATTGATCAAGTAACACAATACTTTGCCCAAGACGAGGTGAATGAAATATGGATCACTTTTCCCGATCCACAATTAAGATTATCCAAAGCAAAGAAAAGATTAACGCATCCTAAATTCTTACGACTTTATCAGCAGTTTTTGAAAAAAGCCGATGGAGAAAATAATAATTCATCAGGTGTAGTGCATTTAAAAACCGATAGTCCTAATTTATTTTTATTTACCAAAACAGTGGTTGAATTGTACGGGCTTACCTTAATCACTGCTACCGATAATTTATATAGTAGCGAATTGATGCAGTCTGATAAATGGGATGACAGATATGCCATAAAAACGTATTATGAGGGATTGAATATTGCAAGTAGTAATCGCATTCACTATATTCAATTTAAATTAGACAAGGAACTTCCCATTGAATTAGATGAAAAATTAAAAGAGATCATTGCAGAATTTGAAATAACCGAAACGCATGAAAGTTTAGCTCGTAATGGTAAACAAGCCATGGAATAATTTGTTATAGAAAAGAATGCAAGAAAGAATAGAAGATAGATAGAAAAAAAGAAAGACAGACAGTAAGTGAGTAAGAAAGAGAACAACATGATTAAAGATGTAGATTATTATATTGACCCCAAAGGAATGTGGGTGTTTACTGCAGCCTATCACGAGTCGAGAGGATATTGTTGTGGGCAAGCATGCAAGCATTGCCCATTTGATTATGATGCGGTACCTGAACCTATTAAAACACGCGCGCAATTAATTAGATCCACCTTGAGTAAAAACAATAAAGATGGAATACACCCCCAAGACTAAAGACTTTTTTCAAAACGTTTTTGATGTGGTGCGATTAATCCCAAAAGGTCGTGTCACAAGTTATGGGGCAATTGCAAAATATATTGGAACGGGCGGGAGTTCAAGAATGGTGGGCTGGGCCATGAATGCGTCACATGGTGTAAAACCAAAAGTACCTGCACACCGAGTAGTGAATAGAAATGGAATGCTCACTGGGAAAGCGCATTTTGAAACGCCCACTAAAATGCAAGAACTTTTAGAGAAAGAAAAAATCAAAGTGCAAAACGAAACCGTAGTGGACTTTGAAAAATTATTTTGGGACCCAGCCACTGAGTTGGGATATTAAAAAAGGAGTGAATTATTTCACTCCTTTTTTAATATCAGTATTTCTAAATACATAAATTAATGATAGTAAGGCTTAATCATCATATACACTAACGGACCTGTTGCCGCTACATAAAACCATATCTTCCACATGGTTCTTCCTTTGCGTTTATGATCTTCGTACTCACCGGTTAATCCACGGTAGGCGGTGAATAAAATAAATGGCAAACTAGTAGCCGCTAAAATAATATGGGTAGTTAATAAAATTAAATAGAAAGGACGAAGGTTTCCTACCGCTGCTGCTTCGGCAGCATCTACTTGTCCATCAAAATTAGCATCACCAAAGCGGGCTTCCCCAGCAAATAAATGATGCGCGATATAAGTAACTAAAAACAATACAGAAAGCGTCAAAGCTGTAAGCATTAAGTTTTTATGCAACTGAAACTTTTTATTCTTAATCGCTATAATAGCAAATACCAATAAAATAGCAACACCCGTATTTAACAATGCATTGATTAATGCAAAAATGTGTTTATCAAAAGGCAATTCCACTTCTAATGTGAATTTGCTTAAAAATGTTACTGCAACAAAAACAACAACACTAAAGATTCCAATTAACCATTTAGCTTTTTTGTCATTCTTTTGAATCGAAGGTGTTAACATATAAATTAATTTTTTTGTCTAGTGCTTGTGAAATAATATACAAAGCCCCCAACTAATACAGCTATAACAAGCCATAACCAGCTTAGTTCAATAATTTGTTGAAAGACCTCACTTTTTTTAGTACGGTCTTTTTCCAACATAATGTAGCCAACATCTTTAGCTAACTTTAGTAGTGATGTTGAATCTAAGCCATTATAATAACCACGCACTTGCATGTTTTTATCAATCAAAATAAAACGGCTTGTATGAACAAAATCGGGATTCACTGGTTCCATACTAAATTTGTCTACCCTCATTTCTTCAAATGCAAATTTGTAAATGGAATCTCTATTACCAGTTAACATCCACCAGTTATCTGATACTACATCCATTTTATTGGCATACTCTCTTAACACAGGTACGCTGTCTCTTGCAGGATCCACTGACATGGAAATAAATTGAACAATAGAAGTATCTACTTGTTTTTTACGAATATCTCCCCCTCTAGTAAAAGACTGCTGCAACTTTACCATATTGCGCGTAAGCTTAGGACAAATGCTTCCACAACTCGTAAAGAAAAAATCAAGGATAATTATTTTTCCTTTTTGATCATATAAATTAACAGTATCCCCTAATTGATTTACTAAGCGAATATCTTTTGTTGTATGCCAAATACTATCTGTGATTTGTTTGCCTCTAACTTCCTTCTCCACCACTGTATCTAATAAATAATGACGAGGCATAATTACGGCACTATCACTCGCCTGCTTCAGCCATAAGTAACATAAAACAGGAATCAGTAACGCAATAATTAAACCGTAAATCGATTTTTTAGACATAGTATAAATTGATAGGCAAAGTTACAACGGAAAGCCTAAACGGCAGTTGAATTCAACAAAAAACCATCCAAGAAGGATGGTTTTTAATATCGTAAACTTAAGCGTTTATTATTTTTTTTCAGTCTCAGCAGCTTTTGCAGGAGCAGCCTCTTTCGCTTCAGTTGCTGGTGCAGCTTCTTTAGCTTCAGTAGCATGCGCACCTTCTTCACCATGATGACCTTCCTTCGCTTCTACTTTAATAGTTGCTTGTTCTTTAAAATGAGGGTCGTATGTGTTACGTAAATTTCTGAATGAATTACCATCCGATAAAAACGCAGTAATGAACCAAATGAATAAAGCCAAAGGCACTACAATGGTCATAATTAAGTTCTTTAACTCATGCTTTAAGTGCATAAAGTAAGCAACAATGTAAAATGCTTTAGCCAACATTAAAATTACAATGGTTCCTTTAATGGCTAAACGGCCTCCTTCTGAAGTAACACCAATCATCCAGAATCCTAATATTAATTCAATAATAGTAAGTACTGATAAAATGATGGTTACTTTCTTAATCTCTGCAATTGGATCTCCGTGTTCGTGTGTATCGTGATTTGACATAATAATCTTTTTGAAATATTTTTAAGCGCTAGTGCTATACAATTTTATAATAAGTAGAAACAAGTGAATACAAATACCCACACTAAATCTACAAAGTGCCAATACAATCCAGCTTTTTCAATCATTAAGTAATGACCTCTTTTCTCAAACTGATTCGTTAAAGTCATGATTAACATAATGATATTAATAACTACACCACTAAATACGTGAAATCCATGGAAACCAGTGATGGTAAAGAAAAAGTTAGTGAAGTTAGTAGATGAAGCAGTACCATCCGCATTGATGAACGGATTCATACCCCACCATGCACCTTCGTGATGTAAGTGATTCCACTCCCAAGCTTGACAGCTTAAAAAAGCAATACCACCAATGATGGTTAAAATCATATTTCTAACTACTCCTTTTTTATCCATCATCTTACCTGCATGAACAGCCAATACCATGGTTACCGAACTCACAATCAAAATGAAAGTCATGATAGATACAAACACTAAAGGAGCGTTGGTACCTTCACCCGCAAAAGGATAACTTTTAAATACTTCGTTTGGATTAGGCCATCCGTTTGTTGAAAAACGTACAGTACCATAAGCAATTAAGAATGCGCCAAAAGTAAATGCGTCACTCATTAAAAAGTACCACATCATTACTTTTCCGTATTCTACATCAAAAGGGCTTTTTCCCCCGTTCCACCATTTTGCTTCCTTTGTTGAAGCAGTTGTTACATTTGACATGTGCTATTTCGATTTCAGTGCAAAAATATTGGCTATCAAGGATATTTGCATAAAAATACCCTACTTTTTTTGGGTTTAGCCCACCCAATGAAGGAATACAAAAAGGTACACCCACAATATGTCTACAAAATGCCAATAATTGGATATCAATTTGACTGGCAAGTCGTTATTTATGTTGTTTTTAGACGAAAACGCCTTTAAACTGATCCAAACCAAGGCAATCACACCCCCTAAAACGTGCAAAAGGTGCAAGCCCGTAATTACAAACAAAAAGGAAGCTGCAGAATTGCTTCTAGCTCCAGTTAAAGCAATGCTATTTCCTTCCAAAGTTCTAAATCCTTGTATTTGTAATAAGATAAAAACCAGACCCAAAATAGCAGTCACCGCTAAAAAACCACGGTACTGATTTTCGTTCTGTTCTTTTTGCTTTTTTACCGCCATTTGAATGGTAAAGCTGCTAATTAAAATGACTACCGTTGAAACCATAAAAACATTCGGTAGGTCAAACTCTAACCAACTTGCCTGGCTCTTTTTAACAATATAAGCACTTGTTAAACCAGCAAACATCATCACAACACTTCCCAATCCAGCCCACAAATAAAATTGATAAGGGTGAATTTTTTTCTTTTCCATTTGAATATCTGTTGACATAAATAAAATTTTATAGATGTACGAAATTTGATTTGTCCGCAAGTAAGGATAAATAAACAATGGGTAAATAAATATAACTGCTAAACATAACACGACGTGCTGCTTGGACACCCATGTTTTGATACAATCTAACACATTGCACTACCATAAACATATTGGCAACCAATACCACCCACATACTCCATTCACCTGTTAAGTGTAAGTAGTGCGGAATAAAACCAATTGGAATCATCAACACTGCATACATAATACTTTGTACTGCTGTAAACCTTGTTGGACCTTCTTTTGCAGGTAATAATTTAAAACCTACTTTAGAATAATCATTATGTGAAACCCAAGCAATTGCCCAAAAGTGTGGGAACTGCCATAAGAATTGTATTAATAATAAAGCCCATCCACCTGCACTAAACTCATTGGTAGCAGCCACCCATCCTATTAAACAAGGAATAGCACCAGGAAAAGCGCCCACCAATACTGCAATTGAATTTATTTTTTTCAGTGGCGTATAAATAAACGCATATAAAAACAAACTAAATGCAGAGAGTAATGCAGAAGATAAATTAAAACCCCACCACATTAAACCAACACCAACTACACCAGTAATGAATGCAAAACCATATGCTTGTTGTTGTGTTAATCTACCCGCAGCAACAGGACGATTGCTCGTACGCTTCATTTGTGCATCGGTATCTTTTTCGACAGATTGATTAATAGCATTTGCACTTCCTGTAATACATAGTCCTGCAAAAGTCAATAATAAAATATTGAACCAATCATAACCTGCAACATTAGGCGCCAACTGAAAACAAATTACGCAAGTGAACACTACAGTAAAACTGAGTGTAAACTTCATGAGCTGTCCGTAATTTTTTAAAGTTGCTTTCACTTAATTCGTTATATAAACCCGTTATTGGAGATAAAATAATTATGCCCTGATCAAACAGGGCATAATCAATTTTTTAATGGCTTGATTCGTGATCACCCACTGGAACATCTTGTGGGATAAAGTCAACACCATCCTTACCGTAATCATAAGGCCAACGATGTACTTCAGGAATTTCACCAGGCCAGTTACCGTGACCAGGATTAATTGGAGTAGTCCACTCTAAAGTATTAGATTTCCAAGGATTTGGATCTGTTACTTTACGACCTTTGAATATAGAATAGAAGAAGTTAATGATAAATAAAAGTTGAGCAGCAAAAACAATCATTGCAACCGTACTAATGAAACGATTTAATTCAGCGAATTGCTTAAAGCTTTCCCAAATACTAAAATCAAAATAACGACGAGGCATACCCGCTAAACCTTCGTAGTGCATTGGCCAGAAAATCATGTAAGCACCTGCCAATGTAACCCAAAAGTGCATGTAACCTAAAGAGTTATTTAAATAGCGACCATACATTTTAGGGAACCAGTGGTACACACCAGCAAACATACCAAACATACTTGCCACACCCATTACAATATGGAAGTGCGCAATTACGAAATAAGTATCGTGTAAGTGAATATCCAAAGCAGCGTTACCTAACCAAATACCTGTTAGACCTCCAGAGATAAATAAGCTTACAAAACCAATTGCAAACAACATACCAGGAGTGAAACGGATATTACCTCTCCATAAAGTAGTTAACCAGTTAAATACTTTGATAGCAGAAGGAACTGCGATTAATAAAGTTAAAAGAACGAATACAGATCCTAAGAATGGATTTAATCCTGTAACGAACATATGGTGCGCCCATACTAAGAAGGCCAATACTGCAATTGCAAATAATGAACCTAACATCGCCATGTAACCAAAGATGGGTTTACGAGAGTTTACAGACATAATCTCAGAAACCATACCCATGGCAGGTAATAAGATAATGTAAACCTCAGGGTGACCTAAGAACCAGAATAAGTGTTGGTATAAAATGGCACTACCACCTTCGTTAGATAATGCACCTACACCATTCACGAAAATATCAGAAAGATAGAAAGAAGTACCAAAGTTTCTATCAAAAATTAATAAGATAAAACCAGATAATAATACAGGGAAAGACAATACCCCTAATACCGCTGTAAAGAATAATGCCCAAATGGTTAAAGGTAAACGTGTCATGCTCATACCTTTTGTACGCATGTTTAAAATGGTAGCGATATAATTTAATCCTCCTAATAAAGAAGATACTACGAACAATGCCATTGAGATAATCCATAAGTCCATACCAGATTTAGAACCTGGAGATGCATCACGCAATGCAGACAATGGAGGATACGCTACCCAACCACCACTAAATGGTCCAGTCTCTACAAATAATGAAGACATCATTACAATACTAGCTGCTAAGAAGAACCAGTAAGAAAGCATATTCATAAATGGAGACGCCATATCACGTGCACCAATTTGTAATGGAATTAAAAAGTTAGCGAAAGTACCAGATAAACCTGCAGTTAATACAAAGAATACCAATACCGTTCCGTGTGTTGTTACTAAAGCGTAATAAGCTTCAGGTGTAATTTGACCACCTTTTGCCCATTTGCCCAAGATAGATTCTAACCAAGGGAAACTTGCATCAGGATAACCTAATTGTAAACGGAAAAGCACACTCATTAAACCACCTAGTACCGCCCAAACCATACCAGTGATCAAGAATTGCTTCGCGATCATTTTATGGTCTTGACTAAATACATATTTAGTTAAGAATGTATCATGATGTTCGTGATGACCATGATCATCATGTCCATGAGATTCGTGTGCGTGTAATACTGCTTCGTGACTCATACCTTTTATTTAAATAAGTTTTTCTTTAATTGTCTTTTGTTCTACTATCAATTACATTTTTGCTGTTGCTACTTTTGCAGTGCTGTCCTTAGCAGGTGCAGCAGTTGCAGCCGCTTTCGCAGCTTCAGGATCCTTGTCAGGATTGGCAACAAAGTATTGAGGCTTTTGCTTCGCCATCCATAAATCATATTCTTCTTGCTCAACCACTTCAATCACACCCTTCATAGAGTAGTGACCGTTACCACATAATTGATCACATGAAATTTCGTAAGTGTAATTAGGATTACCTGTCATCTCACGCATTTCTTTAGTAGTATACTTAGGTGTAAACCACATAGTTGTTGGGATACCAGGTACCGCATCCATTTTTAAACGGAATGCAGATAAACCTACGTCATGAATAACGTCTCTTGAACCAATAATTAATTTTACAGGTTGACCTTTAACCACATACATTGTTTGCTCCGTTAAGATATCATCTTGAGCATATTTATCATCCCAAATAATACCTACTGAGTTATTAGCAGGGTCAATGTTTTTATAATATTTTTTACCAAACACAGCGTCCTTTCCTGGATAACGGAAAATCCAACCAAATTGCTTTCCAGTTACTTCCACTACCATTGCATTTTTTGGAGCGTCGCCAGTAAAGAAGAACCAGTTACGTAAACCAAAAATTACCAACACCGTTAAAGTGATTGCAGGAATCGCAGTCCAGATTAATTCTAATTTAGTGCTATGCGCAAAAAAGAATACTTTTCTGTTTTCTTGCTCTTGGTATTTATAAGAGAACCAGAATAATAATATTTGAGTAATTATAAACACGATACCTGTAATGGTTAAAGTAATCCAAAGCATTTGGTCAACTCTTTCACCTTGAATACTTGCAGCAGGATGTGCTAATAAAGTTTTATCAAAAAGGAGGTCATTACAAACGTACACACCCACAAAACCTAACACTAAAAACACGATCATTAAAAATCCGTTGATCTTGTTGTTTTGCTTACGGCTGTTTTCTTCACCCTTTAAGATTGATACATATTCACTCGCCTTGGCAATTTGAAAAATTACCACATAAATTAGGGCGATGATTGCGATAGATAAATATAAACTCATAATTCTTTAATTCGTTATTTCTAAATCAATATTAGTTGGTTCCAATGATTATACTTGGTGAATAATACTTTCTTTTAAGAACGGATGATTTTTTGCAATCAATGGTTTGCTTGCTAAAGAACGCGCAACCATTAAAATTAAAACACCCACAAAGAATCCAAGGATTCCAAAATCCAACCAACCTAAAGTAACATGATCTTTCATCAAGCTACCCATTACCATTTGGTAAAAATCAATCCAGTGACCAAATAAAATCAAAACTGCCATGAAAGCCACCAAAGTGAAATTTCTTTTAGCAGAACGCTTCATTAAAATAATCAATGGTGCTAAAAAGTTAACTACTAAATTCAAGAAGAAAATTGGTTTGTATGCACCTTGAACACGGTGTTTAAAGTAAACTGTTTCCTCAGGAATATTAGCGTACCAAATTAACATGTATTGAGAGAACCATAAGTAAGTCCAGAAGATAGAGAACGCAAACATGAATTTAGCAATGTCATGTAAGTGCTCAGCGTTTGTTAATTCTAAATAGCCTTTATTTTTTGCGTAGATTACCCAAAGTGCAATCAATGCCATACCTGCAACGAATGAACTTGCAAAAGTATACCAGCTATACATCGTAGAATACCAATGTGCATCGATACTCATTAACCATAACCAAGGAATTGTAGAAGCCACTGTTAAACCAAACCACACTAAGAAAAATCCTGAGCGTGTCATGCTACGAATGTTGAAACTTTTTGCAGTTTCTGCATCCATTGGATTTTCGTCAGCTTCGCGAGATATTTGACGCATTCTATATCCAAAATAAGACCATAATGTAATGGCTAATGTAGTCCAGATAATAAAGAAAGTTGGATTTAAGAAACCAGCCTTTCCTTTTAAGATAGGATCTTTTGCAACAGCAGCAGCATCTAACCAATGGTAGATATGGTGCTTCTCACTCACTACTACATATATTAACACTGCAAAAGTGATACTACCAAATACAGGTACTAAAGTAGAGATGGCTTCAGCAATTCTGCGGAAGGATTGCATCCATGCAGCTTGCGCCATTGTGCTGAAACATAAAAAGAACATAGCAGCGTTGGTCACCAAAGTCCAGAAAATGGTATTGTACATTAAAGTACCCCAAAAATGAACTTGCTCATGTTCGTCAGTGCTGAATCCTTGGGTAAACATACCATACAATAAGGCAACACCACCAATGCCGATTAAAGCATAAGCCCATGTCTTTAATTTACCAGGAATTTCAAATTGTTCTTTAATAGATGCCATCGTTTCTTATTTATAGTCTTTTAAATCTTTGCGATCTTGATTTTCTAATTTATGATTATCCTTTTTTAGCAGCTGCTTGTTTATCCTTAATGTAACGGATAATCATCCAGCGTTGGTGTCTGCTTAATTGAGAAGCATATGATCCCATTAAGTTTTTACCATATTGAACAGAGTAAAACATTTGACCAGCTGGCATGCTTTCATATTTTACATCACCTACTAATGTTGCAGGCTTTGCAGGATAAGGACCATTACCATCTTTATATAAAGGACCGTTACCATTTAATTTAGCACCATGACAAATACCACAGTTAATTAAATATAAACGCTCAGCTTCCTCATAATCTTTCTTACTTAAAGAATCAATTGGATTTACCACTGATCTTGAAGCATAATAATTCACCGTATCACCTGCTTTATCTTTCGCAATTGGAAAAGGCATATCGTGACCACGTGCAATAGTACCTGCAACAGGCATATTGTTGTAGTTGATTCCTTTTTCAGTAAGGTTACTATGATCGGCATAAGTTTCATATGCGCGGCTATACGCCATATCCGGCATATAGATAGAACCTGGAGTACGCTTCACATCGCTACAACTAGTTAATGCAACTACTACAGCTAAGAATGTTATTGCTAAAAATTTATTCATCTTGTTTTACTTAATTCATTTAAATTTTTTCTTCCACCACCTGCAAGCAGGTTGAATTGATAACTAGTTGGTTACTTGCTTGTATAAGTTTTCATTTTCGTTATCATAAGTTCCAAACCACCATCCGTCTTCAGCAATTTGAATATCTGTTTCCACAGCACCGTTAGCAGCTAATAAAGCTTTTAAATCTTCGGCGTTTGTTTTTTCAGTACACTCAATAACCATTACAAATAAATCATCTGTTGCTCTTTTATGGAAGTGATGTTTTTTAACACCAGGTGCCATTTGACATAACCACATAAAAGTCATTACCATACCTACGGCAGCAAATAATACAGTTAACTCAAAAATGATTGGGATCCATGCTGGTAAAGCAAAGTGAGGTTTACCACCAATGTTTAAAGGCCAATCTTTTGTGAAGATCCAGCTAATGCAACTAATTGCAGTAGTTGTACCTGTGATACCATATATAAAGCCGGCTGTATGCAAGCTTGTTTCACGCATACCCAACGCGTGGTCTAAACCATGCACAGGGAACGGAGTATAAACATCTTTGATTTTATAACCAGCAGTACGCACTTGCTTAACTGCAGGAAACAATACTTTTTCATCATCAAAACAACCAACAACAAATTTCTTTTGTGCCATAGTATATTTCTTAAACTAATAATTAATGTGCGTGCGCATGATCGTGAACAAATGATTCAAGCGGTTGCGCTTCAATTGCATCAAACTCTGGTTTGTAAGACTCACCACTTCTCTTTAATACATACTTAATTTCTGCCACAGCAATTACTGGGAAGTATTTAGCGAATAAGAAGAAGCAAGTGAAGAACAATCCAAATGTTCCAGCGTAAAAACCAATCTCCCAGATACTAGGGCTGTAGTAAACAGACCAGCTAGAAGGTAAGTAATCACGATATAATGAGGTAACGATAATTACGAAACGCTCAAACCACATACCAATGTTAACGATGATACTCATGAAGAAAGTAACGAATACATTTCTTCTCATTTTCTTAGACCAGAAAATTTGCGGAGAAATTACGTTACAAGCCATCATACCCCAATAGCTCCAGCCATAAGGGCTAAATAAATAAGCACGGCTATACCAGAAAGTGTAACCTTCATATTTATTTTGAGAATACCAACCCATGAACAATTCAGTTAAGTAAGCGATACCTACGATAGAACCAGTAAGTACAATTACTTTATTCATTAAATCGATGTGACCGATGGTGATATAGTCAGTTAATCCAAATACTTTTCTTACTATTAATAATAAGGTTTGTACCATTGCGAATCCAGAGAAGATCGCACCGGCAACGAAGTATGGAGGGAAGATCGTAGTATGCCATCCAGGAATTACTGAAGTAGCAAAGTCAAAAGATACGATGGTGTGTACCGATAATACTAGCGGAGTAGATAAACCTGCTAATACTAAAGATAAACTCTCGTGTCTTTGCCAATGTTTAGTAGAACCATTCCAACCGAATGAAGCAATACCGTATAATTTTTTACGCAATTTTGTAAATGCTCTATCACGTACTGTTGCAAAGTCAGGTAATAAACCAGAGTACCAGAATAATAAGGATACTGTGAAATATGTTGAGATCGCAAATACGTCCCATAATAAAGGAGAGTTAAAGTTCACCCATAATGGTCCGCGAGAGTTAGGATAAGGCATTACGAAAAAGGCCATCCAAACACGACCCATGTGGAAGATTGGGAATTGACCCGCACACATAACGGCAAAAATGGTCATTGCCTCAGCAGCACGGTTTACACCAGTTCTCCATCCTTGACGGAACAATAATAATACAGCAGAAATCAAAGTACCCGCGTGACCGATACCTACCCACCATACGAAGTTGGTAATATCCCAACCCCATCCAATGGTTTTGTTCAAGTTCCACTGACCAATACCGTAAGTTACCTCACGATACACACTGTATGCACCAAAACTAAGTAAGGCAACAGCAATGAAAAAACCAATATACCATAAACGAGATGGTTTGGCTTCGATAGGTCGCACGATGTCTTCAGTAACTTGAGCATAGGTTTTATTACCGTATACTAAGGGTTCGCGCAGTTGTGATTCGTACTTTAAATGCATGTCTCTGTATTTCTAATTATTTTATATATACTTCTTAATTAAGCTTCTTTTTCATCAGCGTTTCTCACTTTCGCTAAGTAAGTTACGTTTGGTAATACGTGTAATTGCTCTAACACATAGAAAGAACGATTAGGATTATCAACACGAACTTTAGTGATAGCGCTATGTTTGTCATTCGCGTTACCAAAAGTGATTGCGTTTGTAGGACAAGATTGTTGACATGCTACTTTGATATCGCTATCCACCATTGGACGAGAATCTTTTTTCGCGTCTAATTTAGCAGCTTGTAAACGTTGAACGCAGAAAGAACATTTTTCAATCACCCCACGAGATCTAACTGTAACATCTGGGTTTAATACCATTCTTGTTAAGTCATCATTCATGTTCAATACTACATCATTCACTTCACCCACTTGGTTATCAGGGAAGCTATCTGCACCAGTGTAATCAGCCCAGTTAAAACGACGTACTTTGAAAGGACAGTTGTTCGCGCAATAACGCGTACCAATACATCTGTTGTATGTCATTTGGTTTAAACCTTCAGAAGAGTGGTTTGTTGCAGCTACTGGACAAACGTTTTCACAAGGAGCGTTGTCACAATGTTGACACATTAAAGGTTGGAATACCACTTTTGGATTTTCCATATCACCACTAAAGTATTTGTCAATACGTAACCAATGCATTTCATGACCGCGTAAAACTTCAGGCTTACCAACAATGGCAACGTTGTTTTCTGCATTACATGCAACCACACAAGCACCACAACCATTACAAGCATTTAAGTCAACGCTCATACCCCATTTAATTCCTGGACGATCGTACACAGGATAAATAGTAGCATCTTTTTCATAGTTCGCTAAACCACCAAATGGTTTTGCTTCTGCTTCTCTATCTTCTAAAATTTCTTTTGGATTCTTAACGTACTCTGCTAAAGTTAATTCCTTCATCACCTCAGTACGATTACCTTGTGTAGTATCGTAACGGAAATGTGTTTGCGTTAAAGCAACAGGATAAGTTTCACCTGTAACAGTTAAAGTAACATCAGCACAGCTAAAGTTTACAGTACCATTTTTAATGCAAGCCAAAGGATATGCATTTTTACCAGTACCCACTACAGCTTTACCAATTGACTCTGCACGACCATAACCAACCGCGATACCCACTGTTTGAGGATGTGTACCAGGAATAATTAATACAGGTAATTCAATTGATTTTCCATCCACCGTTAACTTAACCACTTTCTTAGGAGGTTGTACCTCATAAGCATCGGCTTGACCACCGTTGTTTAAGTCAATGTTTAATAAAGTTTTCGCCATTGCAGGAGAAACAATAATATAGTTATCCCAAGTAGCACGTGTAACAGGATCTGGTAATTCTTGTAACCATGGGTTACTTGCACCTTGACCTGCACCGATACCTACTTTTTGGTATAATGCTAATTCAATTTTGCTGCTCTTATTATTAGAGGCATGGCTTTCTGCGTTTACTGCAATCAAAGCAGCAGCAACAGCAGATGCATTAATACTTGCACCACTTACTACAGGCGTTGCAGGATTAATTACACCATCTTGTAAAGTTTTATTCCAACCATTCTCTCCGCCTAATTTAGCAGACCAGAAATTTTTAACGTAGCTAGTATATTCAGTAGCATCGCCAGACCATTTTAATAAGGAGTCTTGGAATGCACGTGTTTTAAATAAAGGAGCAATAGTAGGTTGGATGAAAGAGATGTGACCAGAGATGGGTTCAGCATCACCCCAACTTTCTAAGAAATGATGATCAGGTATTACGTATTTACAAACAGCAGCAGTTTCATCTAACTTACCGCTAAATGAAATAGTTGTTTTAACTTTTGCTAAACCAGATTTTACTTTATCCGCTGCTGGCCATGTGTACACAGGGTTTGCGCCGTGGAATAAAATCGTGCTTACTTTACCAGCATTCATATCATCTACTAATGCAGCAAATTCGCTATCAATACCTTGACGATAATTTACGGTAGCACCAAAATTAATAGTAGTGCCATTAGCACCAATTGCATCGTTAATTGCATTTACTACAATTTGAATGTCTTTATCATTGCTACCAGCAACTACTAATGCAGCGCCTTTGTTTGCAGTCAATGCTTTTGCAGCAGCTTCGATACCTGCTTTTAATTTAGCGTCAACGCCTGCAATTTCACCACCTTTTACTGCACTTAATAAAGCAACGGCAATAGCGCCAATTTCAGAAGGACGACATAAATATTTTTCATCTGCGTTAGAGCCTGTTAAGCTAGCCACTGTTTCAAAGTGGATATGCTTGCTCATTGCAGGATTCTTTTCATCTATTTTTTTACCAGTTGCATATTGTCTAGCAAATTCAACAGGGCTTAACCATGTTCCTAAAAAATCTGCACTTAAAGAAACAATTGCTTTTGCTTTTTCAAAATGGTAAGAAGGAATTACTTTTTTACCGTAGCTCGCTTCATTTGCTAATAACATACCGCTAAATGAAACAGCATCATAAGTAACATGTTTGCTACCAGGATGCTTTGCTAAGAATTGTGCAATCACTGCTTTAGTAGAAGGAGATGTAATTGAACTGGTAACAATCACCGCACCACCATTTAATTCAGCAGCAATCGCTTTATCCACTGCTTCAAATGTTGCTTCTTTTCCAGCGATAGTTGGGAAACGTAAACGAGCAGTATCATATAAATCTAACACAGCAGCTTGTACTCTTGCTGAAGTACCACCACCCGTGATCGGACTTAAAGCGTTACCTTCTAATTTGATAGGACGACCATCACGCACTTTTGCAATTACACTCACCACATCCCCATCTTGCACATAAGTTGTTGCATAATAATCAGCGATACCAGGAACGATATCTTCTGGTTTGTTAGCGAAAGGAATTGCCTTTTTAATGGGCATTTCACAACTCGCAGCAGCAGCTGCAGCAGCAGTGCTAAAACCTAAATATTTTAAGAAGTCACGACGAGGTGCTTTTGATTGCAAAAAACCACTATGATCTTCAACCATAGGAAGTTCTTCATTGAACTCATTGTTCACCTCTTTGTTATAGGCTTCAGATTTGTTTAATTCACCAAAACTTTGCCAGTTCTTATTTTGCTCCATAATAATGTATATATAATATTACGCGTCTTATTTTTATTTTTTACTAGTAGTGACATTTTTGACACTCAGTACCACCAATCTTCTCAACAGTAATTCCTTTAGTGCTATCCAATTTTCCAGATTTTAAATCCTCATGGAATTTTTCGTAGATGCTATAGAAACCATTGTCTTTAAATTGAACTTTAGTTTGTCTGTGACAGTTAACACACCATCCCATACTTAAGTCAGCGAATTGTTTTACTTCACCCATTTTTTGTATTTCACCATGACATTGTTGACAAGCAACTTGTCCAGCTTTTACGTGTTGAGCGTGGTTAAAGTAAACGTGATCAGGTAAGTTATGGATACGCACCCACTCAATTGGTTTTGCTTTGCTAGCATCCCAAGGTTGGCCTTCGGTAAATCCTGCGTATTTGTATAATTTTTTAATTTCAGCGGTACCATCTACTACATCCCCATTTTCACGCTTTAATGCTTCTCCTTTGTATTCGTTGATAGCAGCGTGACAGTTCATACACACATTCACACTTGGTAAAGTAGCTTGCTTACCTTGGTAAGTTCCAGTGTGACAGTATTGACAGTTAATTTGATTCACACCAGCATGCACTTTGTGGGAATAATAAATTGGTTGTTCAGGTTGATAATTTTTAGAGCGACCTAAATTCATCGCACCCACTGTAGTCATGTAACCACCACCAATAAATAAAATAATTGCGATGAAAGCAATGTAAGCTTTGTTTCTGTAGAAAGGAACTGGCTCAGTTGCAGGGATACCTGACTTATCATCAGATAATTTTTTCAAGTTGCTATTAACTTGTAATAAGATTAATGCAACAACTGCTAAGATTAAAGTTAATAAACCAAATACCAATGTGCTATCAGACTCTTCGGCTGGAGCAGCTGCTGTTGCTGCACCTCCCGCTGGAGCTGCACCTGCAGCAGGTACTGATTTAATGTATGCTAAGATGGCATCAATGTCTTTATCTGCTAAATTAGGAAACAAGTTCATCGCTGTTTTATTGTACTCGTTGTACAATTTGTTAGCGTAAGCATCACCTGTTTTCAAAAAAGCTTGGTTGTTCTTGATCCAAGCATATAAATTCTTTTTATCAGGCCAACGATCTTCAACGCCGGCTAATGCAGGGCCAGTTAATTTTTTATTAACCGCGTGACATGATGCACAGTTTTGGGAGAAAAGAGATTTCCCATCTTGCGCATTCAACTGATTACCGATAGATGAACTAAGGGTGATAAATAGGAAGATCGAAACGATCTTAGCTAGGCTTCTTAAAATTGTCATATACACAAACAGTGTCTAGTGTGGAAAAATATCCTTGAACGGGTGCAAATTTAGTTAAGAAAGCGTTTACATAGGCAGAATTTTAAGTTTTTTTTCGCATTTTTTTCAGCTTTAAATATTGAGCCTCAAGGTGCTGAGGGTATCTTGGTGAGCGATTGTCATGAAATTGTAAGCTTTGATTAAACATATCCAAAAAACTTAGATTCCATGCCTTGATTTTGGAAAAAAAGGCCACCTTTGACTGAAAATAGGGTCCGAGTAGCCCAAAAACTGAAAAAATGAAGGGAATTAGCAAATTACAAGGTAAATGGGGGGTGGGTGCCGGCCAGTTTTGGCTCATCATTTTAACTTTTGCCCTTGGCGGAAGCTTGAGTGGACGCGTAACTAGCTTTTTACTAAAATTGCTATTTTTGGAGAAAAATTGGGCATTTTGGCTCGTTTACCCCCTATTTTTGACCATTTTATGGCCATTTTCGGTGATTTTCATCAGTTTCTTCACAGGCCAATTTCGCTTTTTTAAGGGCTATTTAGGCCGCGTGGCGGGTAAATTATTTGGAAGTGCTCCAATTCATGTGGCCATTTTTGCATCGGGAGCCGGATCCAATGCCCGAAAAATAATCGAGTATTTTGAAAATAGCAGTCGCGTAAAGGTTTCTTTGATAGTGTGTAATGTACCTGGCGCAGGGGTATTGGATATTGCAAAGGAGAAAGGCATCCCGACTCTACTAATTAATAAATCAGAATTTGTGAGCACTGGTTACGTGCAAAGTTTACGCAATGCCGAAATCAATTTTATAGTCCTAGCAGGATTTTTATGGAAAGTGCCCGAAGTGTTGGTGCGTTCTTATAAAGATGCCATCATCAATATTCATCCAGCACTACTTCCAAAATATGGCGGCAAGGGAATGTATGGAGCACATGTGCACGAAGCAGTCATAGCAGCCGGTGAAAAAACATCAGGCATCACGATACATTGGGTGAACGAACATTACGATGAGGGTGCAATTATTTTTCAAGCTACTTGTTCCATTGAACCAGGCGACACCCCAACTGATTTAGCAAATAAAATTCATGCATTAGAGCATGCACACTTCGCACCAACGATTGAAAAGTTGTTGATGAAATAATTAGGGAGCAATAATTTTAAGAAAAGATTTAATGCTATTCCTTACCGAACTCAATTGACTTTAGAAAATTTAAAAGGCTCATTGCTTCGGCTTTGTTATTGGAAGTAACTACATTGCCCGTAGGATTAGAGATGGCAACAAAAATTCCGACAATTCCTTTGTCGTATTTAAATAAAGAATAGCTAGGCTTTTCAATGTACACCGTTGCTTTATCATCCGATAAACTTTCAATGGTTTTATTAAAGCCATTGATGAAATCAGCTACCTCATTATTATTATGAAGCACTAAAGAGTCTGTTTCTTCCTTATAAATTATTTGATCATTTTTATACACCACATGTAGCTCATAAGTATTGCTAGCCACTGCTTTTTGATAACTTAATTGAACCTTTCCATTATTAAATTGCTTTATGATGGAATTTTGAGCGCTCACATGAAATGCAAATAAAATTGCGATACATGTTACACAATATTTAGGGGATAATATTGTCATAAATGAATTTGTGGCAAAACTAATAGAATAAAACTTTCAATTGATAAAATTTTACCACAACAAATAAATATAAAAAATAAACATATAAAAAAACCTCACTATGTTGAGTAGTGAGGTTTTTAATTATTATAAAAAGTTATTATCCTGGCATGCGAGAAATATACTTTTCAATTTCTTTAATTTGATCCACTACTTGTTTAGTAGTTGGCTTGCAAGCTTTTGCTTTTCTAAAATAATCTTTAGCCGCACGAAACTCGCGCTTATTCATAAAAATTTGACACATGCTTAAAAAAGCAACTGCCTCAGATTCTTTATCAGGAATACCCGCACGAATAGCAGCACGAATATAAGATTCACCTTGCTTAGTGTCTCCTCTTTGCATCGCCATCATACCTAATTGTAATTTATTCGCACCTTCTGCTTCGGGCATTGCCGAACCTAAATCACTACTTTTTTTCAAATGCTTTTCGGCTGTATCAAAATCTTGCTTTACCATCGCAATATTACCCTTGATGGTATAATATGTACTACGGATTGGCGTGTATAATAATTGAGGGAACCAAACGGTTGCTAAAATACGTTCTACTTCGTCCATATCTCCCGCTTCCATCGGAGCTTGCACTAAACGCAATGGTCCAACAAAAAAATGACTCAAAATGCCGATCAATCCCAAGAAATATAAAGGGAAAACTGGCCAAAATCCGGCAACATGGGATAATTCAAGACCCAATCCCAAGGCAATAGCTATTAAACTTAGCCAAAAACGATACTTAATAATGATATTATAAAAAGCCATGTGTTTGTATTTGAGGAGCAAAGATACCAAAATATAGCGTCACTTAAAAAGAAGTAGTTATTTTTGCCCTCCTCATTAAGGACTAGCCTTTGAGCTAGCTATAAGGGGGTCCCGTAGTTCAATGGATAGAACGGATGTTTCCTAAACATTAAATGCAGGTTCGATTCCTGCCGGGACCACATTATTATAGCCCCCACTATTAAACTAACATTGATTCTTTTCATCTAATGAAATGAATCTATTAAATTTATATAGATGAAGGGTATTAAAATACTAATAGTACTAGTAATAATAATATTAATCAACATTGCGCTCACTGGATTTTTAGAAATTTCAGTAAAGCGTCCTGTTATCTATTACGAATATTTATTACTTCCTACCCTTTTATTATTAATTAATCGACATTGGTTAAGAGTGAGTATTTTTTTGGGTTTAATATTACTAGACCTTGCATTTAATTTATCCCATTTATACTATTTTGATTTATTTAATTATTTACAAAAACTTCCCTCTTTATTTATTTCTAAATTTAGCATTAGCTTTTGGTTAATAGCAATTATAGGATTAACTGCAGTAATTTTATTTTGCAACTTTTTAATACAATTTTTTGAAAAACAATTTGCAAGTAGAGACAAAAATTGGCTAAGAAACAGTTTACTTATTACAGTAAGTATTTTCGCAATTATCTATTTTGTAGATACTTTAAATGGGTCCACTGTATTTGGTCATGACAATGAAAAAAGATTAATTCGAAACATTCGAATAGTAGAAAAAAAGCAACTGAACATTGGCAAATCACTCCTAAAAGATATTTATTACGACTACCAGTTATTTAATCTTGGTCGTAAGCAAGTACACGAAATTCCTGACTTTAAAAATTTAAATAACGACTCTTCATTTGCATATCAATTTTTTTATAATTCAAAAGGAGAAAAAGAAGTACTCATTATTTTAGAAAGTTGGGGATTATTAAAAAATCAAGCATTAAGGCAGGAACAAATAGCTCCATTTTTCAATTTTGATAGTAATCGATATCAAATAAAATTTGATTCAAGTTATTTTGACGGTGCAACCGTTCAAGCCGAAAGTAGAGAACTATTGAACAAGGAAGGTGAAGCTTATTTTTCGGTCATCAATCAAAACAAATGTGATATTAAAGGGCTGATACAAAAAAAGAATGAGGAACAATATACAACAATCGCTGTGCAATCTTTTCCTGGAAGTTATAGTTTAGGTACTAAATTTATTGCCCTCATTGGATTTCAAAAATTTAAAGAGTATACTTATTTTCATGATACTTTAGGGATGAAAAATAACCATAACAATCATTATATTTCGGTTAATGATGAACAGGTATTTTCTTATGTTTTTAATAATTTATCAAAAAATAAAAAATCATTTACGTATTGCTTAACTATCAATACGCATTTACCATTCTCATTAAGCAGAAGAGAAACAGCAGATCCTAACTTTTTGACTTTCCAACAAAAATATAGTTCCCTTTTTCCAAGCATACAAACATTAGAAAGATATTATCGAATGAAACAAGAATTAAACTCCTTGGCGCAGCTAATAAAAAATAGTGAGGCGGACAGAATTTTAATCATTGGGGATCATGCACCACCATTCATATTTAAAGAAGAAAGAAAACTTTATATACCCAGCTTAGTTCCAGCGCTATTCATATCAAGGAAGTAAGTATATTAATTTATCTTTTTCCTACCGGCATAAAAACTTGCAACAACTTAGTTACATAAAATAAGAAATAATCCTTTAGCTTAAAATCCGAACCCACAAATTGATAAGTGTGTAATTTAGAATGTCTATACAAAACATCATGACCTGTGCCATAAAATACAGTTACTGGTTTTCCTAATGCTGCAGCAAGGGTTGCTGTACCTGTAGTTAGACAATACATTCTTTTGCATGAAGCCAATACATTACATAGTTCAAAAAGATCGGCTGTATTTAATTCAGTCACTGCAGTATCAATATTCAAATACCTTCCGCCAAGCGACTTCATTTGAAAATCAACATTCAAATTTGATTCCTTAAACCATTTTTGAATATTTTTACCAGTTTTTAAATTTCCAGTATATGAAATGTAATTAGGATCATAAATAGTTGATTCTTTAAGCGCATCATCTATATGAGGAGTGTAGTAAATTTCAGGTTCATGAAAACGGATGCCATCCTCTAATCCATAACCAATCATGATAGCATCTAATAAGTTCATTCCCTCTTGAATTTCAGAAGGGAAAAAATAAGTACCGGTTTCTTCGGTAAATCCATCAATGAATTTATTGGATTCCCATACCAACTTCATGGTATGTGGATGTCTACAAATTGACTTTTTTGAAAATAATACCTTTTCGTATTTGCCTGTTTGTTTAGCAATCCTTGGAATATGACTAAAAAATAAATGATCTCCTAGCCCTCCTTTTTTTATTTCTATGATAAGCGTGTTCATGAAAATCTATTTAACCATTTACCAAAAAATGCTTTTTCGAAGGCAATCTTTTTGTGCAAATAGGATTTATTTCTTAGTGCAATAAACCCATTTAACTTTTTAAGATTTATGACAGATGGGAAATTCGGGAAAGCATGCAAAAACAAATCAACCAATTCAAAACGTTCCATTAAGTAATCATTTTTTTTAAATAAATTAATTAAGTGCGTTTTATAAAGTTGTGATTTGGTTTTTTTGATATGTCCACTTATTGTTACATTATTGCTATGTTTTCGGTAGTTAACCAAAGGTTTTTTAATACATGCTGCTTTTCCTATCGCAAAGGCTACTAAAGCAATCCAAGCATCATGATTGAAAAAAGTTGTATTCGGCATTTTAGCGACATACATTTTCATTGTAGGGTTACAGAAACAGGTACAGCCTAAAACAAAATTTCCGAATAATAAAGTATCTAATGAATGTACATATTTATCGTGTCCAAGTTCATTTTGAAAAGAAACGCTTAATGTATTCCCATCATCGTTCATTAATCGTAAATCCGAATACACCAAACAGGGCAGCTCCTTTTCTTCAATAACTTGTATTTGCTGCATTGAATGTTCTAGTTTGTTTATGTCCCATATATCATCTTGATCAGCAAGTGCAAAATAATATCCATCTGGCACAAAGCTAATCGCATTTTTAAAATTCGATGCTACTCCAAGTTGTTTATTATTAGCATACCAAGTAAGTTGTCCATCTGCCTGATACTTATCTAGAATAGAAGTGGTTTCATCAGTGGAGCCATCATCACAAACAATAAATAAATTAGGCTTAAGCGATTGATTTAAAATAGATTCAATTTGAGGCTTTAAAAAAGAGCCACCATTGTAAGTAGTCATTACGACCGCTATATTTTGAATATGTTTAGTAGTATCAGTCATTAACAATGGCTTTCTTCCTGCGAAGATACTTTAATAAAAAAATATTTTTGAACACCAATAAATGTACAAGTCCGTATAGCAAGGTACAAGCAATAATACTAAGCGTAGCCATTAAATAGATATTATCCAAAAGAGCTCTAATAGATAATACAACCGGTATAAATAATAAAGCAGCTATTAATGATTGGCCAAAAAATTTCCAAGGATAATCAAATTGGAAATACTTTCTTGTATAATAATAATAAATTATAGTAACCCCTATTTCTGTTGCAATAGTTGCACAAGCTGCTCCAACTTCAGAAAAATGAGGAACTAATATTAAATTAAATGCAGCACTTATTATTAAGCCAGCGAGCATTGCTATAAATACTTCTTTATTTTTTTCCGCAGGGATTAAAATTTGAAAGGCAAATAAATATCCAAAGCCAACTAATAAAGGTAATAAAGAAAGAATTTGCATTGGAATAACACTTGCACTAAAGGCTTTACCCGAAAAAATGATTATAAGTTCGGGCGCCAATATATAAATTCCTATAGCCATCGGTATTGTGAGAAAAACTAAAAAATAAAAAGAATCGTGGATTGTGATTTTCACCTCTTCTAATTTATTATTGGCAAATTTATGTGCCAAAGATGGAATTGCTACAGCCCCAACCGAAGTAACAAATGGGAGTAATAACTTAACAATCTTAATAGAAGCAGTATAAAAGCCAACGGCAGTAGCATTAGATAAAAAACCCAATAATATCGTATCCCAAACGGTGTAAATACTTGAAGCTGCAGTAGCACCAAAAATAAATAATAAAGGCTTTATATGTGTTCGCAATGCTAAGGAAGAAAAGCTTTGTTTGTCTTTAACAAATACAAGGGCAAATCCATATACCTGATTCCCAATTATAGTAAAAATTAAGACCGCCAAATATGGATATAAATCTTGTGCGGTTTTAACCCAAGTATAAAGGAGTATTAACGCAATGGCTTTTACCACCAAGGATCTTATTGCAATGATTTTAAAATCTTCTTTCCCGGCATAATACCAGTCCGAATAAGTAAAACTTAAAAAAACCATAGCACCAGCTAATAAATACATTGGTTGCTGGTCCTTAAAAAATGGAAGTAGTATTACACTTGAAAAATATAAGATTGCAGCAAAAAGACTAGTTAGAAAAAAAATAGTGCTTAGTGATAAAAAGACAGAACTAATTTTATCAGGATTCCCTTTGTACTTTGCAATTTCTTTAATTCCATATACAGGAATGCCTAATGCTGCAAAAACAGAAAAATATTGTGCGTATGAAAAAATAAATTGTACTTTACCGATGCCTTCCGGGCCAAGTATTCTAGCTACATAAGGGAAGCTAATAATTGGGAAAAGTATATTTGAAAACGATAAGAGTAAATTAAATAAGAAATTTTTTTTCATCAATTATTTAATTTTTTAAAGCCACTATTTTCAAATTATCAATAGACCAACTACGCAAACAAGTATCATTAATTGGATCTCCTGCATCACTTAGTGAAATAGATAGTGTTTTGGCAGAATGGGGTACGCTGTGCACTATTCGATATAAGCTGGATCCTCTTTTTTGATTTTTTCTGCTACATAATCCTGGTAAATAAATTTCTTGGGCTTGATTGCCAGCAGGGCTAGTAGATCCATTGTTAAACCAATTGGGGTATGCCTGTTGAATGGTACTATCATTTGAAAAACCTGTAATTAATCGATAATCGCCATCTACTTGCATTACAAATAAATTATTATTCCAAGTATCATGAAGATATAAATCATATTCAACCCTTATCACACTATGAGGAGGTAAAGTATCAAAATGCATGTTTATACTTGAGTTATTTAATCTACCCAACACCATTTCATTATTGTAATTGAATATTTTATTATACGGAATAATACCAAACCCACCATTTGACAGCCAACCTGCTACCCCCAGTCCTTTTAAATCTTTATTGTTAAAATCGTTTTGGTATACAATTTCTACATTAGTTAGGTCCTTTGTACATGACGCCAAATTCATTACCAATATAAATAAAGAGAGCCTATAAAAATGAGTGACCAGTAAGCGCAACATCAGGTAGAAATTTAGTCAAAAATAGCCCTATTCTTGAACTTTAGGTCTTAAATTGCAGTGTATGTTTATTTTTCCAATATTTTATGTGGGTTTATTCATCACTTCGCTGTTTTATTTAAGTCAAAAGCAGCAAAAAGGCATTTTTTTATTCTTGCTTTTTGGACTTCCTATATATATCATTTCCCTATCCGTGGCGCACATGTATGGTTTTGGCAAAATGGTACCATTTATGCAGTCATTTAAGGAAGCATCCATTTTGTTATATTTAGGATTTGCCTTGTTTTCACTTAAAGTGAACGAAACAAAATGGCATTTATTAGACAAAATAATGGTGGCCTTATTTTTTTATAATTTACTTTATGTGCCGCTGCCCATTGGCTCCTATAGTTTTTTTGAAAGAGTGCTAGCATTTAAAAGTTTAAGTTTTTTCCCGCTGGTTTATTTTACAGGCAGATTAATAAAAGCAGATCAAATTCTCATAACAGAAATTTATCATTATATCGCATTATTTACGATTGCCGCAGCAGCGGTGTTATTCGTGGAAGTAATCACCTATACTCATATTCAAACTATTAGTGGCTACGCAGGTTACAATGAATACTTTTTTGATCAAACACCCAATGGAAGTTACGGGCTAACATGGACTTTTGAGATTGAAAATGGAATGAAAAGATTTGCTAGTTTTTTCTCTACCCCTTTGGAATTGGCATCGGCTTCATTAGTTTCTTTATCTGCAATTGCGGCAATTGTAACCAATAAGGACAATAGTTTTACTTTTAATAAATGGACTATTACAGCTTTTATAGCAAGTTTATTCTGTATTGGCTTTGCATTATCTAGAGCTAGTTTCGCAAGCTATTTTATTATACTTTATACATATGCATGGCTAACGAACAAAAAAATTATATTGCGTATTATTCATTTTGGGCTTATATCTGTAATAGCAATGTTTTTAATAGTTTCTTTTAATAATGATTTTGTAGATTTTATTATTAATACCTTAAACTTTTCAAATGCTTCAAGTGTGGGGCACTTAATTGAATGGGCAAATGGTATTGAATCCATGATTTTACATCCATTGGGGATTGGATTAGGCGAATCAGGAAGAATTTCTGCTTTTTCGGGATTTAATACTGGAGGAGAAAATGAGTTCATTATTTTAGGAGTGCAAACTGGAATCATTACATTAGGATTGTATATAGCAGCATATGTAGTGATTTTAAAAACCTCTTATCAATTATTTAAAACAAGTGAGGGAAGAATAAGAAGACTTGCCTTATTTTTGTACTTATTAAAAATTGGGTTAATTATTCCCCTATTTACATCGGAAGCCGAGGCAGTTATTTATGTAAGCTATACCACATGGATACTTACAGGATTACTAATAAATATGAGTAGTAGAAAAGAAAGTTTAATGGAAAAAGCAATTATAAATGAATCTATTTAAAATTTGGGTGAACCATAATAAAAAAGATTCTTTTGTAAATCAATTACGAAGAAAACGCTTTGCTACACAACAGCAAGTAATTGAATCTTTATTACAAAAAAAAGACCATATCAAAATATTAGATATTGGAGGCGAGATTGGATTTTGGAAACATGTAGGATGGGAAAATAAAAATTGTACAATTTATTTATTAAATCTGGCATCTGTTCCACAACCAGAACCCACTCCAGGATTTATACAAATTACAGGTAACGCCTTGTCCTTGCCATTTAATGAAGGTGAATTTGATTTGATATTTTCAAATTCTGTTATTGAGCATGTTGGTAGCTATGAAAATCAAATGTTGTTTGCGAAGGAAGCAATGAGAGTATGTGATAAGTATATTATACAAACACCAAGTTTATGGTTTCCGCTAGAGCCACATAGTTTAATACCTTTTTTTCAATTTATTCCCCACGCTTTTAGGGCTATTTTTATTATGTATTTCAATATTAATTATTTTCCCAAACAAAATAATTACAAGGATGCCTTGACCACATCAAGGTCAACCATCATGTTTACTAAAAAAAGATTTAAATCTATTTTTCCCGAAGCAACTATACAGGTTGAAAAATTATTTGGCATACCAAAGTCTTATACCGCAATAAAAATATAGTCTCCAATATGCAGTCAAAAAAAATAAGAGTATCGGTAGATATTAGAGATCTAAAAATTGCAAAAACGGGTGCAAGAACTTATCTAAAAGAATTGTGTACTGAATTTGCAAAACAAGATGATAATTTTGAATTCATTTTTATAGGGGGTCGATTTCAAAATATAATACCAAGCGACACCATATTGGGAAAGATGGAAGCCATGTTTCGATTTTTATGGTGGAAACAAATTGGCTTACCTGTGATAGCAAAAATAAAATCATGCAAAATTATTTTTTGTACTGATTTTTTTGTGCCGTTAATTCACCCAGGCATTATTACGATTCCTGTTTTTCATGACGCATTTATATGGGAATACCCATCACACTATAGTAAATTTTGGCACAAATTGTTTAACTATTTGGCAATGCCTGCTGCAAAAAAATCTCCATATATTATTGTTCCTACAAAATTTGCACAGGAAAAAATAGCTTTCTTTAGTGGAATAACAAAGGATAAAATAATTCCCATTTATGAGGCAGCAATGAGAAATGAGCCTGTTGATGCATTTTCGATTCCAACAAATAAACCATATATATTACATGTTGGAACTTTTGAAATAAGAAAAAATCTACCTACTTTAATTAATGCTTATACAAAACTAATTAAGGAGCAAGGATTGGATTATGATTTAGTATTAGTTGGACAGTCAAGCAGTAAGTTTTATTTGGACGGAACTGAAGAAATAAATGAGGCAATTGAAGCATCAGGATTAAGTGAAAGAATTCATAAAACTGGTTATATAACAGATGGCAAGTTAGAAGAAATTTATAAACGTGCATCTTTATATGTTTTTCCTTCACTCAACGAAGGTTTTGGAATTCCTGTGGTGGAGGCTTTTAGCACAAAAGTGCCTTTAATCATTTCCAATAATTCTTGCTTACCCGAAATTGCAGGTGATGCTGCGCTAGCATTTGATCCAAATAATACCCAGGAGTTGTATAAACTAATGAAAAAAGTATTAACAGATTCCCATTTGCAACAATCATTAATAAACAAAGGAACTGAAAGAGCAAAAGTGTTTAATTGGGAAAATACAGCAAAAGAAATTAAGGACATCTTTAAAAAGGCAGTTAATTCGTATCTTTAACATTCAAGTTAAAAAGTGAGTAACGCATTTAAACATATTCAAGAAAGATTCGAAGGCGATTGGAGGGCTGCTGATAAAAGAAATACGCTAGCAAGATTAGCGATATTTTATATCAGAGGTCTTTATCACCGAATATTTTTCAAACATGCAAGCGGAATGGTACTTGTAGGGAAAAATGTATCTATTAGATATGCAAAATACTTGACCACCGGTAATGATTTTATTATTGAAGATGGGGTTGAACTAAATTGCTTAAGTACCCAAGGGATTAAATTAGGAAACAGAGTTACAATTGGAAAAAATGCAATCATTAGACCTTCCAATATTTATGGTGGCGCGATTGGAGAGGGACTAACTATGGGAGATAATTCCAATATAGGGCCACTTGCATATATTGGATGTTCAGGACATATTGAAATTGGAAACAATGTTATGATTTCTCCTAGAGTAAGTATTTACGCTGAAAATCATGAATTTGCTGATGCCAATAAATTAATGAAGGAGCAGGGTGTTACGAAACAATTTGTAAAAATTGAGGACGATTGTTGGATTGCTTCAAATTGTATCATTCTGGCAGGTGTAACTATTGGAAAGGGTTCTGTAATTGCAGCAGGATCGGTTGTCACCAAAGATATTCCTTCCTATAGTATTGCTGCTGGCGTACCTGCTACAGTAATAAAATCAAGAAAGTAAGGGCCACTCATTTCGCGCTTTAGCCAAATTATCATGGGTACCAATATCTATTAAATAGCTGTTTGTTTTCCAACCACTCATTTTATTTACAAGTAAAGGTAAAAGGTCAAAACCAATATCTACTGGAAGTTTATTTTCAGGGATTAATTCAATCACAGAAGGACTTGCAACATAAATACCCGCATTGGCAAGATTTGATTTAGGTTCTTTTGGCTTTTCAATAAAATCTATAACTGTTCCATTTTCAATAAGCGTTGCAATACCACAGCTTGATGGTGTATTAGTTTCAAACAAAGCCATGGTAAAAAGATGAGATTGTGATTTATGGAATTGTAATAAATCATTCAAATTTATAGAAGTAAGATTGTCAGCATAAATAATAAAAAAGCAATCTTCATTTTTCACAAAATCAAAATTCTTTTTTAAGGTTCCGGCACTTCCTAATAAATTTTCTTCAAAATAAAAATGAACCTTGATAGTTGTATTTAAAGTATTTACATGTATACGTACTTGATCAGGTAAATGATGTAAGTTAATAAGCACTTCAGTTACCCCAGCTTTTTCAATTGCATCAAACCACCAATCAATTAAGGGCCTGCCTGCTATATCAATTAAACATTTAGGAGTTGTTTCCGTAATTGGCAACAACCTAGTACCTAATCCAGCAGTAAGCAAAACAGCTTTCATTATAAATTGTTACTTAACATTTAATAAAATTCTAGAGCCGGCAGGGTCAAACTGGTAACTTAATTCTTTATAAGCAGCCATTGACTTTCGATATTTATCGAGATGCTCAGCAGGAACATAGCTCATTAAAAAACCGCCGCCGCCCGCACCAGCAATTTTGCAACCAGTAGCTCCATTGGAAAGTGCAATGTTTACCATTTCATTAATATACTCATTGCTAACACCAGATGCAAGCTTTTTTTTCATTAACCAATTGGTCGCTAATAAATTACCCAATACATCAAAATCTTTATTTGTAAAAGCAGTTTCTAATTGATCTACTAAATTTGAAATTATTTTTAATTCTTCAAGTTTATTAGAGATATTAGCAGATTGTTCTTCCAATACCATCTCAGCCTTGCGAATCATATTGGTATTGTGTAAAACAACGGAGGCATTTAAAAAGTTTTGATCTTCCGCACTTAAATCAAGATTATGAATTGAAACCGAAGTATCTGCATTAAAAACAAATTTCTTAATGCCTCCAAATGCGGCAATATATTGATCTTGTTTTCCGATTGGTTTTTTTAATCGATCGATCTCAATAAAACATGCTTCTTTCGCAATTTGATCACTGCTAACTTGCACTCCTTTAAAATGATATAAGGCATTCAATAATCCAACTGTTAAAACCGAGGAAGAGCCAAGCCCAGAACCTTTAGCTGTAATATCAGCCAATGTAATAATTTCAATGCCTTTGGTAATTCCCGCATGCAATAATGCTTCTTTAATAATTTCATGCTTAATGTCTTCAACTTTTTCTACTATTTCGTTTTCGGTATAATGAAGCACGATTAAGTCATCAAAGCGCTGTTTAACAATAACATAAATATATTTATCTATTGCAGCTGAAATTACTTGCCCTTTATGTGTATTATAAAAATCAGCAAAGTCGGTACCACCCCCAACAAAACTTATACGCAAAGGAGTTTGAGAAACTACCATATTTAATAATTTAATCTTAATAAAGTGGATTCATTCTCCAACGATACGCTGAATCAATAATTTGTTCTAATGAAAAATTAGGTTTCCAACCAATATTTTTAAAAGCAAAATCCGAACTCGCAATTAATGATGCAGGATCGCCTGGACGCTTATCCACAATTTTAAAAGTAAGTTCTTTACCAATAATCGTTTCTGTTGCTTTTATAATTTCGAGCACTGAAAACCCATTACTAGTGCCTAGGTTAAAGGTTTTATTCCAATTATCTATTGGTGAATTCAGGCAAAGTAAATGGGCATTTGCAATATCTTCCACATGAATATAATCACGAACACCCGACCCATCAATAGTATTAAAATTATTTCCAAATACAAATAAACTTTCTCTTTTGCCAATGGCAGCATCAATAGCAAGTGGAATAAGGTGTGATTCACAAATTCTTGATTCACCATGAGCACCAGTAGCACCCGCAGCACAAAAATACCTGAAGATATAAAAGCTAAGCCCAAAGGAATGAGCACAATCCTTAATAATTTGTTCGTCAAATAATTTAGACCAACCATAAGGATTTACAGGTACTAAAGGATGTGACTCAGTTATTGGAATAAATTGAGGTTCGCCATACACAGCAGCGGTTGAAGAAAAAATAATTTTCTTAACTCCATAAGCTTGCATTTTTTGTAATAAAGTGATAGTGCCTGAAACATTATTTTGATAATAAGGCAATGGATTCACTACCGAATCGGGCACATTTGCCGAAGCGGCTAAATGAATAACTAAATCAATTGTATTTGAAGAAAAAATTTGATCTAACAGTTTCGCATTTGCAAAATCTGATTCAAAAAAAACCGCACCAGGCGTCAATGCATTTTTATTTCCATCTCGCAAATCATCTATCACAAATAACGCATGCCCTTGTTCATGTAATTTTTCACAAACTACACTTCCAATATAACCCGCGCCTCCTGTTACAAGTATTTGCATAATTAATTAAAGTCCACAAAAAGGTTGCTTAGTTAGCTTTTCTCGCAATTCAAGAATAATTAAATGAAAAATAACAGAATGAATACTCTCCACTGTACACATTTCATTTAATGGAACATGAACCGAAAAATCGGCTTCTTTTTTTAAGATCCCTCCATCATAGCCTGATACCCCAATGATATAAATCTTATTTTTCTTTGCGTATTGAATTGCTTCAACAATGTTTTTACTATTACCAGAACCGCTGATGCAAATTAAAATATCACCAGGCTTTGCAAAAACATGTAGTTGGGTACTAAATATTTTTTCAAACCCATCATCATTTGCAATTGCTGAAATAAATGAAGTGTTATCTGTTAAACTAAGTGCCTTAAATGGTTTGTCGGTAGGGTGGTTCAAAAAAATACCCTTAGCCATGTCTTGGGCAAAATGAGACGCATTTGCACCGCTTCCCCCGTTTCCAATGACAAAAACAGTTTTTTCTGCCTCGTAAGCTGCAGTCAATAAATCGGCAAATTTCGTCAGAACGGCTGTATCCAAAGCCCCAATACTCCCTTTTACCGCCTCCAAATACTTAGACATATCCATAATTACAAAACTTAGTTATTATATAGTGCAAAATATCTTTTTAAATAACATATTTATCATAATAAATGAATTTATTTTGCAGTAATATTCAATTAGTTATCAGATAAATGCGCATATTATTTCTACATAGTTCGTCTGACCTGTACGGTGCCAGCAAAATATTGCTTGCTGTGACTGAATTATGCCAGAAAAACTTGCACAAAGTTACGATTGTTTTATCTGAAAATGGCGAGCTAGCGCATAAACTACAACAAAATGGGGCTGAAGTAGTCATTTTAGACTTGGGTATATTAAGAAGACAGTATTTGAGTGTACAGGGGCTATTAAATAGAACAATTACTATTTATAAAGCATACAAAAGCCTAAGTAAGCTATGCAAGGAGAGGCAAATTGACCTCATTTATTCCAATACTACCGGCGTTATTGTGGGGATTTTTGTGGCTGCACATCAAAAAATACATCATTTATGGCATGTGCATGAAATTATAGAAAAGCCCTACCCCCTATTTCGTTTTTTAAGTTACTTACTTAATAAAAAGCAAAATCAAACCATTGTAGTATCGGAGGCAGTAAAAACCCATTGGAAAAAATATGTGGCCCCTGAAAAAATAAAGGTTCTATACAATGGAGTAGACTACTGGTTATTTGATAATAAAGAAACAAATTTTAGAGCCGAAATAGGAATTGATAAGGAGGCTATTGTAGTGGGAATGATGGGAAGAGTTCATTTTTGGAAGGGCCAGGATTACTTTTTAAAAATTGCAAGTATTTTACATAAAACTTTTCCAAAATTAATTTTTGTAAGTGTTGGCGATGCGTTTCCTGGCTATGAATATTTATACGATAATTTAAATACAATAATTCAAGAAGAGCAGTTACAAGAGGTAGTGAAGCAAGTAAAATATCGAAGCGACATTGTAAATGTATATAACGCATTTGATTTATTTGTTCTACCCTCATTACTACCAGATCCTGCACCAGCAGTAGTTACAGAGGCTATGGCATGTGGCATTCCTGTTGCTATTACAAAGCAAGGAGGAGCCGTGGAAATGATTGAAGAAAATGTATCAGGAATACTATTACCTTTAAATAATCCTAATGAAGCAGCTGCAAAAATTACACCGCTTATACAGGATGCGGTAGTAAGAAAAAAAATGGGTACTCAAGCAAGAATTAGAATTGAAAACCATTTTTCAAGAACTCTATTCAATCAAAAAATTATTGAACTCATTGAGCAAAAGCAATAAAAAAATGACCATTGCCCTAATCGGATCAAGGGGTTATCCAATTGTTTATAGTGGATATGAGACTTTTGTGAAAGAAGTGGCAGAGCGTTTAGCTGCACAGGATATTATTGTAAGGGTATATTGTCATAAAAATTTATTTAAACAAAGACCCAAGGTTTTAAATGGGATAGAATTAGTGTACATGCCCACCATTGAAACAAAAATATTAAGCCAGTTAGTGCATTCTTTTTTTTCCATGATGCATGCTTGTTTTAGTGATGCAGATGTAATATTAGCTGTAAACGCAGCCAATGGTCCTTGGGGCTTAATTTCTAAATTATTCGGTAAAAAAACGGCCATTAATGTGGACGGGATGGAATGGCTTAGGCCAAAGTGGAAAGGGTTGGGTGCTCGTTATTTTAAATTTGCAGCTTGGCTTTCAACTCGCTTATATGATATAATCATTACTGATGCTGAAGCAATGAGTGCGGTGTATTTGGAGCAATTTAATACCGAATCAACAGTTATAGCCTATGGCGCCAATATTAGGTTTAGTAACAACCCCGATTTAATTAAACAATTTGAACTAAATCAACAGGGATATTACCTAATTGTTGGCAGGTTGATCCCCGATAATAATGCCGATTTGCTTTTGGCAGGTTTTTTGGAAGCAAATTCTGATAAAAAACTAGTCATTGTGGGAGATGTCCCCTATCAGGATGCTTATGCCCAAGGGATGAAAGAAAAAGCAAGTGAAAAAGTGCTGTTTTTAGGCTATGTGAATGATCAAGCCGTATTGGCTGAGCTATATCATCATTGTTATGCCTATTTACATGGTCATGAATTTGGAGGAACCAATCCAACTATGTTAAAAGCGATGGCATATGGTTGCGCAATTTTAGCTTTGGATACCAGTTTTAATAGAGAAATGCTGCAAGAGGGACAATTTGGGCAATTTTTCCTAAAATCCTCCCAATCTGTTGCCTTATCTTTGCAAGAGGCTGATAATCACCCCCAGGTATTGGCAAATTTTAGGTTAAATGCACGAAATGGCCTCACCCAAAAATACAATTGGGATCAGGTCACAACAGCATATGCCAACTTATTTAAAGAACTTATAAAAAATGGCAAAAGCCGCACGTAAATATACCATTCTCAGATACGCCTTTGATGCTCCTGTAGTCATAGGTTCTTATTTACTAGCGCTTCAATTTATAGGTCTTCAAAATTTAGCAGAAAGTAGTTTAAGCAACTACCTGTTTGGTTTTGTGATCATAGCCATTTGGTATACAGCAGCTTCTTTTTCAAGATTGTATTCGGACAGAAGATCCAACAAATTTTCGGAAGAAATTATCTTCATTATCTATAGCTTAATTCTATTTTCCATTTTATTAAGTTCAGTGTCCTTTTTTGTAAGAAACTATTTTAAGTTCACAGGTTATTTTTTCAGCATTTTTATTGGACTGCTTTTTACTTTGCTGACGGTTACAAAATACATAATCCGAAAATTATTACATGCTGCCATTTTTGAAGGAAGCTTATTTGATAATGTATTAATTGTTGGCGCAACAACAAGTGCCATTGATTTTTATGATACCATTAATCGCTATTATTATTATGGATATAAATGTATTGGATATATCAATGATGAGCAAACCGATTTTAGCGATTGCAACTACCTGGGAAATTTAGATAGCCTTACTACTTTATTACAAAAGGGGAATATTGACGAAGTAATGATTGCACTACCCAATAGTGAAATGAATCAGATTCAATCTTGTATTGAAATTTGTGATTATTACCAAACTGATGCGCGTATTGTACCAGACTTACAACAATATACCACTGCAAGTACACAGGTAAATAATATTGGTTTATTACCAGTTATTAACGTACGCCCATTGCCATTGGATAAATCAGAAAATAAATTAGTGAAGCGCGTTTTTGATATTGTTTTTGCTGGCTTGTTTTTTTTAATACTAGGCTGGTGGTTGCTCCCATTAATTGCATTGGCTATTAAAATCACTTCCAAGGGACCAGCAATATTTAAACAAGAGCGTTGGGGTTTAAATAATAAAAAAATTATCTGCTATAAATTTAGAACTATGGTAGCAGATGAGCATGATTTAGATAGTGAAGGAAATTTTCAACAAGCAGTGCGTAACGATCCAAGGATTACTAAGTTGGGGTCCTTGTTACGCAAAACTAATATGGACGAATTGCCTCAATTTTGGAATGTACTTATTGGGGACATGAGTGTGGTTGGACCAAGACCACATCCTACGCCTTTGAATATTGAGTCTATGCAGAATATTGAAAACTACATGTTAAGACACATTGTAACACCTGGTATAACTGGATGGGCACAGGTAAATGGCTTTAGGGGCGAAACAAAAACTCCTGGTTCAATGCAAAGAAGAATAAATTTTGACTTGTATTATATACATCGTTGGACATTTTGGATGGATTGTCAAATTATATTACAAACTATTATTAATATTTTTAGAGGAGACCAAAACGCTTACTAGTCAAAACTATGAAAAGAAATTCACTATTATTACTGGCACTTATATTAACGGCTAGTTTGCCATTATTTTCACAGGAAGTATATGAAAACGAAAATTCCGAAGTTTATAATTACTTAGCACGTATTGCACAAAGAGGGTTAATTCAGTTTAATGATAATATTAGACCTCTAAGTAAAACTTATTTACACGAATGCCTTGATAGTGTTGCTACAAAAAAAGAAAAGCTAACCATCATAGAGCAATCTGAATTGAATTTTTATTTGCAGGAATATAGTAGCAGTAGTTCTAATAAATTAAATAACCAAGGAACGTTTAGATTGTTCAGTAAAGATAATAGTGGAAGATTTAGGAGTTTGTATGCAAGCGGAAATAATACCAATCTATTTGTTGACCCAGTGATGTCCGCAAAGGTGGTGGAAGGCGATCATCAAAGCTATAATAGTACAAGTTCTGGATTACACTTTTGGGGTAATGTTGGAAAGCATATTGGATTTCAATTTTTTTATAATGATGTAATTGAATCAGGCAAAGGATTTGATACTACAAGAGCATTTAGTGCAGAAACAGGCATCATCCGAAAAGATACTTCTAATTTTAAAAGTTTAAACTTTACAGAATTTAGAGGAAGTGTAAATTATGCATTTAAAAATGGATCGGTAGCAATAGGACAAGATCATTTGCTTTATGGTTATGGAGAAAATGGAAGGATTATTTTATCAAACAAAGCACCTAACTATCCATTTATAAGAATAGACTATGATATTTTTCCCTGGTTACATTTTAACAATACGCATGCATGGCTTAGCTCCAATATTGTTGATTCATCAAAAACATACGGAACAGGGAATGTATTATTTGGAGGTGTAAGAGAAATATTTGTACCTAAGTTTTTTGCAACACATAGTTTACAAATAAAAGCAGCAAAAGGATTAGATTTAAGCGTAGGTGAATCAATAGTATATAGTGATCGTTTAGATTTTGGCTATTTAATACCAGTAATGTTTTTTAAAGTATATGATAATATCGTAAACAATAGTCATATTCAAGCAGGATCCAATTCACAAATGTTTTTCACTTTTAATAGCCGCAATCAAATAAAAAATACACATTTGTACGGAAGCTTATTTGTTGATGAGATAAGAATGAGTACTATTTTTGTTAAATCAAAAAGTAGAAATCAATTGGGGTATACTTTAGGAGTAAATGTAGCGGATTTGCCATTTAAAAATTTAAATCTAATTGCCGAGTACACGAGAATCAATCCATTTGTATATAACAATTTAATACCAGCTCAAACTTATACCAATCATAACTATTCGCTTGGAGATTGGATGGGCAATAATTCGGACAGATTATTATTGGCGGTTAAGTACAACCCTATATCAAGATTAAAATGTGCAGTTCGTTATCAAGCAATTAGAAAAGGAAGTGCGGGCACTATTGTAGATCAGTATTTACAACAACCGCAACCCGATTTCCTATTTGGCAATTTGAAGAGCAGTAATGAATGGAATGTAAATACCAATTACGAGTTACTCAATAGCTTGGTTTTCAATGCCAATTTTAGCCATTGGAACACCATTGGAAGTACTTGGAGCCTAGGTATTCATTACGGCTTTTAGCTTATATTTGTTTTATTTTAAATTTGAAAATGAAGTATACACATAAATCAATCATAGCAAAATTTGCGAATGTATTATTCTTAGTAATAATAGGCTTGCAATTGCATGCACAAACCAACCATACAGGATTGCCTAGTATGAAGCTGGATAAGCTTTCGGATCAACAATTAATGCAGGTTTGGCAACAAAGTCAAGCATCTGGATTATCTGAATCCGAAGCAATTAGTCAATTAGTAAAAAAAGGGTTGGATCCTAGTGATGTAAATAGCTTTAAAAAACGATTACTACAATTACAAGGATTTTCAAAAGCAAAAAATACCGGTGCAAAAAATTTAATAAAAGATTCAGCGAGTTTTATGAATGATAGTACTTGGGTAACCGAAGTACCAAAGCAAAAAATAAGAAGTCGCTATTATGGTTACGAGTACTTTAGTAATCCTAATCCTATGTTTCAACCTGATGCAAGAGTTGCTACTCCTCAAAATTATATTTTAGGACCTGGAGATGAATTATCAATTATAGTAACTGGTGCAAACAGCAAAGAACTAGAAGCAAGAGTGAGTCCAGAGGGAAGTATTCAATTAGAATATGCTGGTATTATTACTGTAAATGGATTAAGTATTGAGGATGCAACAAAGAGAATTAAAACAAGATTAGCTAGTTTATACCCAGCAATTAATACAGGAGCAACCAAAATAAATGTAACCTTAAGTAATGTAAGATCTATTCGGGTTACAGTCATTGGCGAAGCGGAGTATCCAGGAGATTATGTAGTAAGTGGACAAGCAGGATTTTTTAATGTATTGTATTTGTCAAATGGACCAACCGTTAATGGTTCGATGCGTAAAATAGATTTAATCCGAAATAACAAAGTAATTGATAGTGTAGATTTTTATGAATTTCTACAAAATGGTTTATTGAAAAAGAATATTCGTTTACAGGATCAAGATATTATTAGATATCGCTACTATCAAAAGAAGTTAATATTAAGCGGAGAAGTAAAACGTCCAGGTATTTATGAGTTAACAGATAAAGAAACTTTAGCAGAAGCGATACAATATGCAGGAGGTTTACAGCCAACTGCGGTAAAAGATATGGCCAAAGTGGTACAAAATAATACCCGAAGCATGTCAGTGAAGGATATTGCCATTGCCGACTTTAGTTATATGATACCACATAATGGAGACTCTGTAAATTTTGATAAAATATTATCGGTTTATACCAATCGTGTAGTGTTGGAAGGTGCAGTATATCGTCCAGGCAATTACGATTTGACTGAAAAATTAACAGTAGCCTCTTTAATAAAAAAAGCAGACGGACTAAGAGAAGGTGCTTTTGTAAATA
>CAJADG010000078.1 GCA_903938445.1 uncultured Bacteroidota bacterium | reverse complement strand
TTGATCATATTTACATGGATGCATTGCAAGCTATGACCGGTAGTGGTGGTTGGCCACTAAATATTTTTTTATTGCCCAATGGTAAGCCATTTTATGGCGGCACTTATTTTCCTCCCATTGCAATGCAAAATAGAGCATCATGGATGGATGTTTTAAAATCAGTACAGCAAGCTTTTGAAAATAACTATGAAAAATTAGCAGATCAAGCAATTAATTTATCCAATCATTTGGTACAAGCTAATATTAAGATGAATGCGATAGATAATGAAATGCTTGAGGCACCAATTGCAACAAAAGAAGATGTAGAAATAATTGCAGGACGTATTATGCAAACAGCCGATACGCAGTGGGGTGGGTTTGGTAACGCACCAAAATTTCCACAAACTTTTGCATTACAAATGTTGTTAAGACATTATTATATTTCAAAGAATATCAATTCATTAAATCAGGTTACTTTATCCTTGGATAAAATGATTCAAGGGGGAATTTATGATCATTTAGGGGGTGGCTTTTCGAGGTATAGCACTGACGGACACTGGCAAGCCCCACACTTTGAAAAGATGTTGTATGACAATGCGTTGCTCATTGGCATTTTAGCTGAAACTTATCAGGTTACACAAAAGGAAACCTATAAAATTGTAATACAGCAAACATTACAATTTCTAGAAAACGAACTTTCAAATAAGGAGGGAGTTTTTTATGCAGCATTGGACGCGGATAGCGAAGGAGTAGAGGGTAAATATTATACATGGGAGTATGATGAATTAAAATCAATAGTTGCAGAAAATAGTTTTGATTCCTTTTGTGCATATTACCAAATTCAAGCAAATGGCAATTGGGAACATACCAATATTTTGTGGACACAGCATGATTATTTAGTAAGTGAAACCCCCAATTTTAAAAATATAAAACAACAATTGCTTTCAGTACGTGAAAAAAGAATAAGACCAGGATTAGATCATAAAATTATATTATCCTGGAACAATTTAATGATCATTGCCCTATGTAAGGCTGCTTCAGCATTAAGTGATAATGAGCTTATAACAAAGGCTATCAAAGCAATGCAATGGGTTGAAAAAAACATGTTTAACGAAGCCGAAGGTTGCTTTTTTCATGTAAATACAAATGGGAAAAATAGTAGCGCTGCATTTTTAGATGATTATGCAAGTTTAATACAAGCTTATATTTATTTACAAGAAATTACAGGAGACACTCAATATTTGCATAAAGCAAAAGCTTGGTCAGAATATGTACAAATGCATTTTGTTGACGAAGAAAAAACTTTTTATTATTACACACCCGCATATCAAAAAGATTTGGTTATACGTAAGAAAGAAAATTACGATGGAGCACAGCCAAGTGGAAATGCTATGATGTCTTATAACCTTTTGTATTTGTCAAACATGTTTTCAATTCCTGCATGGAATCATCAAGCAATGAAAATGCTGTTCACCATGCGCAAAATGATACTTCAATATCCTGCTTCATTTAGTGTTTGGGCTCAAAGTTTTACCATTCTTCATTTAGGCTTTATAGAATTAGTTAGCATAGGCTCTAAGGCCAATGAATTGCAATTGGAAGTATTGAAACCATTTTTACCCCATCGAATGACGCTTTTTACGAATAAATCTGATACTTTAGTAAGCTTGTCAAATCTTAAACAAAGTATTGATAATCAGTACTATATATGTATGAATAATACCTGTTTGCCGCCATTTTCAAATATGAAGGATTTTTTAACATCTATCAATCAACTAAATTACTAATTTGCAATCCTTGTAAAGGATGGATTTAGTAACTTTATCCATACTATCAAGAGATTGTGTGTAAAAGATATTAAAAAAAAATTAAATATTATAATCTTGGTATGTCCAAGCATTATTTTAAATAACAATTATGGTTAAGAATTTGAAAATTGCAAAATTTAAATTTCCGTTGATGTTGTTAACGGTTTTATTAAGTTCATTATTATTTTTTGCTTTTGAGTCCAAGAGTGTATTTAAAAATACAAAACTTAGGTCTGATGCGCAAATGGCTTATATACCAGGCGGATCATATTACATGGGAGCAAGTGATGAGCAAATTGATAATTCATTAATGAATCATAAAAAATTAGTTTCAGTTTCAAGTTTTTGGATGGATAAATCTGAAATCACCAATGAACAGTATCGCCGTTTTGTAAATTATGTTGCAGATTCGCTAAAGTATTTGAATTTCTATTTAAAAACAACCAACATACCAGATGAAGATACTTTGAAAGTGGATTGGGTTAAAGTTGCTTCAATGAATAAATTTATTTCAGGTGCAAAATCACAAAAGGATATCGAAGGTTTATTGTCTTCTAGATTAACTGAAGTGGTATTACAACAACCCAATAGATTAAAAGGCAATTTATTGCAATTGGATCCTAATAAAATGATATATAGTTACACTTTTGTCGACTTGAAAAAAGCTGCAGAGTTATCTAATTCAAACAAAGGATTAAAAAATGAAAAGCGTCTTTTCAAAGTCAAAAAAGAAGTTGCAATTTATCCTGATACTTTAGTATGGGGCAGAGATTTTTCTTATTCTGAAAATGATCCATTAATGATCATGTATTTTTCACATAAATCATACAATGAATATCCAGTGGTAGGTGTATCTTGGAAACAAGCTACTGCATTTTGTCATTGGAGAACTGAACACAGTGATTACTATCAAGGACGCCCAGGTAAAAAAGATATCATGATTGATGGTGTATATCGTTTACCATCTGAGGCGGAATGGGAATATGCTGCAAGAGGAAATTCAAAAATCAATGCAATGTACCCATGGGGAGCACCTTATGCACGAACTAGAGAAGGTCGTTTGATGGCTAACTTTAAACCTGGTAGAGGAGATTATTATGGAGGCGATACAAAAGTAGATGGCATTACTCCAGTTAAAGTAAAATCATATACCGAAAATGGTTTTGGTTTATATGATATGGCAGGCAATGTAGCTGAATGGACAAGTACTGTCTACGATGAAGCAGGTGGACCTTCTGATTTTAATCCAAATTATCAATATGATGTAGATGATAAAGATGAATTAAAAGAAAAAAGAGATCCTAGAGCAAGAAAATCAATTAGAGGAGGATCTTGGAAAGATAACGTTTATAACTGCCAAGTAAGTACTAGAAATTTTGAATATCAGTTTAATGCAAAATCATATATTGGATTTAGATGTGTTTTATATACAAGTCCAAAATATTAATTAACCAAGCATTCATCAGAAAAATAAAAACCTTTCATTAAAACATAAAAATAATTTATGAGTCAAGTTAACAAACCTGAAGTAAAAAAAGATTTTAAATATTGGGTAGACAAGGCAGTTTCCGTAGGTGCTGCAGTAGTTATTGTAGGAGCCTTATTTAAAATTTTACACTGGCCGTTTGCAAATACGTTTTTGATTGTAGGTATGTTTACTGAGGCTGCTATATTTTTAGTGTATGCTTATCTTCCTTCAGATCCTCAAGATCATTCTCATGATGGAGTAGGTACCGCTACATTAGATAGCACAGAATTAATAAAAGCATTAAATGATGTTAAGGCATCAATTGAAAACACAAATGCTAATATCGGTGCAATAAGTGCTCAGACAGATGGCTTGAAAAACTTAAATGCAAAGTTTGAATCAATGGGTAAAACATTAGATGAATTAAATCATTTTTATGGCAGCGTAAAAACTTTGTCAGAATCTATGACAAGTTCAGTAGGTGATGCAGCTCGTACAAAAGATCAACTAAATGCACTTGCCAACAATTTAACAGAATTGAATGCTGTGTATACTAATATGATTTCTGCGATAAAAGGAAAATAATTTAAAGCAAATTCAAATAAAAATATTTTTAGATGGCATTACCTAAAGAACCTAGGCAGAAAATGATTAATATCATGTATTTGGTATTAACTGCAATACTTGCCCTAAATGTTTCGAGTGAAATTCTTAATGCATTTAAAACAATTGAGGATAGTTACGTAAGATCAAATAAAGAGTTATCGGAAAGAAGTATAAAATTGGTAGCTGATTTTGATGATGAAGGTATAAAAAAGCAATTCCCAGAAAAAGTAGCTTATTGGAAACCCAAGGCCGTACAAATAAAAGAATTATCTGAAAAGTTGGCAACTCAAATTGAGGAATTAAAAACTTCATTAAAGCAGGGTTCTAATTTAAAGCCAGATGGCACTTTTAATGATGAAGATTTAGAAGCTACTACAAGATTACTTGCGCCCAATGAGGATCATAGTAAAGATAAACAAGCAAAAGGCGAAGAGTTATATGCATTATTAGCTAAATATAAAAGCGATTTGGCTAGTATTGATACTGCAATTGCTGCACAAGTAAATAAGTTGCCGATTAACTTAGAAATTCCTAAATTATATAATAAAGATAATCAGTCGATAGTTGATGCAATGAGTACGCCTCAAGAAAAGTGGTCATATATTTATTTTCATATGACTCCTACTATTGCAGGTTTAGCCATCTTGTCTAAGTTTCAAAATGATGTGAGAAACAGTGAAGCTCAATTAATTGATTATTGCTATTCTCAAGTTACTTCTGTAAGAATGTCTACAACTCTTGCTGCCATTGCCAACGCAAGTTCAACCATGGTTATGGCTGGAGATGAGTTGGTGATTACTGCTGGTTTAGGTGCCTACAATCAAGATACAAAGCCTACTATTACAATTGACGGAGCTAGTGTCCCATTAAATTCAGATGGACAAGGGGTTTATAAAACAATTGCATCAAGTGCAGGCGATTTTACTAAACATGTAACAGTTACTTATAAAGACCCTGCATCCGGTGAACAAAAATCAAAGTCAACTGAGGTTAAATATAAAGTGGGAATTCCAACTGGATTAGCTTTTTCAGTGGATTCAACTAAGGTTTTTTACAATGGTATTCCTGATGGAAATCCAATTTCAATTTCAGGAGCTGCTGGTGGTGCAGGTGCCATTAAAGTAAGCGTGGTTTCAGGTGCTGCTAAAATTGAACAAAAAGGACCGGGAAGATATTCTGTATTTCCTAATGCAGAGGGGGTGTTAGAATTAAACATTACAGATGGTAAAAATTCTAAAAATGAAAGAATTAGAGTCAAGGGATTACCAGAACCACAAGCTGCATATGTTGTTGGTACTTTAACAAAGCCAACTTATTATGGTGGTGTGGTTAGTGCAAGTGAATTTAAATTACAACAAGGTCTTGCTACAAAAGTTCCAGATGACTTTATTTTTAGCGGCATTAAATATAAAATCAAGTCTTTCAAAATGCAATTTTCTGGAAAAGGATTTGCAGGAATTGAAACAGCAAATATCAATGGCAATAGTTTTGCAGGTGCAACTAGTTTAATGGCTAAGTGTACGCAGGGTAGTCAGGTATTAATAACAGATATTATTGCTGAAGATGCTGCCAAAAAAGATCGTAGAATTAATAATACTATTTCCTTTTTCCTTAAATAAGCTAAAAGTCGAAATAAATACATAAAGTATATGAAAACAAGTAAACATTTTAATATCATCAAGTTTGTAGGTATCATCTCTATGAGTTTATGCGCGTGCATTCAATTATTAGCGCAAACTCCAGCAAAAAAAACTTCCTATCAATTTGGTAATATTAAAACAAAACCTGTAACAATTTTTGAAGAAGTAAATGGATTTTTCACTGATTCGGTATTGCAAGAAACTACTAGTGATACTTCCTTAGAGAAAAAAATAAATGCTACTAATCATCAAACGCCAATTATTAGAAAAGAGGACGTTCAGTTTTATGAAACTATTTGGGAGGATATCGATGGAAGAGAAAAGAAAAATAGATTGCTATTATATGAGCAAAATGCGGCAACCACAAATGATCGCTTTATAGCTATTTTAATAAATGCATTAGTGAATGATTCAGCGAATATAAAAGCATACTCTGATGATATATTTACTACCCATAAGTCTTTAGAGGATATTGAAACAATATTCAATGGCCCGATGCGTCCAGTTACCGTAACAAGATTAGATGGAACTACTTACGATACACTTCAGCCAGATGGATCAAAAGCGCTTGCAACAGATTCGATCTATGCATTTAGAATTAAGTCTCAATATATATACGATAGTAAAAGCAGCAGATTGTATTATAGAATTATTGGTATTGCGCCATTGGCTAAAATACCTGGTGATTCTTCAGTAAATGCAGATGGAAGTAAATCAGCAAAAGAGTTGGTCCCATTATTTTGGGTTTCCTATTCAAAAATTAGAGCAAATTTAAAATCACTTCCTGTTTATAATCCAAAGAATAGTACGGATATCGTTGATTGGGCCAAGATTTTGGAAAATAAATATTTTGATGGACATATTGTGAAAACATCATACGAGAATTTCAAGGATCAATCAATGAATGAAATTTATAAAAAGGATCCTAGAAAAAGATTAGAGTTAGCTGAAAAAACAATACAGCGAATTGATAATTTTGAACAAGATCGTTGGGTGTATTAGTTTAAAATACCAAAAAATAATTTACTTTACTTTGCAAAGGCCGCTAATAAAATAGCGGCTTTTTTTTCGCCTATTAATTTTGCCAATAAAGGTTGTTTTGCTTCCTTAATTTTTTGAACTGATTTAAAGTGTAATAATAATAATTCTTTTGTTTTGGGTCCAATACCTTCAATATTATCAAGTCCTGTTTCCAAAGCGCCCTTTGATCTTTTGCTTCTATGAAATTGAATACCAAAACGGTGTACTTCGTCTCTGATATTTCGAATGAGTTTATGTGCTTCGCTGTGCCAATCTAAAATGATCGATTTTTTGTCACCAGGAAAAAATAACTCCTCTATATTTTTAGCGAGTCCTACAGTTGTGACTTTATCTTGTATGCCAAGTTCAGTTAATGCCTCCAATGCAGCGTTTAATTGCCCTTTTCCACCATCGATAATAATTAACTGTGGTAGAGGCAATTTCTTTTCTATAACCGATTTATAGCGCCTACCAACGGACTCTTTCATGCTTGCAAAGTCATTTATTCCTATTACAGTTTTGATATTAAACTTTCTATAATCCGACTTACTGGGCACTCCGTTTTTAAAACAAACCATCGCAGATACGGGATAGGCACCTTGAAAATTTGAATTGTCAAAACATTCAATATGATTTGGAGTATTTTGTAAATGTAAAACCTGCTTCATTTCCTCAAGAATCTCATTATACTTAGGATCTTGTACACTTACTAAAGCCTGCTTATGTTTCCAATCTCTTAAAGCATAATCTGCATTCTTTTGTGAGAGAGCTAGTAATTGTTCTTTATCTCCTGCTTGTGGAATAGTATACTTGACATCAAATACTTTTTCAGTTAATTCAAAAGGAATAATTATTTCTTTTGCTCTACTATTTAAATTGGTTCTAAAATAGTGAATTGCAAAACTTAAAATAGTTTCAATATTTTCTTCAATGGGGACAGTAAGTGGTAAAATATGAGTTTGAATGATTCTTCCATTTTCAATCATTAAATAGCTAACATAAGCCTGGTCATCATCATGGGAGATTGTAAAAACATCCATCGCATGAAGTTGCTTGATATAAATTGCCGATTTTGTTTGATAATTTTCAAGTTCTTCTATTTTCTTTTTGGTAATTGCAGCTCTTTCAAATGCCATGTTATTGGATTGTTCAAGCATTTTAGTTTTTAAGTTTGTAATTACCGGCTTCACATTTCCTTTTAATAGATGTTGAACCTGTTCAATGGATTCATTATACTCGGCAAGGGTTTGAAAGCCTTGACAAGGACCCAGGCAATTGCCTAAATGATATTCTAAACAAACCTTAAATTTTCCTTGCTCAATATTTTTTGGAGTTAAAGGAAGGGTGCAGGTTCTTAAAGGGATCGTATGTTTTATATGATCAATTAATTCTCTTGCAGCTAAAACATTGGTAAATGGTCCTATATAGGTACTCCCATCATTTATTTTTCTTCTGGTTAAAAATACCCTTGGGAAGTTTTCTTTTTTTATTATAATATAAGGGTAGGTTTTATCATCCTTTAAATTGATATTGTATTTAGGCTGATAATTTTTTATCAATTCATTTTCCAGAATAAATGCATCATGCTCTGAATCTACTATGGTAAACTGGATATCCTTAATTTTTTGCACCAACTCAATGGTTTTAAGGGTATGTCCATTATTGGATAAAAAGTAGGAGCTAACTCTTTTTCTAATGTTTTTAGCCTTTCCTACGTACAATAAACGCCCATTTTCATCAAAATATTGATAAATCCCTGGTTCCTGAGGCAGGCTAGCTTGTATTTCCTTAAATAACTCTTTTTCCATTAACACACCTAAAGCACAAAAATACTTTATATTTTTGTGGTATGGAATTAACTGTTAATATACCTGCACTTCTTTTTCCAGCTATAAGTTTAATTATGCTGGCGTACACCAACCGTTTTTTGGCCTTGTCAAGCAGGGTGAGGGTATTGCATGATAAATACCATACTCAGGAACAAAGGCACTTGATATTCACTCAAATCAAGAATTTAAAGTATCGTCTCAAATTGATAAGAAACATGCAAACCTATGGAGTAACATCATTACTGTTTTCGATTGTCTCTATGTTTTTTATTTATATTCAATATCAAAGAGTTGCCCAATTTATTTTTGCAGTGAGTTTGATCTCATTTTCCTGGTCCATATTTTTATCGCTAATTGAAATTCGATTAAGCACTAAAGCCATTGAAATTGAATTAAGTGATATGGAAGGACTAGAGGATCCTTCAGTAATGGAATACTTAAAAAAGAAGTTCGAACGCGAATAGTTAAACTAATTATTAGATTTTCTTTCTCCAATTTGTTGTCTCCACATAGCGTAGTACAAACCCTTTTCAGAAAGTAAAGAATCGTGTGTTCCTTGTTCAATCACTTTCCCCTTTTCTAATACATAAATTCTAGTAGCATGAATAATGGTACTTAATCTATGCGCAATCATGATAGTGATTTGCTCGCGTTCTGCAGATAATTCACGAATGGTATCTGTAATAGATTCCTCAGTTAAACTATCCAAGCTTGAAGTGGCTTCGTCAAATATTAATAAATGTGGATGTCTTAATAAAGCACGTGCAATGGAAAGTCTTTGCTTTTCGCCACCACTTAATTTTAATCCACCTTCTCCAATAACCGTTGCCAATCCATTGCCTCCTTTGTCTAAAATATTAGTACAGCTTGACTTTTGTAAGGCAACTAGCATTTCTTCTTCTGTTGCATGGGGTGCGACGAATGCCAAATTTTCTTTAATGGTGCCTGCAAACAATTGTGTATCCTGTGTAACAAAGCTAATTTGATTTCTGAGTTCATTCATATCAATTTGCTTACTGTTCACTCCGTTGATTAAAATTTGTCCTTCTTGTGTTTGATACAAGCCAACAATTAGTTTTACCAATGTACTTTTACCCGCACCTGATGGCCCAACAAAGGCAATTGTTTCGCCCTTCTTTACTTCAAAGCTAATATCATCCATTGCTTTAAAGTTGGCCGTTTGATGTTGGAATCCAACATTTGCAAAAGCTAATTGCTCAATATTTCCAATAGGTACTGCTTCGGCAGGATTAATCTCTATTTCTTTTTTCATTAAAGCATCGAAATTATTTAAGGAAGCTTCTGTTTCACGATAGCTCATAATAATACTTCCAATTTCTTGTAATGGACCAAATATGAAAAAGCTATAGAACTGTAATGATATCAATTGACCTACAGATAAAATTTCTTTAAAAATTAGCCACATTAAAGTAAACGTGATGACTTGTCTTAAAAAGTTTACCATTGTTCCTTGAATGAAACTTAAAGAACGAATATTTTTTACCTTCTTTAATTCAAGCGCTAATATTTTGTAGGTGTTATTATTTAATCGATCTACTTCCTGATTTGTTAAACCTAAACTTTTCACCAATTCAATATTGCGCAAACTCTCAGTAGTAGTACCTGCAAGGGTTGTGGTTTCTTTTACAATATTTTTCTGAATGGATTTTATTTTCTTGCTTAATAAATTAGTTACATAAGCAATGGTGCCTGCTCCTAAAATATAAATTGGCATGATGGACCAATGCAACTTAGTTGCATAAATCGAGATAAAAACAATGCTTACTATAATACCAAACACCACATTGATTACATAGCTAATAAACTTTTCACAATCCGCTCTAGCCTTGGTTAAAATGGACAATGTCTCACCGCTTCTTTGATCCTCAAAAGCTTGATAAGGCAATTGCATAGAGTGCTTTAATCCGTCAGTAAATAAGGAAGCGCCAAATTTTTGGATAATTACATTAACAGTATAGTCTTGAAATGCTTTTGCAATTCTACTCACCATGGCAGTACCCACTAACAATCCTAATATCTTTCCAATGCCTTTCAAAAATTCAGGCTGGGTCCTAATATTGCCCATGGCATCTTTAAATGGATTCTTGGCAAATTCATCAATTAACCTTCCAAATAACATGGGGTCAAACATGGAAAAGGTTTGGTTAATAGCGGCAAGAATAAAACCAATGATCACTAGTTTTCTAAATGGACGTAAATATTGAAATAATATTTTCATAATTATGATTTTTGTTCGTCGGCGTATAATTGATTGTATTGGTCAATACAGGCAACTACTTCCTCAACGCCGGACTTTTTTTCGGCACTGGTCACGAAACCTTGTGGTAAATAGGGGAGATGTTGTTTTAAGGTATCAAACATGGCTGCTACATTTCTTGCAACCACTGCAGGTTTTTCCTTGTCTGATTTTGTAAAGATGAGGGTGTATGGAATTTCCCATTTCACCATTTGTTCAATAAACTCTAAGTCAATTTTTTGTGGAGCATGTCTACTGTCAATCAATACAAAGACTCTATTTAAATTGGGACGCTTTCTTAAATAATTTTCAATCATTTGCTCCCATCTTCTACGACTACTTTGTGAAACTTTTGCAAAACCGTATCCTGGTAAATCCACAATATACCATTTGTCCCAAGGCCCCTTGGCATTAGAGCTCAAGATTTCAAAATGATTAATAAGTTGAGTCTTGCCGGGTGTTCCTGAAGTTTTTGCTAAATTCTTTTGATTGCAAATGGCATTGATAATGGAGGACTTACCTACATTACTTCTGCCAATAAATGCGTATTCTGGCTGCTCTAATTTTGGGCACTGTTCAAAGCCAGGGCTTGAAATTAAATAAGTTGCTTTGTTAATTTTCATAATTCAATCACCACTATTTAGCGGCTGGAGCTGGGGGACGTTTACTTTTTAAACTATCAGCAGGATATTTTGCTTTAATGGTATCCATAATATTTTGACACCAATCAATTAAAATTTCTTTTTCAGCATCTGTTAATTTTGCTTCTTTGTGTATTAAAGTATAGGAAGACAATGGCATTTTGTTTTCTTGAATTTGCTCAATTACTTCTTTTAATTTGTGATTTTGTTTTCCAATTCTATAAGATGCAAATTCATTGAAATTAATTTCGCCTTTCCCTTCGTTCACATGATGATCTAACCAAAATGATAAAGGTGCCACAGACGCATACCAAGGATACACTGTTTTGTTGCTATGACAGTCAGCACAAGCTTTATTTACAACTACTTTTACCGAGTCAGGCATTGGATACAATGTGCTAATATCTTTGGTCGTATCCGCTGATACATTACGAGCTGGTCTTACAAATTGAATTGCTACTAAAACAACAAGCAAGGCGATTAAAATCTTCTTTATCATATATAATATTTTAAACGATTAGACAAAATAAATGTTTAAAGTTTAAATGTAAGTTAATTAATTTAGATCAACACATTGCCAGTCATTTCTTTTGGTATTGGCACATTCATCATCGATAAAATAGTAGGCGCGATATCTCCTAATTTACCTGGCTTAATTGTTCCATTCCATTCATTATCAATAATAAAGAAAGGAACCAAATTGGTTGTGTGCGCTGTGTTAGGGCTTCCATCCTCGTTAATCATATAATCCGCATTACCATGGTCAGCAGTTAGGAAAATGGTATATCCATTTTTCAAGCCTGCAGTAACAATTTGATTAACACAAGCATCTACTGTTTCAACCGCTTTTACAACAGCACTAAAAATACCGGTATGTCCCACCATATCTGCATTCGCGAAATTCAAACAGATAAAATCAGGGTTGCCTGCATTAATTTCAGGTAATAATTTTTCTGTTAATTCTGCAGCACTCATTTCTGGTTGCAAATCATAAGTGGCAACTTTAGGGGATGGAGCCATTATACGTGATTCTCCCTCAAAAGGAACTTCACGGCCGCCACTAAAAAAGAAAGTAACATGTGGATACTTTTCAGTTTCTGCAATTCTAATTTGTTTTTTATTGTTTTGAGCTAATACATCACCTAATGTGTTTACTAAATTATCATTCTCGAAAATAACATTCACATTTTGGAAAGTTTCATCATATTTGGTGATAGTTGTGTAATGTAAATCCAATTTTTTCATTCCAAATTCAGGAAAATCTTTTTGTGACAATACTTCTGTAATTTCTCTACAACGATCAGTTCTAAAATTGAAACACAATACAGCATCACCCGCTTCTATTTTAGCAATGGGAGCTCCATTTTCTATAAGAATGGTGGGTTTGATAAATTCATCTGTAATATCCTTAGCATAGTTTTCTTGAATGGCTTCAAGTGCTGAATTAGCTGTAGGCCCATTTGCATTTACCAATGCATCATATGCTAATTGTACTCTTTCCCAACGCTTATCTCGATCCATTGCATAATATCTTCCGCTCACCGTTGCAATTTTTCCTACAGATGTTTTTAAATGTGCTTCCACATTTTCAACATAGGCCAACCCACTTTTTGGATCCGTATCTCTTCCGTCTGTAAATGCATGAATGAATACTTTATCTAGACCATTTGCTTTACATATATCACAGATGGCTTTTAAGTGTGAAGTGTGTGCATGCACGCCACCATCACTCACCAATCCTAATAAATGTAATGGTTTATTATTTTCTTTTGCGTATTGAATAGAGGCAAGTAAAGTTGGATTAGAAGCCAATTCTCCATCACGAATAGCAACATTAATTCTTTGTAATTCTTGGTAAACGATTCTGCCCGCACCTAAATTCAAATGACCTACTTCGCTATTTCCCATTTGTCCCTCAGGCAATCCTACATCCTCGCCACAAGTTATTAAAGTGGAATGAGGATATTTATGATACAAACTGTTTACAAAAGGAACATTTGCTTGTTGAATTGCATCTGACAAAGGCACTTTACCTAGTCCCCAGCCATCCATAATTACTAAAATTACTTTTTTTGACATAATCTTTATTTTTTGGTCTACTTAGTTCTAATTTTGTTGAGCGAAACTCAATATTGAGTAAAAAATGAGTTTCAGGCAAATTTACGCAGATATCCTTACATCTAATCTTAAAAAATGAACTGGATTAAACAAATAATACTCTTACTTTTCTTCGCTTTTGCAAGTATAGGGGCTAAAGCACAAAATGATGCTGATCAATTGGTGCAACATTTACAGACTGCCAATTTTAATAAATTACTATCTTTTTGGGATGCGCAGGTGGAGGTAAATTTGCCCGATTTTTCTGGCCAAAAACAAATTAGTCCTGCAGGTGCGAATGAAATGTTGAGGTCTTTTTACAGTCGTAATAATATTATTGGTTTTGAAAAAAATGCAGAAAGAAAAGTAGGTTCTACCATTTATTTGACGGGCAAATTATTATCTCAGAATGCAAAATTCAATTTAACTTTATTAATGCAGGAGAGCAAACAGCATCTAACTATTGTTAGTGTTAGAGTAAGTTAATTGCAAACATTTTCGCAAGCACTTTTTTATGAGTAAAAAAAATAAAACAGCAGGTTCGCCATTAGTTTATAGCACCGATCCCAATTATTTACCTCCTAGTGAAGAGGAAGTTGTTGAAACATTGGAGCCTGCACAACAACCATTGCGTGTAATACTTGAAACAAAACACCGCGCAGGTAAAACAGTAACAATTGTTTATGGTTTTATTGGAAACGAAGATGATATGAACGCCCTAGGCAAATTGCTAAAAAACCATTGTGGAACGGGCGGTTCAGTGAAAGATGGTGAAATCATTATTCAAGGGGATCATCGCCAAAAAGTATTTCAATTTTTAAAGCAAAAGGGGTATAACAAAGTTAAATTGTAGAAGGCGTTAAAAATACACTTCTAAGTTACATTTATTCTTAAGTTCTCTTACCAAAGGATATTGCTCCGCAATGCGATCATATTTTTGCTTGCTATTAAGACGCATATGCAATGGTACATCTTCTTGTTCACTAGCTTCCACCAAAATGTCAAATTGAATAGCTCTGTTTTGAAATTGATACCATACTTTTTCTAAAACATTCATTCGTTCTTGCTCCACGAATTTTTGAGCAGTTAATGCGCCTACTGTAACAGTAAAATGTGTTTCATCAATAATATTAAGTTGCGCTACCTTAAAAGTACCTGCAGATGCATGCTTTGCATTGGCTTCTAAAACTACTGCATATTCATCCCAGCAAGTTTTTAAAATATCCATATTTAAGGGGATAGATTCTTTTACCTCTTCAATGTCATATTCCTTGCCATATTTTTGTTGCAATACAGCCAATAAATTTTTATTAGTTCCACTCGTAGCAGTTGGTGTTGGAATTGAAGTGGGCTTTACTTTTGCTATTGGAGTTTCAGCTGTTGGTGAAATTGCTGCTGGTGAGTCTGTAACTGTGACTTTAGTAGCATTAGCTGGTGTAGGTGTTTCAATAACAAGCTTTGCTTCAGCATTCACTACTACATTACTTAAAGGCATTATTTTCTTTAAGCGAATAGGGTAGTGTGCATCAACTAGTTTTTTTTTTACTATCTGGTTGTCATCCAAACTCAATTCAATCGCTTGTGCCAAAAAGTTTAATTTTATAATGGCCATTTCAACATGTAGCCTTTTATTGCGAGCTTGTTTAAATTGAATTTCAGCTTCGTTTAAAATATTAAGTGCACTTACTAAATAAGGAGTGCTAATTTCTTTTGCGGTACTAATATATTGATCTCTCCAACCTTCAATCGATTCTAATAAGGAAGCACTTGCAGGATCCTTGCATACTAATAAATTTCTGATGAATGAAGCAAGCCCTGATAATACCATATCTCCTTCAAATCCTTTTTGATTGATTTCGTCATACAATAACATAGCCTTAGTAAGCGCTTGTTTTGTTAGATATTCAATCAATTTGAAAAAGTATTCTTCATCTAATATATTTAAATGCTCAAGGGTGTTTTTATAAGTAAGTTCACCATTGGAAAAACTTACAATTTTATCTAAAATACTCAAGGCGTCACGCATACAACCTTCACTTTTTTGTGCAATCAATTGTAAGGCGTTTCGTTCTGCTTTAATATGTTCTTTGCCAATGATTTCTTCAAGGTGTTCAACCGTATCGTTATTGGTAATTCTTTTAAAATCAAAAATTTGACATCTACTTAAAATGGTAGGTAAAATTTTATGTTTCTCTGTAGTGGCTAAAATAAAAATGGCGTGCGCCGGAGGCTCTTCCAAAGTTTTTAGGAATGCATTAAAAGCACTTGCACTTAACATATGGACCTCATCCACAATATATACTTTGTATTTTCCAGCTTGTGGTGCGAACCTCACTTGATCTACTAAGGTTCTAATATCATCCACCGAGTTATTGCTGGCAGCATCTAATTCGTGAATGTTTAAGCTAGCTCCTTTTTCAAATGAGGTACAGCTATCACATTCATTACAAGCTTCGCCCTCCTTGGTAATATTGGTGCAATTGATGGTCTTTGCTAAAATTCGTGCACAGGTTGTTTTACCAACACCCCTTGGTCCACAAAACAAAAAAGCATGTGCTAAGTGATTGTTTAAAATGGCATTTTTAAGGGTTGTAGTAATATGCGACTGCCCCACAACGGTATTAAAGTTTTGGGGTCTATATTTTCGTGCAGAAACAACAAAATTATCCATAGTAGACGTGCAATATACATATTATCCCCTAAAATTTTAAGGGCCTTTTATGCACATTTAAATTAGGAACCCGTGTTGTATTCCATAACAGGGTGGCGCTCAAAAGGATGTGCTTTGGTATCAAAAATATGTCTAAAAGTAACCATTTGTCTACTAGGCTTAGCCCCTAGGCTTTTATAAATATTTATCATTTTTGGATTCCAGTCTGCGGCCCAACCCATTTCATATTGTTCGTATTTTTTAATATCTAAAAGCAATAAATAACTGGAATAAATTAAAAAACTATCAATACCTAAGGATTGGTATTTTGGGACTACACCAAAAGCCAATCCAGTTAAACGATTATTTTGACCTCTCCACTTCATCCATAACAAATGCAGCTTTTGTTTTAAACCCAACTTGCCCTCAAAAAATTTAAAATATTGATTTACATCTGGAATATTAATAAACATCGCGATGGGCTCTTCCTTATAATAAGCAAACCAGATAACACGAGGATCCATCACTGGTTTAAGTGACTTAAATAATTTCATGATTTGCTCATAAGTGATGGCTTTTGCTTCCCCATGTTGCGCCCATGCTGAATTATAAATGGTCACAAAATCATGAGCATATTTTTCTAATTGCGATTTATCTAAATGTCTTGCATGATAATCTGGCTTTGCTTTAAATTTTTCATAGCGTTCTTTAAAGCGAGGTGGAAGCTCATCAAAAATATTTAGTCGATAGTAATATTGATTGTAATAATTTTCAAAACCATAGTGGGTGAATAAAGTCTCGTAGTATTCTGGATTAAAAGACATTCCATACATCGGCTCATTGTCATAACCATCTACCATTAATCCCCACCATTTATCCCTATCTCCAAAATTAATAGGTCCATCCATGGCTTCCATGCCATTTTCAAGCAACCATTTTTTTGCAGTGTCAAATAATATATTTGCAATTGTTTGATTATTGATAGCATCAAAGTATCCCACACAGCCTACTGGGAATTCTGTTCCTTTATTTACATATTTACTATAGTAAAAAGCAGCAATTCTACCCACGGTAATGCCATCCTTATCTTGCACAATCCATCTTTTGGCATTGCCGTCTTTAAATAATTTATTTTTTTGAGGATTAAATACCTGTTCCACCTCATTGTCCAAAGGACGAATATAAAAAGGGTTATCTTGATTTACTTTCGCATTCAAGTTTAGAAATTCCTTAACTAATTTGGGTGTTGCTACTTCTAAAGAAGTCATAGCTGCAATTTAGAATTTTTTTAATACACTCAATGCAAATATGCCTGCAGTTTCGGTTCTTAATCTGGTATTTCCAAGGTGTATGGATTGATATTGTTTTTTGGTAGCTTCCTCAATTTCATGGGGACTAAAATCGCCTTCAGGGCCAATCAGTAAAATGCAATCATCACTTGCATTTATTTCTTTAATACTTGTTTTTATTGTGGGCTCACAATGTGCAATTAATTTTTGAGATCCTTGCTCGGTTTTGATGCATTCAATAAATGTAGTAGGGCTGTGTAAAATTGGCAACCAGGCTTGCTGACTTTGTATCATTGCGGATTGCAAAATATTTAGCATTCGTTCCTGCTTAAACCTTTCGTGTATAGTACGTTCGCATAGTAAAGGTATAATGGAATGAACGCCCATTTCTGTTGCTTTTTCCAGCAACCATTCAAGGCGAACTGCATTCTTTAACAACGAAATTCCTAAGGTAATTTTTTGTGCAGGAGCAGCAATACTTTTTTGATCTTGTATTTGTACGGTAGCAGATTTTTTATGTGCATTGGTAATGATGGATTCAAAAATTTCTCCAATGCCATTGGTTAAATCAATGCGATCCCCTTCCTTCATTCTTAGTACCTGAACACAATGCTTACTGGTTTCTTCACTTAAAGTATAAGTAGATACAATATTGGTAAGTTGTGGCTCATAAAAATAGGGAACAGGCATAGCTTGCGAATTAATTTTTATGCAAAATTAAAAAGGACTTTCATCATTTAATCCTTCATCAAATTCACCGCCATTCATACGACTGCCTTGAATAAAGAATCTGCCTCCATCGCCTTCGGCTGCTGGATTATTGAAACTTGAAACTGGCTTGTAATTATTAGGTAAACCTGGTAGGGTGCCACTATCGCCATCCCATTCCTCGAATCTTTGAATATCTAATCTTGCTCTTAATTTAACTAAGTCCAAAGAGCCGTTTCGGTGTTTAGCTATTCTAATATGCGTTTCGCCCTGTGTACTTTCTCCATTCTCATTACTCATTACTTCATAGTATTCTGGACGATAAATAAACATAACCATATCGGCATCTTGTTCAATGGCTCCTGATTCACGTAAGTCACTCAACTGAGGCATCTTACTTTCTTTTCTTGTTTCCACCGCACGACTTAACTGTGATAAAGCAATAATTGGAATGTTTAATTCTTTTGCAAGCGCCTTTAAACTTCGCGAGATATTACTAATTTCTTGTTCGCGATTAGAGTTTCTGTCACCTGATCCGCTCATTAATTGTAAATAGTCAATGATGATGATTTTTACATTGTGTTTGTTCACTAATCTTCTTGCCTTTGCTCTAAATTCAAAAATATTTAAAGCGGCAGTATCGTCAATATAAATAGGAGCAGTCTCTAATTTTTTAATACCCTTGCTATGTAATTGTTGGTATTCATAATCTTCTAACTTACCACGGGAAATTTTTTCCATTTTAATTTCACTCTCTGCGCTCAAAATTCTTTGTACCAACTGTGAAGCGCTCATCTCCAAACTGAAAAATCCAACCGCTTGCGGTTTGGTAGGATGCAATGCGGCATTACGTGCAAGGTTCAATGCAAATGCAGTTTTACCTACTGAAGGTCTTGCCGCTAATATGATTAAATCCGTTGGTTGCCATCCATAAGTAATTCTGTCTAGTGAATTGAATCCACTTGGTACCCCCGATATTTCATCTTTCTTAGTTCTTAATTCATCAATTCTATTCACAGCATCCGCTAAAGCATTTTGAATATCAACGAAATTCTTTTTCAAATAATTATTCGTGATATTAAACATTTTTGTTTCACTATCATCTAGCAAATCAAACACATCTGTACTGTCTTCGTATGCATTAGCTATGACTTCGCCACTGATCCTTATTAACTCTCTTTGAATAAATTTCTGTAAAACAATTCTTGCATGCGCTTCAATGTTGGCAGTAGAAACCACCACATTGGTTAACTTAGAAATATAATAAGCACCTCCCACAAGGTCCAATTGTTCACGCTTTTTTAAAGCCTCCACAACAGTTAGCATATCAATGGGCTGGTTGTCCATTTGCAAACCCTGCATGGCAGTAAAAATCATCTGGTGCGCATCAGTATAAAAACACTCTGGCTTTAAAATTTCAGTAACCGTATCAAAAGCACTTTTCTCTAATAAGATACCCCCTAATACCGCTTCTTCAAGTTCTTTTGCTTGAGGTGGAATTTTTCCATACATCATGGAACTAATGTCCACACTTGAGCTCTTTTTGCGGTTTTTAGCATTGGTATTGATATTTGGAATCGACATAATAAACACTGTTTTCTTACTGCGAAAATCCACTCTAAAAAGCAGAACATGAAATTTATTTTCAAGTTTGGATATCCACAAATTAGTAGAACTACAATGCACATGATTTTGGGGTTATTCACCTGTTTTGCACCTCAATTTTCGGGTTATTCACCTTTGAGTCCATACGCGCGCAAAAAATTGCTTATTTTTGAAGCTATACTTTAAAGTGCTTATATGACCATTAGTTACAACTGGCTGAGTGAATATTTACCAAAAACAATTAGCCCCGAAGATTTATCTACTATATTGACCTCTATTGGTTTAGAAGTGGAATCCATGGAAAAAATAGAAAATTTTAAAGGAGGCTTAGCAGGATTGTTGGTGGGTGAAGTGGTGGAATTAAGCCAACATCCCAATGCGGATAAATTAAAATTAACAAAAGTCAATACAGGGGGAGAACGTCCTTTACATATTGTTTGTGGTGCAAGTAATGTGGCATTAGGTCAAAAAGTAGTGGTGGCTACCATTGGAACCACTATTTATCCTAAAAATGCCGAAGCAGGTATTAACATGAAGTTGGCAAAAATTAGAGGGGAAGAAAGTGAGGGTATGATTTGTGCCGAAGATGAAATTGGTGTTAGTGATGATCACGGAGGAATTATCGTTTTGGATTCAAATATAAAAGTGGGCACACCTGTTGCTGAATTGTACGAGTACTATCAAGATTATGTATATGAAATAGGACTTACACCTAATCGTATGGATGCAATGAGTCATTATGGTGTTGCCAAAGATGTATGTGCTTATTTGTCTTATCATGAATCGCCTACTAGCGCAAAAAGTCCTTTTACAAATACATTGGCAAAAGACAATGCAGTAAAGCCTTTCAAAGTAGTCATTGAAGATACCAAAGCTTGTGCGCGTTATAGTGGATTGGTGATGGAAGGCGTTCAAGTAAAGGATTCTCCAAGCTGGTTAAAAAATAGATTAGCTGCCATTGGGGTTCGCAGTATTAATAATATTGTAGACATTACAAATTATATTTTACATGAAACTGGACAGCCTTTGCATGCATTTAATGCACATCAAATAAAAGATGCAACAGTAGTGGTTAAAAAATATCCTGCTGACACTTTGTTTGTGACTCTAGAGGGCACAGAAAGAAAATTAACAGCGAATGATTTAATGATTAGTGATACCGAAAAGCCTTTATGTATTGCAGGTGTTTTTGGTGGATTAAAAAGTGGAGTGTCTACATCAACTACGAGCATATTTTTAGAAAGTGCTTGGTTTGAGAATATACATGTGCGTAAAACTTCATTGCACCATGGCCTTAGAACCGATGCTGCTACTCGTTTTGAGAAGGGAGTGGATATTGCTGGTACGGTGAATGTATTAGAGCGTGCAGCAGGTTTGATTCAAGAAATAGCTGGAGGAAAATGTAGTGAAGTGGTTGATATTTATCCTAGCCCTGCAGCAAAAGCAGTAGTGACGCTAACTTATGCTTACTTGAAAAAATTAAGCGGAAAAGTATATCCAAATGAAAAAGTAAAAACAATATTAACAAGCCTGGGCTTTGAGGTATTGAATGAAAATGCAGATAGCATTCAAGTGGCGGTTCCATATCATAAGCCAGACATTAGTTTGCCGGCCGACTTAGTAGAAGAAGTGTTAAGAATTGATGGTTTGGATAATATTGAGATTCCAAGTTCTATCACAATGAGTCCTTCTATTGACCCATTAGAACAAAAGGAAAAATTCAAAGAAAAAATGGCTAATTATTTAGTGGGTCGTGGGTTTACAGAAATATTGACCAACTCCATCACCAACAGTGCTTACTTTAGCGAGGAAACATTAACTACAGCAGTCAAAATGTTAAATAACTTGAGTGCTGAATTGGATGTAATGCGTCCAAGTATGTTGGAGACAGGTTTAGAAGCTATTGCCTATAATTTAAATAGACAAAATAATGCGATTTCGTTTTTTGAAATAGGCAAAGTATATGGCAAATCTAATGCTGGTAAATATTACGAGTCAGAACAACTTGCTATTTATATTTCTGGAAAACTACAGGCGGATAGTTGGAGAACAAAAGGAACTGTCCAGGACTATTTTGTAGCCAAAGGAATTGCCAATGCAATTTTAGATTTATTAGGAATCAATGGAGTCCAGGAAAAAACAAGTTCCCATGGAAACACGGAATTGGTTTGGAATAAAAAAACAATTGGACAGTTGGAATCATTGAGCAATAAAAAGCTTCAAGCCTTTGGAATTAAGCAAGCAGTGTATTATATCAATTTTGATTTAGCAGCATTACTTGCGGCATACCAAAGTAAGAAAGTGATGTATAAAGAGGTTTCAAAATATCCTTCCGTAGAAAGAGATTTGGCATTGGTGATTGCTAAGGAAACACCATTTGAAGCTATACAATCAAGTATTCAACAAGCAAAATTAGTTGCATTGAATTCTGTCCGTGTTTTTGATATTTTTGAAAGTGAAAAATTAGGAGCTGGTAAAAAATCAGTGGCTATTAATTTTGTATTCAATGCTACGGATAAGACTTTAACAGATGTTGAAATTGATACTATGATGAAGACCTTGATTCAGCTATTTGAAAAAAATATACAAGCTGAAATTAGAAAATAACTATATTCATTAATCCATTCAATAAAGCCTAACCATGGTTGATTTAAAGAAATCCATATCCAACTTACAAGAAAAGCTGAGTGCTTTAATAAAGATGTATGTTGCTTTGGAAAAAGAAAATCAACAATTAAAATCAACCATTGCCAATCAGCAACAGGTTCAACAGTCTTTAGAAGAAAAAATAAAAGAAGGGCAGGGGCAATTGACCGCTTCCTTAATGAATCAGGGTGGTGGCATGGATCCATTAGATAAGGCAAAGCTGATTAAAAAAATTGACCAATATATTAAGGAAATTGACAATGGAATCAATAATCTTAATCCTTAATATTCCAACAAGCATAAAATAATTGTATGTCCACTGAGCAACCCAACCCAAACGAAATGATCCCCGTTAATATTACGATTGCAGATCGTAGTTACAGGGTAAGAATTGCTCCAAAAGATGAGGAGGCTGTGCGAAAAACAGCAGCCATTATCAATGCTAAAATGGTAGAGTTTAAGAATTTATATGCCGGCAAGGACATGCAAGACTATATTTCCATGGTCCTTTTATGGTTCACCACCGAGCAGCAATCCTCAGGCCAAAACCTATATGAGCTTGAAAATCTTCAAAATCAACTCGATTCTCTTACCGCTAGTATCGAAAAAGTGGTTTCTGGCAACTAATTAATAGGAGAAGGGGGCAAATTCATCCATTCATTCCATTATTTCTTTATCTTCGTAGCTGAACCTTTGACGCATTAAATTAATTTGTAATGGATTGTCTTGCAGCATAGTATCTTTACTATGTCGTTCAGCAATTTATGACTGAAGAATTAGTGAAATTTCAAATCGAAAAAGGGGCAGTATGATTTTTTTTAAACAACAAGATTTAGACAATGGAACCATCAATATTATTGATCATCGTAGGAGCGTCTTCACTAGTGGGCGGACTCCTGGTAGGCAAATTGGTTTTTGCGCGTAATACCAAAAAACAAGTTGAAGAAGCGGAAGCTCAGGCAGCTAGCATTTTAAAAGAGGCTGAATTAAGAGCCGAAACGGTTAAGAAAGAAAAGCAATTAGAAGCCAAAGAACGTTTTGTTCAATTAAAAGCTGATCACGACCGCGAAATTCTAGAGCGCAATAAAAAAATTGGAGAAGCTGAAAATCGTATCAAGCAAAACGAGCTGAACATTAATCAAAAAGTAGCTGCTTTAGATAAACAAATCAAGGACAACGATGTAATTAAAGAAAAATTAAATCGTGAAATTGATTTGGTGAATGTGAAGCGTACTGAATTAGAGAAGCATCAAGAAGAACATATTCGTCGTTTGGAAAAAATCGCCAATTTAAGTGCCGAAGATGCCAAACAACAATTGATTGAAAGTTTAAAGAATGAGGCTCAAACACAAGCACTTTCTTTACAACAAGATATCATTGAGGACGCTAAACAAAAAGCAAATAAAGAAGCTAGAAAAATCATTATTCAGTCTATTCAACGTACTGCAGCCGAGGTTGCTATCGAAAATACAGTGACTGTATTTAATTTGGAGTCTGATGAAATGAAAGGTCAAATTATTGGTCGTGAAGGACGTAATATCCGTGCGATTGAAGCAGCTACTGGAGTGGATTTAATTGTAGATGATACACCAGAGGCGATCTTATTATCATCATTTGATCCATTACGTCGTGAAATTGCTCGTTTATCTTTACAACGTTTAGTGGCGGATGGTCGTATTCACCCTGCTCGTATCGAGGAAGTGGTTGAAAAAACACGCCGTCAATTAGAAGAACAAATTGTAGAAATAGGAGAGCGTACTGTTATTGAATTAGGTATTCATGGTTTACATAAAGAATTAATTAGAATCGTAGGTAAAATGCGTTTCCGTAGTTCTTATGGTCAAAACTTATTAATGCACTCTCGTGAAACTGCTAACCTATGTGGTATCATGGCTGCTGAATTAGGAATGAATCCTAAATTGGCTAAGCGTGCAGGTTTATTACACGATATTGGTAAAGTGCCAGATGAAGAAACAGAATTGAGCCACGCATTATTAGGGGCTAAATTAGCTGAGAAATATGGTGAAAACCCAGCGGTGGTAAATGCAATTGGTGCCCACCACGATGAAATGGAAATGCAATATGTGATTTCTCCCATTATCCAGGCTTGTGACGCGATCAGCGGTGCTAGACCAGGTGCAAGAAGAGAGATCATGCAACAATATATTCAGAGAATCAAGGACTTAGAGAACTTAGCAATGAACTACCAAGGGGTAGAAAAAGCCTATGCTATCCAAGCCGGTCGTGAATTGAGGGTGATTGTGGAAGCTGAAAAGGTAACCGATCAGTCTTCAGACCAATTGAGCTTTGAAATTGCACAGAAAATACAAACTGAAATGACCTATCCTGGTCAGATTAAAGTGACTGTAATCCGTGAAAAAAGAGCCGTTAATATTGCTCGATAGTAGAAAAAAGGCCTAAAAAGGCGGGAATTTAATATTTGATTGAAATAATTTGGATAATAGCGAGGGTAACCCTACCTTTGCCGTCCGCAAAAAACAAGAATTATGAGCGAAGCAGTAAAGTTCGTACACGAGCAATTGACAGCAAAAAAAGACTACCCAGCATTTAAAGCTGGTGATAATATTACCGTAAACTACAAGATTGTAGAGGGTGGTAAAGAGCGTATCCAAAGTTTCCGTGGTGATGTCATCAAAACACAAGGAACTGGTGCTACTGCTACTTTTACTGTTCGTAAAATCTCTGATGGTGTAGGTGTAGAGCGTTTATTTCCTTTCTTATCTCCAAACATCGATGGTATCGTGTTGAATAAGTCTGGTAAAGTACGTCGTGCTAAATTATACTACTTACGTGATCGTAGTGGTAAGAGCGCTCGTATTAAGGAAAAAAGATTCTAGTACTCAACAAGAAAGTTTTTTTACAAAACGCTTATTGAATCAATTTATAGTAAACGGATTCCGATTTTCGGAGTCCGTTTTTTTATGATATTTCTCGTACCTTTAAGTTTAAGTTTTATTCAATTGATCACTCACAAATAACAGTTCCATTGTTTCCATTCAACACCATAAAAGATTATCAAAATGCACTAGCTGCCGGTACGTTTTCCTGTACGCAGGCAGTAGATTTTTATTTGGAACAAATCGAAAAAAATGCACAGTTAAATTCTTTTTTAGAAGTATTTGGAGCAGAAGCAAAAAAGCGCGCAATTGAATTAGATACACTACAATCTTCCGGAGAGCCTTTGGGTAAATTGCATGGAGTAGTAGTGGGTATTAAAGATGTATTGTGTTATAATGGACATAAGGTAAGTGCAGCGTCTAAAATACTTGAAAATTACACAGCAGTGTATTCTGCAACTGCAGTACAAAAATTAATAGACGAAGGGGCCATTATCATTGGTAGACAAAACTGTGATGAATTTGCAATGGGAAGTAGTAATGAAAATTCTGCTTTCGGCCCAGTAAAAAATGCATTGGATAATACACGTGTGCCAGGTGGTTCATCAGGTGGTTCTGCAGTGGCTATTCAAGCCAATTTATGTATGGTGAGTTTAGGATCAGACACTGGTGGATCCGTTCGTCAGCCTGCTGATTTTTGTGGAGTGATTGGACTAAAGCCAAGTTATGGTCGTATTTCTAGATATGGATTAATTGCTTATGCATCTTCCTTTGACCAAATAGGTATCTTTTCACATACCGTACAAGATGCTGCATTGGTTTTAGAAGTAATTGCTGGTGCTGATCATTTTGACAGTACCGTTTCTGCTAAAGAAGTGCCCACTTATTCAGCTGTTATTGAAAATACAACTCCTAAAAAAGTAGCCTACTTTAAAGAAACTTTATCACATCCTGGCTTGGATCCTGAAATTAAAAAACAGACCGAATCTTATTTAGCATCCTTGGTTGAAAAAGGATATCAAGTAGAAGGGATTGATTTTAGTTTACTTAGTTATTTAGTGCCTGCGTATTATGTACTTACTACCGCAGAAGCATCCAGTAATTTATCTCGTTTTGATGGTATTAAATTTGGTCATCGTACTCAAGATAAAATAGAAGACCTCACCGACTTATATAAAAAATCAAGAACAGAAGGTTTTGGAGCAGAAGTACAAAGAAGAATTTTATTGGGAACATTTGTTTTAAGTGCGGGTTATTTTGATGCCTACTTTACAAAAGCACAACAAGTGCGTCGAAAATTAGTAGACCTTACCAATGATTTATTTTCAAAGTATGATATTTTGGTTTCACCCACTGTGCCAAGTCCTGCTTTTAAACTAGGTGAAAATTGTCACTCTGCTACTGAAATGTTTTTGGCAGATATATATACCGTGTATGCGAATTTGGTGGGTATTCCAGCCATTTCTATTCCTTTGTTTCAACACTCCAATGGTATGCCTTTTGGACTACAAATAATGAGTGCCTCTTTTAATGAAATAGGATTACTTCAGTTTTCTAATGAGATGATGAAATTGAAAGAATAATTATTTTATGAATTTGCATATTAAGCTTTTCATTAAAAAAATTACTTGCATTGGTTTGTTGATGTTATGCATGCTTCAAATTCAAGCGCAAACTTCTAAAACAAAAGTAGATTCATTACAAGATGTAAGAGTTGGATTTTCAAGCTTGTTTAAAATTACTTCTACCGGAAATAAAGAAAAGCCTTTTAATTTTCAATTAAATCCCAAAGCCATTAGTTTTATTCAAAGCTATATGGATAAACAAGGTGCAGAATTGACTAAAATGAAAACCTGGGCAAAACCCTATTTTAATTTATATGATGAAATTTTAACAGCCAATGGGGTGCCTGTGGAATTAAAATACTTAAGCGTGATTGAAAGTCATTTAAGTTCCAATTTAGTTTCTTGGGCCGGTGCAGTGGGGCCTTGGCAATTAATGCCCGATGAAGCAGCTCAATTGGGTCTAAAGACAACTCCGATTGACGAAAGAACTGATTATAGAAAAAGTACTATTGCAGCAGCTACCTTGCTTAAAGAATTATACGCACAGTTTGGGGATTGGTTACTAGTAGTGGCTGCATACAATGGGGGCGCAGGTAGGTTAAAGCAAGCGATTCAGAAAAAAGGCACTAAGGATTTTTGGCAACTACAATATGAGCTTCCCTTGGAAACAAGAAATCATGTTAAGAAATTTATAGCCACTCATTATGTAATGGAAGAGAATGCGCGAGCATTTGAACTTACCCCTAGTACAGATGCAAAAAACAAAAAAGGAACTTCAGTTTTATTACAAACCGATTTAAAAGAAGTGACCATTAGTGGTAGATTCAGAATTGCGGTGATTGCTGCTTACTTAGATATTGTTGAAAAGGAATTAAGTGCTTTAAATCCAAAGTTCGATCAAGTGGTAGCTACTGGAAAATCTTATACTTTAAAACTACCTAAGGATAAGCTAGAAAAATTTGAGGCCCGTAAAAATGATATTTTACAGGCCTCTTTACAATCTTTATACAACATTAAGGAGTATTAGTATTTTAATTTGATGTTGTTTTTTTAAACTAGAAATCATCATCAAATTCATCTTTGTCATCAAACAAATCATCGTCTAAGTTTAAGTCATCATCTAGGCCAAGGTCATCGTCATCATCACTTGATTTTTTTCCTTTGCCGGCTTTCTTAGTTGATTTTTTTGGAATGTCAAACTCTTCAAAGTCTGGATCCCAGCTATCGTCTTCTTCTTCCTTACCCCAGTCATCATCAACTTCTTCCTCTAAGTCATCGTCTACATCAGACGCATCCGCGTCTTCTTCCTCGTCAACCACCTTTTTCTTTGATGCTGACTTGCTCACTTTTTCCGCTGGATCTAAATCGGTTTTCTTTGTAGCGGACTTTTTTTCTTTGATTGTTTTTACTGCCATAGTTCATTGAAATTACACTGTAAAATTTCAACCATTTTTTTTATTTGCCAAATAAAAAAGGACTTTTTTTTGATTAAATAAATCTAGAAAAAAGTCCTTTTTAAATATTAAATATGTATAGTTTATAGATGTATAATTTGGTCTCTACCAGGTCCATTAGAAACGAACTTCACGGGAACACCTAAGTAAGCGTTAATATATTCAATATATGATTTCATGGTAGCTGGTAATTCGCTTTCATTTTTCATTTTTGTTGAATCTATATTCCAGCCTTGCATTGTTTTCCAAACAGGAGTTACTGGAGTGCCAACCAATTGAAAAGGAACATAGTCTATTTGCTTTCCTTCCATTTCATAAGCAACACCTAAATCAAGTGTTTCAAATGAATCTAGGATATCAGCTTTTGTCATGATTATCTGTGTTACACCGTTAATCATACATGTATATTTTAATGCAACAAGGTCAATCCATCCACATCTACGTGGTCTTCCTGTAGTTGCACCAAACTCACTACCAATTTTTCTCAATTCTTCGCCTTTTGCATCATGCAGTTCAGTAGGGAAGGGGCCGCTACCAACTCTTGTACAGTAAGCCTTTGAAATTCCAAATACTTCGCCTATTTGCTTAGGGGAAATACCTAATCCTGTACAAACACCTGCTGAAATAGTATTACTTGATGTCACAAATGGGAAAGTTCCAAAATCAATGTCTAACATGGATCCCTGTGCACCTTCGGCCAATACTTTTTTACCTTTTGCAATTTGCTCATTTATAAAGTATTCGCAATTAATGATATTTAAAGTTTTTAAGAACTCAATAGCTTCAAAAAATTCAGATTCCATTTCACTGATGTCCTCATTAAAGTTATAGCTATCTAAAATTTTCTGATGCTTCATTCTTAGAGCAATGTATTTGCTGATGAACTTTTTATCTAACAAATCACCCACTCTTAATGCATTTCTACCCGTCTTGTCCATATAAGCTGGACCAATTCCTTTAAGTGTAGAACCAATTTTAGCTTCTCCCTTTGAAAGTTCGGATGCTTTGTCTAAAGCTCTATGACTTGGAATAATAATATTTGTTCTTTCTGAAATAAATAAATTCTTTTTTACATCCACACCCATGCTTGCAACTGCATCACATTCTTTTTTCAAAGTAACTGGGTCCAATACCACACCGTTACCGATAATGTTTATTTTATCCTGATGAAAAATACCAGAAGGTATTTGGTGTAAAACCATTTTACTTCCATTTACATATAAAGTATGTCCTGCATTGGGTCCACCTTGGAATCTTGCAATAATATCATACTTAGGAGCAAAATAATCTACTATTTTTCCTTTTCCTTCGTCGCCCCATTGAAGGCCTAAAATAACGTCTACCATGATTTGTTGTATTGAGGGTACAAAAATAAGTCTAGAAAATAGGATATCCTATTAATCCTAATATAAATTCTCAACATACTAATGTGCAAATAAAAGCTACCTGAAATAGCGTATTTAATGTAGCCTAGGCCTGTTCAGTATCAAATCTGTTCACCTGTTGTATCCCATTTAGCGATTTTATTCTATCTACTAAAGCTTCCAATTCGTCTTTATCGTGGACGTAAACCTTGATAGTACCTTCAAACAGCCCTTCTTTTGATTCAATTGTTAAGGCGGCTATATTAATTTTAAGTTCACCACTAATAATATTGGTGATTTTATTAACCACACCCACATCGTCCAAACCAATAATGCTAAGACCTGTTAGGAAAGAAATTTCCTTATTTTTCGCCCACTTAGTTTTAACAACTCTGTGTCCATAATTGGCTAATAGTTGTGTTGCATTTGGGCAAGTGGTTCTATGAATAATAAGTCCTTTACCGGTGCTGACAAATCCAAAAACATCATCTCCGGGGATAGGGTTGCAGCATTTTGCTAAAGTGTATTTAATTTGATCACTTGACTCTCCAAAAATAATTAATTCAGAATCTTTTTTAGAAACAGGTTTTGGACTAGAGTGATCATGAACCACTTCGGTTTGTGCAATTATTGGTTTTGGTGCTTCTATTTTATCCCCAACTACCTGAAATAATTTTAACTCTTTTAAATCAATATTTTTGGTGGCAATTTTATATAATAAATCAAGTTGACTATTTAATTTATAATAGTTCATCACTTGATCAATATTAAATGGATTGTATACCGCACCAATGCCTTCTAATTTTCTTTGTAAAGTATATTTTCCCTCTTCTGCAATAGTTTTCTTTTCTTCTCTTAATGCATCCTTGATACTATTTTTTGCTTTTGCTGTAACTACGTTATTTAACCAATCTTCTGTAGGCTTTTGTTTATTACTTGTAATGATTTCAATTTGATCCCCACTTCTTAATTTATGACTAATGGGAACCAATTTGTGATTCACTTTTGCACCTATACATTTAGAGCCAATGGCTGTATGAATAAAAAAAGCGAAGTCCAATGCTGAGCTATTTGTTGGTAGCATTTTTACATCTCCCTTTGGAGTGTAAACATATATTTCTTCAGCTAAAAATGAAGTCTTAAAGTCTTGTAAAAAATCAATACCGCCTTCGTCCTGATTTCCTAAGGCCTCTCTAATTTGCATGAACCATTTGTCAAATCTATCTTCATTTTGAGTGCCTTCTTTATATTTGAAATGAGCTGCTAATCCTTTCTCTGCAATCTCATTCATCCTCTTAGTTCTAATTTGCACTTCCACCCATTTTCCCTGTGGCCCCATAACGGTGGTATGCAAAGCTTCATATCCATTGCTTTTTGGGTTACTTAGCCAATCTCTTAATCTTTCGGGAGAAGGAAGGTATTCATCCGTAATTAATGAATAAACTTTCCAACACTCCTCTTTTTCTTTTTCTAATGGTGCGTCTAATATTACTCTAATGGCAAATAAATCATACACTTCCTCAAAACTTACTCCTTTCTTTTTTATTTTATTCCAAATAGAGTGAATGCTTTTTGGTCTTCCATATATTTCAAAATCAAAACCAATGGAAGTTAATTTATCTTTTAATGGACGAATAAATTCATTAATATATTTGGTCCTTTCTCTTTTGGTCTCTGCTAATTTTTTGGCAATCTCTTTATACGTATCTGCCTCCAAATATTTCATCGACAAATCTTCCAGCTCTGTTTTAATATTGTACAATCCCATTCGATGAGCCAATGGAGCGTATACCCAAATGGTTTCAGAAGCAATCTTTAATTGCTTTTCTTGTTTCATGGAATCTAACGTACGCATGTTATGCAAACGATCGGCTAGCTTGATTAATATTACTCTTGGATCATCAGTTAGTGTTAATAGGATTTTTTTAAAATTTTCTGCTTGCTGGCTACTATTAGTATCCATCACAGAAGAAATTTTTGTCAATCCATCTACAATTTTGGCAATTTCATTTCCAAATTCACTCTTAATGTCATCTAATGTAATATCTGTATCCTCAACGGTATCATGTAATAATGCACATATGGTACTGCGTACCCCCAGTCCAATTTCTTCTACACAAATCATTGCAACAGCAATTGGATGGAATATATAAGGTTCCCCACTTTTTCGACGCATGGTTTTGTGGGCATTGGCAGCCATTTCAAAAGCAGCTCTTAATAATTCTTTATCTCCTTTTTTAATCTTTGGTCTTAATGCACGTGAAAGCGCACGATACTTTCGAACAATTTCTTTTTTTTCTTGTTCTTCGTCTAAATTGTAGTTAGTAACAATTACCGGTTTAATATCGTTATCTGAGTAGTCCACTTATCACGAAAATACATAAAAGCAGGATGATTTTTACAAACAACAAGCAGATAATGTAACTTTGCACCCTTATGTCGTCTACGCAGCCAAAACCCATGTTCAAATCTGTTATTTTAGCAAGAGTCTTTTCTTTTGTTAAACCCTATCGATTCATATTTTGGAGCAATGTTTTATTGGCAATTATATTAGCATTCGCTACCCCTGTTCGACCATTCCTGATTCAGTCCACTGTTAACTTAGCCATTGGCAAACAAGTGGTACTACCTGTTTGGGTTAATTTTTTTATCCCAGCTGCAGCATATGCAGAGGTGATAAAATTAATTATTGCAATTACTTTATTTCAAGTTGGATTTATAATCATTGAAACCATTTTGCGTTTTTTCTTTTCGTTTGGCATGTCTTGGCTTGGACAACAAGTAGTGCGTGATTTGCGTAACACGGTTTATGATAAAATCATGCATTGGGAAATGCGTCAGTTTGATCAAACACCTATTGGTACTTTAACGACTAGAACCATTAATGATATTGAGAGTATTAATGATATATTCTCTGATGGCTTGATTCCAATATTGGCCGACTTACTTACAATTGTAGTTACTTTAACAACCATGTTTGTGATCAATTGGAAGTTAACTTTAATTTGTTTGATTCCTTTTCCAATTATGTTGGTGGCCACTTATTTTTTTAAAGAAAGTGTTAATAAAAGTTTTATTCAAGTACGTAATGCCGTTGCTGCATTAAATGCATTTGTGCAAGAACATATTTCGGGAATGCAGGTGGTGCAAGCTTTTGCAGCTGAAGAAAAAGAGATGGACAAGTTTGTTAAAATTAATGAGCGCCATAAATTGGCCAATATCAAAGCCATATTTGCCTATTCCGTTTTCTTTCCTGTCGTGGAAGTAGTTTTAGCGTTAAGCATTGGTTTAATTGTATGGTGGGTTGCTGGTCAGTCTTTAGATGCAGGATTGTTGGTTGCATTCATTTTATTCTTAAATCAAATATTTAGACCACTACGAATGATTGCTGACAAATTCAATGTTCTGCAAATGGGTATGGTTGCTGCAGAACGTGTTTTTAAGGTTTTAGATAATCAAGATATTACAGAAAATAAGGGAACCTATGCTCCTGCGCATATCAATGGAAAAATTGAATTTAATAATGTACAGTTTGCATATAATGAATCTAATTGGGTTTTGAAAGGAATTGATTTCACCGTGGATGCAGGTCAAACCATTGCATTAGTTGGATCAACTGGTAGTGGAAAAACTTCCATCATTAGCATTTTAAATAGATTGTATCCTTATCAATCTGGATCCATTTTATTAGACGATCATCCCATTGAATCCTATTCATTAGATAGATTACGTGCTTCTGTAGGAGTCGTTTTGCAAGATGTATTTTTATTTTCTGGTTCGGTGTATGATAACATAACATTACGTAATCCAGCAATTACAAAGGAACAGGTACAGGAGGCAGCTAAAATGATTGGCATGCATGAATTTATTATGCAACTACCAGGTGGATATGATTATCATGTAATGGAACGTGGGGCAACCCTTAGTTTGGGTCAAAGACAATTATTGAGTTTTATTCGTGCATTATTATACAATCCTTCCATTTTAATTTTAGATGAAGCCACTTCATCTATCGATACTGAAAGTGAACAATTAATTGAACGAGCGATAGATGCCTTAATTAAAGGAAGGACTTCCATTGTGATAGCGCATCGTCTTTCTACCATTAGAAAAGCAGATAAAATCATAGTTTTAGATAAGGGATCAATCGTTGAAATGGGTTCGCATAATGAGCTATTACAATTAGGTGGTTTTTATACAACTTTGACCGAAATGCAATTTGCTGAAAAAAAATAAATCCATTTTTCATAAAACATTGATTTTCAATAATTTGGAGATGAACTAAATTTTCACTCAGGACTTAAGTTTCTATTAATATTTGCTCATTTTCCAGCGCTTTATTCCTATCTTTGCCGCAAATTTTGAGTGTATCATGTCTTTTTTAAGAATAAAAACTTTACTGGTAGCGGGTTTCAGCCTATTAGCTGTGCTCAGTGTGACAAAATCTTTTGCCAATGAAACAGCAATGGATTCGGCTAAAAAAGAAAAAGAGTTTAATGTAACTGAAACTATTTTAGAACACATTAAAGATGATCATAGCTGGCATTTGTGGGGAGATAAATCTATTCACCTACCTGTGATTTTGAAAACTTCAAAAGGGGTGGAAGTTTTTTCTTCTGCTAAACTTGTTGATGAACATCATGAGCCCATTGTTTACAAAGGAAATTTTGATTATAAATTAATTGAAGGCAAATTAAAAATTGTAAACGAACAAGGGACAATTGACGAAGTTGCAAATAAGCAATTATTAGACATTTCTATTACAAAGAACGTTGCAAGTTTATTTGTTTCTGTATTTATCATATTAGTGGTTTTCTTAACTGCAGCAAGTGCTTATAAAAAAACAGGCGTTACATCAGCTCCAAAAGGCTTGCAATCTTTTATGGAGCCAATTGTATTATTTGTTAGAGATGATTTAGCTATTCCCAATATAGGCAAAAAGAAGTATGCTAAATTCATGCCTTTTTTATTGACTGTATTTTTCTTGATCTTAACGAATAACTTTTTAGGTTTAATTCCTTTTTTCCCGGGTGGCGCCAATGTGAGTGGTAACATTGCTTTCACCATGATGTTGGCCGTTTGCGTATTTATTGTGGTTAACTTAAGTGCTAACAAAAATTATTGGGAACACATTTTCTGGATGCCAGGAATGCACTGGAGTATGAAGTTATTTTTAGCACCAATTGAATTAATTGGCGTATTTACAAAGCCTATCTCTTTAATGATTCGTTTATTCGCGAACATTACTGCAGGCCACATTCTAGTATTAAGTTTGATTTGTATCATATTTATTTTCAAGACGATTTTTGCTTCAGCTATTGCTGTTCCATTCGCCGTTTTCATTGGTGTAATTGAATGTCTGGTTGCCTTTTTGCAAGCCTACATTTTTACCATGTTAACTGCAATGTATATTGGCATGGCAAATGAAGAACATCATCATGATCATGCACATGAGGCACATCACTAAAATTATTATAAACGATTTTTTCAATAACAATTAAAATTTAAAAAAATGGTAGGAAGTATTGCTGCAATTGGCGCTGGATTAGCTGCTATCGGTGCTGGAATTGGTATCGGTCAGATTGGTAAAGGTGCTGTTGAAGGTATTTCTCGTCAGCCAGAAGCTGCGAACGATATCCGTTCAAGTATGATTGTTGCTGCTGCATTCGTTGAGGCCGTTGCCTTGTTTGCTGTGGTTGTTGCCTTATTAGGTAACGGAGGATAATCATCTTGGATATCCAAGAAATTAAATAGGCCCTAGCACAGGGCGACGGGCCTATTTTTAAATTGAAATTATTAATTAAGATAAACGAATCTTATGTTCATATTAGAAGTTAACCCATTAGTATTGCCAGATATCGGATTGGTATTTTGGAATACCATTGCGTTTGTAGTTTTATTAGTGGTTTTAGGCAAATTTGCTTGGAAGCCCATGTTGAAAGCTATTTCAGAGCGTGAAAATGGGATTGAAGAAGCTTTGTTACAAGCAGACAAAATGAAAGCTGAAATTGCTACCATGCAATCAGAAAATGAAGCATTGTTGGCTAAAGCACGTGAGGAAAGAGCAACCTTAATTAAAGAAGCAAAAGAAGCTTCTGATAAAATGGTGGCGGAAGCAAAAGAAAAAGCAAAGTCTGAATACGATAAAATATTAGCAGATGCGCAACTTGCCATTACACAACAAAAAAATGCTGCCTTAACAGATGTAAAAAATCAAGTAGGTACATTGGTAATTGAAGTGGCTGAAAAAGTATTAAGAAAAGAATTGTCTAATAAAGCCGATCAAGAAAGCTATATTAAACAATTGGCTGATGGAGTAAAATTAAATTAAAAAAAATGTCTAACGCACGTTTAGCTGGTAGATACGCAAAAAGCTTACTTGGACTTGCTACAGAGCAAGGTCAATTGGAAGCAGTATATGCAGACATGAAATACTTGCATGCGGTTTGTGAGGCAAGTAGCGAGTTTGTAAATTTATTGCGTAGCCCCATTATAAAAGCGGATCAAAAAAATAGCATCATCAATGCAGTTACTAAGGATAAAGTAAGCTTACTTACTAATTCTTTTACTGTGTTGTTGGTTAAGAAAGGTCGTGAAAGTGATTTGCCCGAAATGGCAAATGCTTTTATTGAGCAATACAACGAAATAAAAGGAATTCATCAGGTTACTTTAACTACTGCAGTGGAAGTAAGTGCAGATTTGAAAAAAGCAATTGAAGAAAAGGTAAAAGCGGAGAACCAATTTGCGACTGTTGAATTAACTACTAAAATAGATGAAAGTTTGATTGGTGGTTTTGTATTAGAATTTGATAATAATTTATTAGATGCTAGTATCGCAAGAGATTTAAGAGACATTAAAAAACAATTTACAAACAACACATTTGTAGATAAAACAAAATAATCATTTTTTAAAATAGACTATTATGGTGAATATTAAGCCGGATGAAATTTCAGCAATTCTTAGACAGCAATTAAGCAACTTTAATGCAAGTGCTGATTTAGAAGAAGTAGGAACTGTATTGCAAGTGGGTGATGGTATCGCTCGTGTATATGGTTTAAATGGAGTAAGCAGTGGTGAACTTGTTGAGTTCGAAAACGGTGTAAAAGCAATTGCCTTAAATTTGGAGGAAGACAATGTGGGTGTGGTAATGATGGGTGATAGCAAGGCTATTAAAGAAGGCGATAAAGTAAAAAGAACTGGACAAATCGCATCTATTAAAGTAGGTAACGGTTTAGTAGGTCGTGTTATTAATATGTTGGGCGAACCAATCGATGGTAAAGGTCCAATTCAAGGTGACTTATATGAAATGCCATTGGAGCGTAAAGCACCAGGGGTAATTTTCCGTGAGCCAGTAAAAGAGCCATTACAAACTGGTATCAAAGCAATTGATGCGATGATTCCAATTGGTCGTGGACAACGTGAGTTGGTAATTGGTGACCGTCAAACAGGTAAGACTGCCATTTGTGTGGACACTATTATTAATCAAAAAGAATTCTACGATGCAGGTCAACCTGTATATTGTATATATGTTGCGATTGGTCAAAAAGCTTCTACTATTGCCGGTGTGATGAAAACATTGGAGGACAATGGTGCGATGGCTTATACCACTATCGTAGCTGCTTCTGCGGCCGATCCAGCTCCTCAACAATTCTACGCTCCATTTGCGGGCGCTGCGGTAGGAGAGTTTTTCCGTGATTGTGGTAAACCAGCATTAATCGTATTTGATGACTTATCAAAGCAAGCGGTAGCTTATCGTGAGGTGTCATTATTATTACGTCGTCCACCAGGTCGTGAGGCTTATCCAGGTGACGTATTCTACTTACATAGCCGTTTATTAGAGCGTGCTGCGAAAGTAATTGCGAACGATGAGATCGCTAAAAATATGAATGACTTACCAGCTTCAATCAAGCATTTGGTGAAAGGTGGTGGTTCTTTAACAGCATTGCCAATTATTGAAACACAAGCAGGTGACGTATCTGCGTATATCCCAACCAACGTAATTTCAATTACAGACGGTCAGATCTTCTTGGAAGGTAACTTGTTCAATGCAGGTATTCGTCCAGCGATCAACGTAGGTATTTCTGTAAGCCGTGTGGGTGGTAACGCACAGATTAAGTCTATGAAGAAAGTATCTGGTACCTTAAAATTAGACCAAGCTTTATACCGTGAGTTAGAAGCCTTCTCTAAATTTGGTGGTGATTTAGATCCAGCTACTAAAAACGTAATTGACAAGGGTGCAAGAAACGTAGAAATCTTAAAGCAAGCGCAATACACTCCATTCACAGTAGAAAAGCAAGTTGCTATTATCTACTTAGGTACACAAGGATTGTTAAAAGAAGTGGCTGTTAAAAATGTGAAAGCATTTGAGGAGCACTTCTTATTAGAGATGAGTAATAAATTGCCAAATGTATTAGCTGAATTCAAGAAAGGTAATTTGCCTGAAGATGGATTAAAACAAATGGTGGATTTAGCGAACAGCATCATCCCTCAATACAAATAATTAAGTTTATTTAATTCATACAAGACCCCGAACTTAGTTCGGGGTTTTTTGTTATTAGTGTATGTCTGTAATTCAAGTAAATGGCTTAAGTAAGCATTTTGGTACACTCAAAGCAGTGGATCAATTAGACTTTTCGGTAACAGAAGGAGAAGTGTTTGGATTCCTAGGTCAGAACGGCTCTGGGAAGAGCACTACTATTAGAATGTTACTTTCTTTAATACATCCTACAAGTGGTTCGATTGAGTTATTTGGGAAACCACTTAATAAATATCGAGATGAAATTCTAGAGGAAGTAGGTGCCATTATTGAACGTCCCGATTTATATCCTTATTTAACAGCCAAAGAGCATTTACAATTATTTGCCAAATTGCGTAATAAGCATGTGGGTGAAAATAGTATTCAGGACACTTTAGTTAAAGTGGGTTTGGCAGATCGCTCAAAAGATAAAGTGCAAACCTTTTCATTAGGTATGAAGCAGCGATTGGGAATTGCTATTGCATTATTGCACAACCCTTCCTTAATTATATTGGATGAGCCTACCAATGGATTGGATCCTCAGGGCATTTCAGATATAAGAAATCTAATAAAGCAATTAGCGCAACAAGAAGGTAAAACGGTATTGGTCTCCTCGCATTTACTTTCAGAAATTGAACAGATGGCTACTCAAATTATGATTATACATAAGGGTAAAAAAGTGGCCGATGGGCCTATACAAAAATTATTGGATCCCAATAAAATGATTGTGCATATTAAAACCACTAATGATGCACAAACCTTACAGATAATATTGTCGGGTAGTTTCAGTAATTATTTATTACAAAGAACAGATGGTATTTATTTAAGACTTCCAGATTATGAAATTCCTTTATTGAATGCATCCTTAGTGAATGCTGGCGTGGGTTTGATAGGAGTAGAGACAAGAAATTCATTGGAAGATTATTTTTTACAGGTGACTTCAAACACAATCGCATGAAAGCAATCATATCTATAGAATTATATAAAATTTTTAGAAGACCTAGAACTTATATTGCATTTGGAGCTATTGCAGCTTTAATCATGGTCATTCAGTTGGGCTTGAAAATGGATGGTCAGTCTTATGCCTCGTTTTTAATGAAGGATATCAATGATACTTTAACGGTAGATGGGAAAGTATTAAATGGCTATTTGATTTGTTATATCCTTTTGCAATTGTTATTAGTGCATGTGCCATTATTAGTTGCACTCATTGCAGCAGATATGATTTCGGGCGAAGCAAATTTAGGAACTCTGCGTTTATTATTTACAACCCCATATAGTAGAACACAATTGGTGATGGGTAAATTTATTGCTGCAAGTATTTATACCATTGTCTTATTGATATGGTTGGCTTTTTTAGCATTGTTTGTGAGCATGTGGATTTTTGGAACTGATGATCTATTCTTATTAAAGTCTAATTACGTTGTATTGATACAAGAAAAAGATGTTTTATGGCGTTATGTTGGTGCATTTGTATTTGCAAGTTTTGCATTGCTTACGGTAACATCACTTGGATTTTTAATGTCTAGCATTGCGAATAATTCTATTGGACCTATCGTTGGAACGATGAGTGCCATTGTGTTTTTTACTATTTTAAGCACGCTTAATATCCCATTGTTTGCTGCTATCAAACCCTATTTATTTACCACCCATATGAATAACTGGAAAGAGTTTTTTGATATCAAGGTAAATGAAAATAATGAGGCAATTTATGGGACCATTTTAAATGTAGCTAAAATAAAAACTTCCATTATTGTACTTACGCTGCATATCATATTATTTGTAACCGCTTCGGTTATGATTACAAAGCGTAAAGACATTCTAAGTTAACTATCATGAAAAAAATTATAAAATACAGTGTTGCTTTTTTGTTGGTTATTATTTGCAATACGGTGCATGCGCAAGTAGATCCCTTGATTGAAAAAGTAAGTCAAAAATTAGCGTTGGTAAATGATTATGTAGCAGAAGGGGTTATGAAAACAGACGTTTCTTTTATCAAAGCGAGTTTAGGTAAAGTAAAAGTTTATTTTAAAAAACCAAACTTATTGAAAGTTAAAAAAGAAGGCGGCATTTCCTTATTACCCAAGGGTGGTGTGTCGGTTACTATTAATTCCTTATTGAATACTAAACAATATATCGCACTTCCTGCCGGTACACAGGACTACAAAGGAAAAACTTTGAGGGTGATAAAGTTAGTTCCAACCGATGAAAAATTAGATTGGGTAATTTCAACTTTATGGATTGATCCCAGCGATGCATTGGTTTATAAAACCTTTACTACGACTAAGGAAAATGGTAGTTATGAAATTACCATGGAGTATGGTGAATACGCCAATTTAGGCCTTCCGAGTAAAATTATATTTGCTTTTAATACCAAGGATTATAAATTACCCAATGGGATTACTTTAGAATTTGGCGATGAAGATGCTGCTGCCAAACAAAAGGCATTGAAAAACAAAAAAGGCACTATTGAAATTACGTATCGAAACTATGTTATCAATAAAGGGGTTTCTAATAATATGTTTTAGGGACTCAATTATCAGTACAAAGTATTAATTTCATTCAAATTTTGTTCATGCGTTTGTATATAACTATTTTATTGGTCATTATAAATAGTGTGCTTTTTGCTCAAAAAAATGTGTATAATGTTAGTCTTACAAATGCAGTTACTAGCTTTAACAGTTCCAATAACAAAACAGATTATACGAGCTTAATACAAGATCTTGAAAAATTAAATGCATCTAATTCAAAAGATTGGATTCCAGCTTATTATCTATCTCTGATATATGTTCGATTAAGTATTGCCAATACAGACCTGTCCGATGAATATGCGGATAAAGCTTTGTACTGGGCAAATAAATCACTAGTACTGAATGCTAATGACGAAACCTATTGCGCATACACAATGTCCATCATTACTAAAATGTCAGTAAATCCATTTATTCGATGGCTAAAATATAAGGGAGCTATTTATGAAAATTTGGGAAAGGCAAAAAAAATAAACCCATCTAACCCTCGAGTATATTTATTAGAAGCAAAATTAAATATGAATATACCCAAGGTGTTTGGGGGTGGTTGTAAACAAACTAAGCCCTTAATTATCAAAGCACAACATTTAATGGAAAATCAGTTACCTCAGAGTGTTTTGCCAAGTTGGGGTAAACAAATTTTGCATGATTTAAAGGAAGCTTGTGCTTTTTAGATTTTATTCATAGTTTTATAATAACACATTAATACCAAGGTATGTTTGCATATTTATTTTTTGGCCTAACAATTATGGGTTTTTTTACAATCATTGAAAATATAAAGAGTGGACAAAAATTACCTTTTATAAAGTTTAATTTCATTTTATTATTATCCTCAATTACGATTGCTAGTGCTTTTGATTTTTTATACGAAATTGGATATGATCTTACCACCTTTGGAGCAATTGTAAGACTAATCACTACAATTTTAATAGTAAATTTATTTTATTTAGTGGCTACCAATAAAGTGCCAAAATTTATTTTGATTATTGAATTATTATACTTCATATTCTTTTTTATAGCTATTGTCAAGGGTTATAAGTTTATGACTGTTCATGAAGGTAGATACATCACAGAATTAACTATTATTAGTTATCTGAATATTTTAGTTGTAAATCCATTAATACTTATTTCAATGATTTACAATATTTATAAAATTCTAAAATCTACAGATAATAATAATTTATATCAAAAAAGAATTAAAAAGTGGGCTATTTTACTTCTTATCTTGTTTATGCTTATTTTAACAACAATCGTTATTACTTATTTATTATATCTGAATAACATAACAATAAAACGGTTTGATTCAAAATGGATATATCTCCAATATCGTTTTATTCTAATATTATTTATTTTCCTAAGACCTAAGTTTATGGATGAAATTGCTTTTTCCTACAAGGCAAATAACTTTTTAGTCAAAAATGGGAATGTTTCACTTCAAAATTTTGAATTTCTATTTTACGGAAGCCAATATTTTTTACTTCCTAATGCTAATTTGGAAGATTTTGCATTAAGGTTAAATCATACTAGAAATGAAGTTGCAGACTTTATAAAAGTACAAACAAATGATAGCTTTATTGAATTGTTAAACAAAAATCGTGTAACCTATTTAAAAGAGCTACTTAAGTCAAAACAGCACGAATCTTTTACCATAGAGGCTTTATCCGAGATGTCAGGTTTTAATAACCGCCAGAGTATGTACAATGCATTTAAAAAGTATGAGAAATGTTCACCAACTGAATACATTTCATATTTATAATAAATTGATTTTCAATGTAAAGATTATATTTTACACAGAAAATTAATTTGTTACAGCGTTTTCTTGGGGATTCTGCATATAATATCCAAATTACAATGGTATTTATAAAATCCCCCTTGAAACTATTATGAATGAATATTTTGTTCAGTTTAATCAATTTTTGTTACCCTATGGATTCAACAATTCAGAATTGGTGCAATTAAACCAAATGTGTGAAATTGTCACATTTAACAAGGGAGATACCCCAATTAAAGCAGGCGTTAAACAATCACATCTTTATTTTATTTGTAAGGGTATTATTCGAAATTATGTTTTTGCTGAAGATGGTGAAATAAAAACGTATAGTTTTAGAATGGAGAATATGGTAGCAAGTGGGTATTCTAATTATAATTATGCAGAAAACTTGAAAGCAAAAGTAAGTGTAGAGTGTCTAGAACCTTGCATAATGGTAAAAGTGCCAAATTCAGCAATATCTTTTATGATTGAAAACACAACTGTTGGCGACAAAGTTGGAAGATATTTAGCTGAAGCACATGTTTTAGAACTTGTGGATTTAATTTTAGACATTGATACCAAAACGTTATTAGAACGTTACAACAGTTTGGATATTAAATTTCCTAATATACATCAGAGAGTTGCCCAGCATATTATAGCTTCCTATTTGGGCACAACTGCAGTGCATTTGTCAAGAATCAAAAATGCAAAAACGATTCGTTAACATTTGTTAACAAAGTCAATTATTGATTATTTATTTACAAATGTTAATGTAGAATAATTTCTACTGTATTTTCTTTGTAAGAATCCTGAAAAACATAAAAATTCATCAAGCATGTAGAGTATAATCTGTGTATTGTATGATCAATATATTACTTTTTATAGATATGACAAATGCCTCTAAAAAGTGTAATTGTAACCTTTTATACAATTTTCAAAATTGATCTCAATTCCAAAGTATTCTGAATTTAACATTTGCAAAATGAGCTAATGGATAGTATAACAAAATCATTAGTCATTAATTTATAGAAATAGTATGAAAATTTATAACATCTTAATATGCCTATCACTTACAACTATATTAGTTTCCTGTGCAAAAACCAATATTATTAGTCCTTTGCAATTCCAAAAACAATTATTGGCCGGGACTGGTAATTTTCAAAATACAGAACATACTTGGCAATTAGATTCTACAAAAATTAATGGGGTTACTTATGCATTAACTACTGCCCAAAAAAATTATAAAAAAACTTTCACTTTTGATGGAGGTTATAAAGATTCTGACAATGTAACAGGTACTTGGGAAATTACAACACTAAATGTTTTAAAACAAACCGTGATTTATAATACTACCAATAAACAAGATAGTACGTTTTATGATATAGCCTCATTAAGTTCTGTGCAATTAAATCTGACAAAAAAACTTAGTAACGGCCAAATAATTAGTTATTCATTCAAAATTTCAAATTAATAAATGAAGTTTTCATTTATCATATTAATCTTTATTATATCTAGTAAGATAGCAAATGCGCAAATTGGAATTATATATTCAATGGGGGTAATGGGAAGTGAATTGTCAATTAGTACAAATTCTAGTCCACTTTCAGTTAATGCAAGTAATTGTTTGCAAATTAATAATGGCATTTCTAAGTTTCTAGCGAATAATACAGGTGAGTTTGTAAATGATTGTGTCGTTAATTTGAATTATACAAAATTAAGTATACAAGTATTACCAAATCCTTTTGTTGATGCAGTTTATGTAACATTTAAAAGTAAAATTGATAATGACAATCATTTTAAAATATCTGTTTTTAATAATGTCGGGAAGTTGGTAAAAGTGACAAGTATTTTTCAGGATTTATTTTACACAGGTTATAGATTACAATTATCTGAATTGCCAAGCGGTTTATACTTTATGCAAATAAATTCAAGCAAAGTTAATGAAGTATTTAAAATTATTAAAAATGATTAACGGTTTAAAAATATTATTTCTTGTAATATTATTTACTGCATTAAATGTGGTTGCTAATGCACAGACAATTCCGAGTGGCATAGTTTTTCAAGCAGTAGCTAGAGATATTAATAATAATGCAGCCACTAATAGAAATGTATATGCAAAAGTTAGCATTTTAGAAGGATCCTCATCAGGTACTCCTGCATATGTGGAGTCGTTCCAGGTTGTTTCAACAAATGAGGGGGTTTTTACGATAACTATAGGACAAGGTAATCGGGTTTCTGGTGCAGCTACATTAGTTAATCTAAATTGGTTAGATAAAATGTATTTTGCAAATATTAAAATTGCTATACAACCGTCATTGCCAGACCCGAGTTGGACACCAGATAATAATTATTTAGACGTCGGTACTACTCAATTTTGGTCTGTTCCTTATGCTTTTACTTCTATAAATTCTAAATTTTCTGATTCCACTGGTACTATTACTTCAATTCTTCCTGGCATGAAAGGGGGAACTGGGGTAAATAATAATGGAAAGACTATCACATTGTCAAATAATATAACTACTAAAGGGTTTGGAGATATTACAATAACAACCACCGCAGCCAGTAATGTTACTTTTCCTACTTCAGGAACTTTAGTCAATGCGCAAAACGTTGCTGATTTAATTGGTCAAGATACCGTTTCATTATCAAACAGGATTAATCAACTTGGGATTTCGGCAAATTCAAGTAGTGATTTGAAACTTAATATTTCTGATACTTCTCAGATGTTGAGTAATAGGATTAAAAAAGATACATCTTCCTTGTCTAATAGAATTAATTTAAAAGTTAATACTCTTAATGCTAATATTGATAGTAGTTTATTTGTAAATGGAAAAGTAAATATATCAGATTCTCTTAGAGTTAAAGGGAATGTTTTAATTGATTCCAATTTAGAAGTAAAAGGGAATTTAATTTTAAATACAGGTTTAAAATTCAATGATTCATTATTAGTAACTCGCGGTGCAAGAATAGATTCAAGTTTAATATTAAAAGGAAATTTAAATGTCTATGGGATTGCTAATCTGAGTGACTCTTTAATCGTGAAAAATATAAATGTTCTAAGTAAAATACAATACGATTCAACAACATTAGCCACAAGGATTCGTGTTGCGGAAACAAAATCCAATGCAGATTCTACTTTATTTGTAAATAGATTAATAAATGATTCAACGGTATTAGCCACAAGGATTCGTGTTGCGGAAACAAAATCCAATGCAGATTCTACGTTATTTGTAAATAGACTAGTAAATGATTCAACGGTATTGGCTACAAGGATTCGTGTTGCAGAAACAAAATCCAATGCAGACTCTACTTTATTTGTAAATAGATTAATAAATGATTCAACGGTATT
>CAJADG010000077.1 GCA_903938445.1 uncultured Bacteroidota bacterium | reverse complement strand
TTTTCAGAGGAAGATGCGCAAAAAATTAAAATAATTGAGGCTACCACAAACCACGATGTAAAAGCGGTTGAATATTTTTTAAAGGAAATCTTAGACGCCCATAAAGCAAGTGAATTGAAAGAGTGGATTCACTTTGGATTAACTTCTCAAGATATTAACAATACTGCTATTCCATTAAGCTGGAAAGATGCAATGGAAAATAATACTTTACCTGCATTAGTGAATTTGCAAAACAGATTGTACCAATTTGCAAAGCAATGGAAAAAAGTTCCCTTATTAGCACGCACACATGGTCAAGCAGCATCTCCTACCACTTTAGGAAAAGAGATCATGGTATTTGTAGAGCGTTTACATAATCAAATTGAATTATTTGCAGCTATTCCTTATGCTGCTAAATTTGGTGGCGCAACGGGTAATTTTAATGCACATCATATTGCGTATCCAAAAAAGAATTGGGTTTCATTAGGCAATGAATTTGTAGAAGATGTGTTGGGTTTACAAAGAATGCAATTCACTACGCAAATTGAGCACTACGATAATTTTGCAGCACATTGTGACAACTTAAAAAGAATCAATAATATCTTAATTGATTTATCGCGTGATATCTGGACCTATATATCCATGGATTATTTTAAACAACAAACAAAAAAAGGGGAAGTTGGGTCTAGTGCAATGCCTCATAAAGTAAATCCTATTGATTTTGAAAACGCGGAAGGAAATTTAGGAATAGCAAATGCTTTATTAGAACATTTAGCAGCTAAGCTACCTATTAGCCGTTTACAAAGAGACTTGACTGATTCAACGGTGTTAAGAAATATTGGTGTGCCAGTGGGTCATATTACTATTGCAATCAACTCTTTAGAAAAAGGCTTAGGAAAACTAATTTTGAACGAAGCTAAAATTCAAGAGGATTTAGAAAATAACTGGGCGGTAGTAGCAGAAGCTATTCAAACTATTTTGCGTCGTGAGAAATATCCAAATCCTTACGAGGCCTTGAAAGATTTAACAAGAGGCAATAGTAGAATTGATAAAAAATCAATGCATAAATTCATTGACGGCTTAAAAGTAACAGCTGCTTTGAAAAAGGAATTAAAACAAATTACTCCTCAAAATTATACAGGAATAACCGCAGAATATTAGCATTTAAATTTAATAGTTACTCGCTCCATAAAAGGCGAGCTTACACTAACTTAAATAGCGTCTCCAGCATCTGGTGGCGCTATTTTTTTGCGCGGCTCTTTCTTATTCAATAAAGAATGTATTGGCGCCATCCCCTCTTTTTCAATCGCCATGGTCAATACCTTTGCTGTAGCTGCTGCATCACCCCAAGCGCGATGGCGTCCTTCAATCCGAATACCTAAATCACGCGTCAAAGAACCCAGTCCATATTTCTCCAAACCTGGGAAAACTTTCTTACTTAATTTAATGGTGCATAGTTTTGGAGCAGACCATTGATAGCCGTGGTAATTCAATAAATAATGTACAAAACCATAATCAAAACTCACGTTATGCGCTACGAATACTCGATCTTTTAAAAGATTAAAAATTTGTGGCGCAACCTCTTCAAACAATGGAGCCGTGGCAACCATTTCGTCGCTAATGCCCGTCATGTTTACAATAAAGGGAGGGATTTTTTGCCTTGGATTTATCAAGGTTACGTATTTGCCTGTCACTTCCACTCCATTGTGCATCACAATAGCAATTTCAGTAATACCATGCGTTTGTGGCATACCTCCTGTCGTTTCAATATCTACTACTGCAAATTCCATTAGAGGTCCAAGTTCGGATATTTTTGTCAAAATAAGCTAGTGGCTTTTCCTTATTTTTGTAGCTCAATTTAGGTAAAGAAAAATAAACATGGAACTGAGTAAAAATTATATCCCAGGGGAAGTAGAAAACAAATGGTACCAACATTGGATCGATCAAGGTTATTTCCATAGTGAGCCCAATGATAAACCGGCTTATACTATTGTTATTCCTCCACCCAATGTGACGGGTGTTTTACACATGGGTCATTGCTTAAATAACACGATTCAAGATATTTTGGTAAGACGTGCGCGTATGCAAGGCATGAACCCTTGTTGGGTTCCAGGAACCGACCATGCGTCTATTGCAACGGAGGCTAAAGTAGTAGCAATGTTAAGAGAAAGAGGGATTGCAAAATCATCTTTATCTAGAGACGAATTTTTAGAATATGCTTGGGAGTGGAAAGAAAAATACGGAGGCATCATTCTTCAACAATTAAGAAAGATGGGTTGTAGTTTGGATTGGGATCGAACTTCTTTCACCATGGACCCCGCTTATTATGAAACCGTAATTAAAGTATTTGTTGATTTATACAACAAAGGAAAAATATATCGTGGCAAGCGCATGATTAACTGGGATGTGCGTGCTAAAACAGCTTTGAGTGATGAGGAAGTAATTCACAAAGAAGTGAATGGTAAAATGTACCATATCCGATACAAATTAGACCTTCCTGGTGATGAATATATTACCATTGCTACCGTTAGACCTGAAACTATTTTTGGGGACACCGCTATTTGTGTGCACCCTAAGGATGACAGGTACAAACACTTAGTGGGCAAACATGCATTTGTGCCGATGATTAATCGTCGCATCCCCATTATTGCGGATGACTATATCGAAATGGAATTTGGAACAGGCGCTTTAAAAGTAACTCCTGCGCATGATATCAATGACTTTAACTTGGGTCAAAAACATGGTTTAGAAGTTATTGAAACATTGAACGAGGATGGTACCATGAACGAATCCGCACCTATGTATGTGGGCAAGGATAGAATAGAAGTAAGAAAAATTATTGCTTCCGATTTAGAAGCTGCGGGTAATTTAGTGAAGCTAGAAGATTACGTAAATCAAGTAGGATTTAGCGAAAGAACGGATG
>CAJADG010000076.1 GCA_903938445.1 uncultured Bacteroidota bacterium | reverse complement strand
GAATTAATGAGGTTAACCGGATAACCGTTGACATTATCGATACGCGTATACGATTGAACCTTGTTTTTTCGTAATTCAGACTCTTTGTCACTAAGCGCAGCTACGCTTTTCTCATGCAGTTGGTTAATTATGCTTTCACGTTCTGCCATTTTTTTAGCTTCAACGGTTGCCAAATCCCATCGGCCAGCAAGCACGTGATTTAAGGCGAGCTCGTAGCTTAGTAGGCTTTTCTCGTAATCTTTTGGCTCATAGGTAGAGTTAGAACCAATAGAGGCAAAGAAGTAATTTAAAAAATCGCCCGTATTTTTCGCCAAATTGACACTCGCCTTTGCTTGCCAATCCTGAACTACAGAGTCAGCCCTTAAAAGTGATGCAGAACTCTCACTCAAGTTTTGAACGCCTAGATACTTAGTGATTTCACCCTTATCTAAATAGTAAGGGGTATCTTTTTCCTTTTTGTTTTTGTTAGCTTCTTCTAAAATGGAAAGTGCTGTTGGAACGTCCCCACTTCTTAATGCATTATTGGACTCATTGAGAGCTTTCTGGTTAACCATATTTGCACAGCCAGCTATAAAGCTAGTAACAAGGATCAATGAAACCAGATAATTAATTTTAGACATTAGAGTATTTACTTGATATTTAATAAATTAAAATTTGTATCCATAACTAATACCAGCGCCAGAGAGCGAATAGCCATTGTTATGAGCCCAGTTCATGTAGTCGATTTGTAAATATTGCTTTTTATCGTCGGTGAAATAGAAATTCATTCCGCCTCCATAAGCCAAATATGAACCTGTATAGCTTCCCGCATAACTAGTGCTTAAATTAAGCTCGTTCAGTCCTATCCTTGCAAACATCTCCAAATGATCATTAAGAGCTAATTTAGGCTTGATAAAGATACCGTCGAAATTAAGAGTGGTTGAATAATCCGTTGTACTGGTTGTAGCGCCTAATAGTTCAATTCCAAGGTGTTCGTTAACATTCCCTCCAAGGTAGACGGTGTAAGTTGAGCCTATGTTGTAAGAGTATTTGCCGTAATTGATATTCAAAGATGAGTAACCTGCCTGTAAATATATTTTCCCTGCTGCATCAATCGAAGAATCTGCCTTTGAATGAAAACTTATTACAGTCAAAGATAGTAAAAGTAGAGTTTTATAGATTGATAGCTTCATGATTTTTCTAAAAAAGTGTTTATATTAAATTTACTCTTCTCATGATATTGTGAAAGTTATCAAATCTCAAATATATTAACTGCACTTATTGCATGCAATAAATTGCATACATTTATTCAAATCATCAAAAGAATATGCAAAATTTGCACATGAATTTCTAAATTAATAGATGCAAATCTTGCACTTAATACATGCATATTATTTTGATGACAACAAAAAATTAAAGTTACGATTCATGCATGAGCAAAGAGAATCAAAGCATTAAAAGACTTTCCACATTTTTATATGAGCTTAGAGAGTGGGAAAATATAAATTTAAATTTGGGTAAGAACCCAATTTGCTTTGATCTATTTTTGTTCATCGCAAAAAGTCATTATTCGGGCTTGAGCATTAATTCCAAAAATCTTCATAACTCAATTCAATACAGCCAAAGAAACATTGCTTACACTGTTAGTAAATTCAAGAACTTGGATTTGATTTATTTTGAAAAAAATCCTGCAGACAACAGAATTAAAAATATATTCCCTACTATCAAATTTTGCAAACTTTTTGAAAAATATGCTGACTTTATTAACTCAAATTTAACAAATGAACTGCGTCACTATTAATTAATTCTCACCTAAATTTCGAAATACTCAAAATGAATCAATTTAAATTATTGCTGTGCGTTGCTGCACTCGCGCTGTTGAACGGTTGTAATACGCCTGCAAAAGTAATTAAGGTAGATGAACAAACTCAAAACGATATTTTTAGCTTTCAATCTAACCCAAGCGCAGCAAGAATTTATATATTTACTGGAAAGATAAAAGGTAGCCTATTCAATTCCAACCATTCCTTTCCAGCAGATATCTATGTAAACACAGTACAGATAGGTTCTATTAATAAAGAAAATGTAATGTACTTTGAACTAAACCCAGGGAATTATGATTTTTCCTGGATTCCCAGAAATACGGATCTGATCGTTAAACAGTCGGTTTCACTGAAATCAAACTTTGATGTATTGCCAGGACAAATTCTCGTGCTGAGAGGTGATTATGACTATGGAGGATCTAATTTTGGTTTGATTGGAGCAATGATTAATCGTCCCACTACATTTATTGTTGCCGCCCTGCAAGAGGATGTATTAAAAAAGAAAGTTGTTACTCCTCAAACATGTGACGCTAGTCTTTGTATCAAGTAAATCTATTACTAAAAGCTGAGTGTGCGAATTTCTAGAACCCTTAGATTACAGTTAAGTAAACTCATTTTTTTGATTATTACATTCTTGCTTTCTTCCTGTGGAGGCGGAGGCGGAGGAATTGCTACTGCGATAAGCGTGGCTGAGACAGTTGCAGGAATCTATACAGGCGTATCTGATCAAGGAGTAATCTCATATTTTGCATCAATAGGTGATGGCGTAACTTACTCTATTGACCTTAGCGCTGATACATTAACTTCAGCTGCTTTAGCAGCAGCTCCAAATGTTGCCAGTAATGCCTTTGTTGCCGCAAATGCAAATATCATTAATTTTGGCAGTCAATCATCAACGACGAGCTCTATTGCGGGTACTATAAATTCACCGAATTCCATTACTACGGTAAATCATACAACTGGAAATTCAGTTAATTACACTTTAAATACAAATTTTAATTCAACAGCATCTCTGACCTCAATAGTAGGAAACTATACGGGTTGGGGCATAACCAAAACTACTGCAGCACAAACTTATACAGTTACAGTAAATGGATCAGGAGCTTTTACGGAGTCCATTCCAGGATGCAGTCTTTCGGGAAACTTCAATACGGTACCCGGCTATAACT
>CAJADG010000075.1 GCA_903938445.1 uncultured Bacteroidota bacterium | reverse complement strand
TGGTGCAGCCGTATTTTTTGTGGCAGTCATGTATACGATTATTAGAAGCAAAGAATATCCACCTTCCGAAATTAATAAAGCAGTGGAAGCTGGGCCAAAAGATTCAATTGTAAAAGAAATTTTTGATTCCATTAAGAATATGCCTGTGCAAATGAAGCGTTTAGCACTCGTTAATTTTATTACGTGGCCTGGATTATTTTTAATGTGGTTTTATTACACCCCGGGGGTTGCGCGACAATTATTTCATGGAGATAGTGATAGTACGAATCAAGCTATAAAAGATTTGTATACCATTGGTGTGGAGCATGCAGGAGCAACCTCAGCTATTTTAAATTTAGTCACTTTTGGGTTTTCATTCACACTGGCATTTTGGGTAGGCCTATTAGGCAAGAAATATACGCATGCTATGTGTCTTTTGTTAGGAGGAATTGGATTGATTTCGGTATACTATGTGCAAAATGTAAACTTCTTGTATTTAAGTATGGGATTAGTGGGCATTGCATGGGCATCTATTTTATCTATGCCTTATTCCATGTTGGCAGGTTTTATACCAGAACAAAAAATGGGAATTTACATGGGTATTTTTAATTTCTTTATCGTACTCCCAGAAATTATTGCCTCCTTATTTTTTGGCAAAATCATGTCAAATTTTTTACACAATGATCGTTTAATGGCTGTGCAAATTGGCGGGGGCTTACTAATATTGGCAAGTATCATTTGTGTATTAATCATTAAGGAAGGGAATGGCAGTAAAGAAAAAATAGCATAAGCGTAAGAAAAATCATGAATAAAAAATTTGTTGTAATAGTAAGTGCATTGGTTGTAAGTATTTCATTAAATGCACAATCGATTGAATTTTATCCAAGCAATTGGTTTGTGCAGATGAAAAACAAAAAGGTGCAGGTTTTAATAAGAGCAACCGATCAAGATTTTACAAAAGCAAGTGTACAGGTGAATTACCCTGGTGTAAAATTGCAAAATGTGCATCATTTTAGTAATGGTCATTATGTATCGGCTGATTTAATAATTGAGGAAACTGCAAAAGCTGGAAATGTAAATTTTGTAATTAATACACAAGGTCATAGGATAAATACAACATGGGTATTAAAGGAGCGTAGAAAAGGATTGGGGCAAAATTATGCTCAAGGATTAAGCTCCAGTGATTTAGTATATTTCTTGATGCCTGATAGATTTAGTAATGGAGATCCTTCCAATGATAAAATAGCTGGTTTAAAAGATCAATCCCTTAATAGAGATTCAATTTTCTTAAGACATGGGGGTGATTTAAAAGGAGTTGAAAATCATTTGGATTATATTCAAAAATTAGGAGCGACAACATTGTGGATGACGCCAGTAGTTGAAAATGATATGCCAGATAGAACTGAGCATGGCTATGCAGCTACGAATAACTATGCAATCGAAAAAAGATTTGGCGGAGAGAAAGCCTATTTAACATTAAGTGAAAGTCTGCATAAAAAAGGAATGAAATTAGTGCAAGATATTGTGTATAACCATTTTGGAAGATTCCATTTTTTAGTGCAAGATGCGCCTGATAAAGATTGGTTACATCAATGGCCTCAATACACACAGACACATTATAGAGAACAAGTAATTTTTGATCCTTATCATTCAAAAGTGGATGAGAAAAAAATGATTGATGGCTGGTTTACTACCGAAATGCCAGATGTTAATCAGGAAAATCCATTTGTAGAAAAATATTTGACTCAAAATGCAATTTGGTCGGTAGAAACTTTTGGCATTGATGCTTTTAGGGTTGACACTTATAAGTATTGCAATGTTGAGGTGATGAATCGTTTAAACAAAGCTTTATTGGACGAATATCCTAAAATTTTCACTTTTGGAGAATGTTGGGTGGATGGAGTAGCTGCACAAGCTTATTTTGTAGAGAATAATTTGAATCTACCTTTTAAAAGTAATTTAAAAGCAACTTCTGATTTTTCATTACTATTTGGTGGAATTCTTCCTGCTTTAAACGAAACAAATAATTGGAACAACGGAGTTATTAAATTGTACACTACTTTGTCTTATGACTTTTTATATAAGAAGGCAAATAACAATGTCATTTTCTTAGATAATCATGACATGACGAGAATTCATTCTTCATTAGGAGAGAGTATTCCTAAAACAAAAATGGCTTATGCATGGCTATATACTTGTAGAGGCATTCCTCAATTGTACTACGGCTCTGAAATTTTAATGAAGGGCATTTCCAATCCAGATGGCTGGGTTAGATTGGATTTTCCAGGAGGATGGGCTGGAGATAAGAAAAATGCATTTACCGAAAAAGGTATGAGTAGTGATGAATTAGATTTTTTACATTATGTTCAAACCTTGGGAACTTATCGTACTAAGACAGCTGCTCTTAAAACTGGAGCAATGATGCAGTATTTGCCTGAGGACGGATTGTATGTTTATTTTAGATATGATCAAGATAAAACAGTGATGTGTGTAATGAATACAGATTCAAAAACAAGAGCGGTTGATTTTTCAAAATATGGAGAAAGAACAAATCATTTTAACGGCGGTATGGATATCATTTCTGGAAACAAAATCGGAACGCAATTTTCAATTCCAGCAATGACGATGCAGGTGATTGAATTAATAAAATAATTATGCCAAAATACGAAGATGTCAATTTTGTAGATAGTCAACAACCTGTTTGGAATTATTCTTTAATGACAGATGCTGACATTCAAAATTTCCAAAATGGCACACATTATAGTTTGTATAAAATATTTGGGAATCATCAAGTTGAAGTTTTAACTACTAAGGGTACTTATTTTGCTGTTTGGGCTCCCAACGCTACTGCTGTTTTTGTGACAGGCAATTTTAATGATTGGAATAAATCATCACATCCTTTAAAAGTTAGATTAGACAGTTCAGGTATTTGGGAAGGATTCATCCCAGGTGTATTAAAAGGGGAGGTTTATAAATATCATATCCATGGGTATAAAGGTGCTTTGTTAGATAAAGGCGATCCATTTTCAAATTATTGGGAATTAAGACCATTGACTGCTTCCATAACTTGGGATACCGACTATGATTGGAAGGATGCAAAATGGTTGGAGAAACGAAAAATTAGTAATAGAACCGATCAGCCATATTCGGTTTATGAAGTGCATTTGGCAAGCTGGATGCGCCCAGATAAGAATAACGAGGATAGTTATAATTCCTATACGCAACTTATAAAATTATTAGTCCCCTATGTTAAAGAAATGGGTTTTACACATGTAGAATTCATGCCTGTAATGGAGCATCCATTTGATGGTAGTTGGGGATATCAGGGAATTGGATTTTTTGCACCCACTTCAAGATTTGGAAATCCTCAAGAATTTGCAGCTTTAGTAGAAGCTTTTCATGAGGCTGAAATAGGTGTGATAATGGATTGGGTGCCTTCGCATTTTCCATACGATAGTCATGGATTATTTATGTTTGATGGTGCCAATACCTATGAGTATGCGGATATGCGCAAGGGTTATCACCCCGATTGGAATTCTTATATTTTTAATTATAAAAGAGGAGAGGTAAAATCATTTTTAATTAGTAGCGCCCGTTTTTGGTGCGATCAATTTCATATTGACGGATTAAGAGTAGATGCGGTGAGCTCCATGTTAAAATTGGATTATAGTAGAGAAGAAGGTCAATGGGAGCGAAATGAATTTGGAGGAAATGGAAATATTGAAGCGATTGCCTTTATCAAAGATTTGAATGAAACTTTGTATCGTGATTTTCCTGCCATTCAAACAATTGCTGAAGAAGCAACAGACTGGCCAGGAATTAGTCAGCCTACTTTTATGGATGGTTTAGGTTTTGGGATGAAATGGATGATGGGGTGGATGCATGATACTTTAGATTATTTTAAACTTGATCCATTATACCGTTTAGGCAGTCAAGATAAGTTTACTTTTTCTATGATGTATTATTATGACGAGCATTTTATGTTGCCCTTAAGTCATGATGAAGTAGTACATGGTAAAAGCCCTATGATTTATAAAATGCCAGGAGATGAATGGCAGAAATTTGCAAATTTAAGGCTGATGTATACCTATATGTTTACACATCCTGGGGCTAAATTATTATTCATGGGTAATGAGTTTGCCGCTACTGAGGAATGGAATTATACTACCGAGTTGCAATGGGATCTATTAAAGCATCTTAGTCATGGAGGTATGAAATATTGTGTTCAGCATTTAAATAAATTGTTGGTGAGTAATCCGGCGCTTTATGAACTACAATATGATCCTGCTGGATTTGAATGGGTTGAAACCAATAAGCGTCAAGAAGGGGTAATTGCATTTAGGCGTCGTTCCAAAAATTGGGAAGAAGATGTGTTGGTCGTCCTCAATATGACCCCGGTTCCGCGTCACGACTATCCAATTCATGTTCATGGCAATAAAGATTGGAAGGAGATTTTCAATAGTGATGATAAAGCATTTTGGGGCGTTGGAGACTTGCAAAACAAGCATGTAGTCAAAGGGCCACAGGATGAAAAAAAGGAATGGTTCAAATTGTTGGTGAATCTTCCTGCCTTGTCTGCGGTAGTTTTAAAGTAAATTTTTAGCGTATTTAAGTCGCTTCATGCACAGTTTTGGGCAAGTTTTGCACATTTCCCTCTATATGAGGTAAGTTAACAATCCGGTAATATTAAGGTGTGAACTTTGTTTTGTAATCCAAACTATAAAAAATGAAAACAAACAACAAAGCAATGTTGTATGAAGCGGTTGCTGAGTTCATACAATTGCATGCATTTGATCATTTATTAGACAATGAATTAGCGCAGTTCAAAAATTTATTACAAATTTGGGCTGAAACCGAAGATGTAAATGAATTGCAGTTAAACACAGAGAAATTAATTCCTTATTTAAGCAAAGCAAATTTCTTTGTGGAAACTGTATCACCTGCTGCTATTCAACTTTGGTTCTATGCGCTATCTTACAATAATATTCCAATTGCGAATATGATGCAAGACATGAATGCAAATAATGAAATTAATATTATCTAAATAATAAAAAGGCCACTCGATTGAGTGGCCTTTTTATTATTTATCTTTTTGAGGTTTGATTAAAACAAACCTTTTCTTAAAGTTGTTTTACCTTCTCCAATTTTGAAACCATTGTTATAAACTTCTACTTTGTATTCTCCTTCAGTTAATTTTGAAGTTTGCTTAATATCAAAGTTTACTGGTAATACAGCGTTTTGTACATATTGAACAGTCAATTTGTTTGAATATGTTCTTTGGCCATCTTCTCTTGAAGTAAATGAAGCATCACCAACTGCTTTGCCATCTGGGCTTGTTAAACAAACATATATATCTTGATTACCTGATGGAGTGATTTTATTTTTATCTAATTGGAAAGAAATACGAATTGTGTTTGCTCTTTTAGCATTAGTTGTTTTTCTTTCACTTCCATCTTCTCTAACTCTTAATGATTCAATATTAAAAGTAGAAGCATGTAAGGTAGATCCAATATCTTGTAGTCTTTCTTTTTCTTTAGTGGTATTAGAAAGATTGGTATTTAACGTCGTATTTTGGTTCGTTAAATCCTCATTCTTTGCAGTTAATTGTTTGTTCTCTGCTTGTGCCTTTTCTAAATCAGCAACCAAACCAGATACTTTAGTATTTAATTCCGCAATTAAAGTTTTAGCCTCAGCCAATTCTTTGTTGGTAGCATTTTGTTTCTTTAAAATGTTTCCAATATTTGATTTTAACTTTTGAATCTCATTTGTCTTAGCTTGTAAGTCGCCAGAAAGTTGTGCATTTTGTAAATTCAAAGAATCTACTTTTGCAGAAGCTGCAATAAAGGCAGTATTGATTACATTTTTGCTACTATCAATAGCAGCTACTTTAACATCGTTTTCTTTAACTAATTCTGTTTTTGAACTATTAAAATAGATCCAAGAACCGATTAGGGCAACAACTAGTACTCCAATAATAATTTTGCTGCCGTTTCCTGATGATTCGTTACTCATAAAATTTGTTTTAATATTTGCCCCTAAGTTATAAAATTTTAAGCACATATTTGCCATTCGAATAAATTGTAAATATTTTAACGAATCGTTCATTGAATCTTTATCTTTGAATATGCCTACTGCTAAAATAATTGCTAATTGGAAAAAAAATGTCTTTGATGCCGTCTATTGGTTAGAGGGGGAAGAGCCGTTTTATATTGACCAAGTGGTTGATTATGCTGAGAAACATTTGTTAGCAGAATCTGAACAGGCATTTAACATGACAATTTTCTATGGTAAAGATGCGGATTGGGCACAGGTAATTAATGCTTGTAAAAGATATCCCGTATTTGCAGAAAAACAAGTAGTTATTTTAAAAGAGGCGCAACATATGGGCCAAATTGAAAAGCTACTTTCCTATATCGAAAATCCCCTTAGCTCTACTATTTTTATTGTTGCACACAAGGATAAAAATGTAGACGGAAGATCGGCCTTGGCGAAAGCTTTAAAATCAAAGGCGGTAGTAGTGAGTACAAAAAAAATGTACGATAATAAATTGCCTGAATGGGTAATGGGTTGGGTTTCCGAAAGAGGGTATCAAATAAATGCAAAGGCAGTTCAAATTATTGTTGATCATATTGGAAACGATTTGAATAGAATTCAGAATGAGTTGGAAAAATTAATTGTGAATTTAGGAGATCGTAAAAAAATGACCGAGGACGATATTGAAAAATATATTGGTATAAGTAAGGAATATAATGCTTTTGAATTTCAGGATGCGGTTGCGCAAAAAAACTTTTCAAAAGCCATCAAAATGATTCAATATTTTGAATCAAACAATAAAGCAGCACCAATTCAATTAGTACTCCCTACACTCTATACTTTTTTTAGTAAGCTATATGCTATTTATGGATTAGGAACTTCAGATGAGCGAAGAATTGCGAGTGAAGTGGGTATTCCTCCTTTCTTAGTAAAAAATTATGCAGCTGCAGCAAGGCATTATTCTTATGGGAAAGTGGAACAAATTTTATTAACTATTCAAGAATATAATTTGAAAGTAATAGGTATAAATGATGCAGATAATACCGACGCCGATTTATTAAAGGAGTTAGTAATTAAGATAATGGATGTTGGCTTAAAATAGTTTTAGAAGAATTTACATCTTCATTCAATTGTGCTTTTAATGCATCTAATCCATTGAATTTTACTTCCCCTCTAATATAGTCATAGACCATTACAGAAATGGTTTCTTCGTAAATGTCAGCGTTAAAATCAAATATATTTACTTCAATCACTTTTTTATGTCCATCAACCGTTGGTCTTACGCCAATATTCATCATGCCATCTAAAGTGTTGCCACCAAAGCATTCTCCTGTAACACGCACTGCATAAACACCATTGGCTGGAATTAATTTTTCTTCGTCATTGATATGCAAATTGGCAGTAGGATATCCTATTGTTCTTCCAATTTGATTGCCTCTAACTATAAAACCATCAAAGAAATACGCATAGCCAAGTAAATCATTAGCCTTTACAATATTTTTTTCTGCTAAGTAATTTCTAATTTGTGTTGAACTTACAATTTCATTCTCTACTAATTGTTCATTGATCTGTTCAACATTAAATCCAATGGAGAGGCCGCTGTTTTTCAGCAATTCAAAATCGCCAGTTCTGCCTTTTCCAAATCTATGATCGTAACCTACAATAATAGTATGCGGATGAAAATTAGCCACCAGAAATTCAGAGATATAATCAGCAGCACTCAAATTAGAAAATTGATAGTCAAATGGAATTACCACCAAATGGTCAATTCCGGATTTTTCTAATAAAACAATTCGTTCATTTAAACTGGTTAATTGTTTAATTTCTCCAGGAATGGAAGAGGTTATTTTACGAGGGTGCGGATGAAAAGTAATAATGATAGTTTCGCCGCCAATATTCGCCGCAATTTCCTTCATTCTTCCAATAATTTGCTGATGTCCTTTATGTACACCATCAAATGCGCCAGTAGTAATGACCCCTTTATTAAAATGGGGTAAATCTTTTAAATTATAATGAACCTTCATCTTCAGTTGCTAAATATGGCACAAATGTAAAACAATTGTACCTTTGTGCTTCAAATCAATTTAGTTCATGTCATTGTATGCCCAACGCGGAGTATCCGCACAAAAAGAAGAAGTGCACGCAGCCATTCAAAAATTAGATCAAGGCTTGTATCCAAATGCCTTTTGTAAGTTGTATGCCGACTTTTTAGGTGGCCAATCAGATTATATTAATATCATGCACGCTGATGGGGCGGGCACCAAAAGTATCTTAGCATATATCTATTGGAAAGAGACGGGAGATGCTAGTGTTTGGAAGGGTATTGCACAGGATGCTATTGCCATGAATTTAGATGATTTACTATGTGTAGGCATCTATGACCAAATTCTCTTTTCTTCCACTATTGATAGAAATAAATCAGTAATTACAGGAGAAATCCTAAGCCAGGTGATTAATGGTACACAGGACTTCTTCAATACCTTAAAAACCTATGGAGTTAATATTGAATTTTTAGGAGGTGAAACGGCAGATGTGGGAGACGTGGTGAGGACGATTGCTGTTAATGGAACCATGACAGCTAGATGGCCCAAGACTAAGTTAGTTACCAATGATTTAATCGCTCCGGGTCAGGTCATTGTAGGATTTTCTAGTCATGGGAAAGCGAATTATGAAACTGAATATAATAGTGGACTAGGCAGTAATGGGTTAACCAGTGCAAGACATGATGTATTGAGTAAGGAGTATGCCACAAAATACCCTGAAACTTTTGAGTCGAGCTTGTCTGATGCGGTTGTTTATATTGGTAAGAATAAAGTAACGGATGCATTAGAAATTCCAGGATTTGGGGCTATTTCAGTAGGCAAATTGTTGTTAAGTCCTACTAGAACATATGCTCCATTGGTGAAAGCCATTTTAACTGACCATTTTGATGCAGTAAAAGGAATGATCCATTGTAGTGGTGGTGGACAAACTAAGTGTATGAAATATTTGCCTGGCAATATGCGAATAGTGAAAGACAACTTTATGCCAATACCGCCCATTTTCAATTTAATCCAAGCAAATTCAGGTGCTAATGCCCGTGAAATGTACCAGGTTTTTAATATGGGACATCGTTTAGAAATATTCACTGAGGCCTCAAAAGCTGAAAGTTTAATTTCAATTGCTAATTCATTAGGTATTGATGCTCAAGTAATTGGAAGAGTTGAGGAGTCCACAACCAAAGAATTGGTTTTAAAAGGAGACTTTGGAATGGAGGTGTTTACTTATTAAATTGCAATAACAGTTAAATACAAATTCAAAAAATATTGATATGTCAGAAGTAGTCGTAAATCTTGAGAATGTGAACATTTACCAAAGCGGTAGTCTTATTTTACAAGATGTGAATTTTAAAGTGGAGAAGGGGGAGTTTGTGTATTTGGTTGGTAAAACTGGAACAGGTAAAAGTAGTTTATTGAAAACCTTATATGGAGAATTGACTTTGACGGAAGGGACTGGTGATGTGGTAGGATTTAATTTAAAGGATATGACCTGGAAAACCCTTCCTTTTTTGAGAAGAAATCTTGGAGTGGTATTTCAGGATTTTCAGTTGTTAACAGACCGAAATGTACATGAAAACCTAAGATTTGTATTAAAAGCAACCGGTTGGGAGGATGAAAAGTTAGTAGAACAAAAAATTAATGATGTTTTAGCCAAAGTAGGCCTTCAAAATAAAGGGTTTAAGATGACATTTGAAATGAGTGGAGGGGAGCAACAAAGGGTGGACATTGCTCGAGCTTTACTCAATTCGCCAAAGTTAATTTTGGCAGATGAGCCAACAGGTAGCTTAGACCCTGAAACCAGTGACGAAATTATGCAATTGCTTTTCCAAATTGCCAAAGAGGATGGAGCTGCAATTGTCATGGCTACCCACGATTTTATGGTGGTCAATAAGTTCCCTTCCAGGACTTTGACCACAGAGGGTGGCAGACTTGTTAGTAAGTCCTAATTTTTCCCACAATTCAATATAAAATGCCCTTTTTTGCTTGAATTCTAGTGTCTTTTTCTTATGTTCGCAGACATTTTAAAGAGCAATAATAGTGAGACTAAAGTCATTAGAAATCAAAGGGTTCAAGAGTTTTGCTGACAAAACCGTCGTGCGTTTTGACGAGGGAATTACGGGCATCATTGGACCAAACGGATGTGGTAAAAGTAATATCATCGATAGTATCCGTTGGGTAATTGGGGAGTCAAAAATTTCTGCATTAAGATCCGAGAATTTAGATTCATTGGTTTTCAATGGTTCTAAAACCAGAAATGGAAGTAGTATGGCGGAAGTAAGTTTGACTTTCGAGAATACCAAGAATTTATTACCAACCGAATTCAGTACCATAACGGTTACACGTCGTTATTATAAAAACGGAGAAAGTGAATATCGCCTAAACGATGTTGCTTGTCGATTAAAAGATATCCATAATTTATTTATGGATACAGGGGTAAGTACAGATAGCTATGCTATTATTGAATTGGGCATGGTGGATGACATTATCAAGGATAAGGATAATAGTCGTCGTAGAATGTTGGAGCAAGCAGCCGGCATTACTATCTACAAAACAAGAAAAAAGGAAGCCAAAAATAAATTAGAAGCTACAGAGCAAGATTTATCTAGAATTGAAGATTTGTTATTTGAAATTAATAACCAATTAAAAACTTTAGAAAATCAAGCTAAGAAAGCGGAGAAGTATTTTGAAATTAAAAAAGACTATCAAGCAACTGCTATTGAATTAGCGATTGCAAGTTTAGAAGGTTTTAATATTAGCTACAAAGAATTAACGGAGCAACAAGAAGCTGAAACGGATAAAAAAATTCATTTAGAAGCACAGATTGCTTTAGAAGAAGCAGCTTTAGAACAAGATAGAGTAGTGTTCATTGAAAAAGAACGTGCTTTACAAAGTTTACAACATGAGTTCAATGAAAAAGTAGAAGCTTTAAGAACGAAACAAAATGAAAAAAACTTAGCCGCTCAAAGATTAAATTATTTGAACGATAAGGAATCTAATTTACAAGAATTCTTAGAGCGTGCCGAAGGTCAATTAAAGACAATTGGTGATTCTATCGAGTATACTAAATTGCAAGTTGTTGAAGAAGAAAAAATTTACAACGATTTTAAAAATAGAGTTGAATCTTCTCAAGCAGAGTTAACAAACAAGCGTGCTCAGTTTGACGATCAACGTTCAGTATTAGATGGCTTGCGTCAACAATACGGACAAATTCAAAGAAGTCAATTTGATGCAGAAAAGAAAGTTGCTGTATCGGATACTTCTATTCAAAACGTTTTAAGAAGTCAAGAACAATTAGAAAGTGAGCAAGCACATCGTGCTGCGCAAATTGAAGAATTAACTTCAACTTTGGCAACTAAAGAAGCGGATCTAACGGCAAGAAAAGAACACTTAGCTGCTTTACAAGCACAACATGAAAAGGCAAAAGCAAGTATTTTTGAAACACAGGCTCAATTAGAAATTTTAAGATCCAACTTAGCAGATCAAACTAGAATTTTAGATGCTAAGAAAAACGAATATGATTTATTAAAGAGCTTAGTGGACTCCATGGAAGGTTATCCTGAGAGTGTTAAGTTTTTACATAAGAATACGGGTTGGAATCATAATGCACCTATCTTATCTGATATCCTGTATGTGCAAGAACAATACCGTACTGCGGTTGAAAATGTGTTAGAGCCTTATTTAAATTACTACGTTGTTAATAATTTAAAAGAGGGTATGCAAGCCATTCAATTGTTGGATGACAACAAAAAAGGAAAGGCGAACTTCTTTTTATTAGATCAATTAAATGGTGCGAAAGCAGAAACAGCGCCAGCAAATACCATTGCTGCTTTATCTGTAATTGAAATCGATCCTCAATACGCAGCTTTAGCGAATCATTTATTAGGCAATGTATTTATTGCTGAAAATGAAGCAGCTTTAGAAGCGAATCATAGTGGTGTAATTTTAGAGAAGTCTGGTAAATATGTGAAGGGTAAATTTACTTTAACAGGAGGTAGCGTAGGTTTATTTGAAGGAAAGAAAATAGGACGTGCTAAGAACTTGGAAAAATTATTGGAAGACATTCAATCACAAGAAAAAGTGGTGAATGAATTAAAAGATCAAATCCAAGAACAACATAATTCAGTATTGGTATTTAACGAGCAATTAAAGGAAAATGAGATTCGTTCTACTGAACAATCTATCAATACTTTAATCAACGAAGTTTTTGCCAATAAAAATCGTTTAGAGAACTTGCAATCTGCGCAAGCAAATGCAGTTACTAAATTAGCAGAATTTGCTACTAAGATACAGGAAGAGCATGCTGCCATTGCGGATACAAGAGTTGCTCTAGAAGCATTGAATGTTTCTTTACAGGAAACTCAAGCTAAATTAGAGGCAATTGAGTTAGCATACCAAGCCGCAGAGCAAGCTTATCATTTGGCTTCAGGTGAATTCAATGAAATGAATTTACAGTTGACAAAACAACAAAGTAAAATTGAATCATTACAGCAAGAAGTGGTGTTTAAAGAAAATCAATTAAATGATTTACATGCACAAATTCAAAGCAATACAGCTCAGTTAACCGAAGCTTCTACTGCAATTGTAGAAAGTAAAGAACAATTAGCTCAAATTGAAGAAGCCTTGGTTTCTTTAATCAAAACAAAGGAAGAAGAAGAGCAAAAATTAAACGAAGCAGACCAAGCTTATTATACTTTACGTAACGATCTTCAAGAAAAAGAAAGTGCGGTAAGAACACAAATAAAGTCAAAGGAATTAGTAGATCAATTGATCAATGAAATCAAAGACAAATTGAACAATCTTAAATTACAGTTATCTGGAATGAAAGAACGTTTAAGCGTTGAGTTCAAAGTAGAATTAGAAGAAGTGTTGGATAAAGGTCGTCAAACCGAAGAGACTTTAGAGGAATTGCAACAAAGTGCTGAAAAGATGAAGAAGCGTTTGGAAAATATGGGTGAGGTGAATCCAACTGCTATTGAAGCATATACCGAAATGAAAAAGCGTTACGATTTCATCTTAGAACAAAAGAATGACTTAGTAACAGCGAAAGAAAGTTTATTGCAAACTATTCAAGAAGTAGAAGCAACTGCCAACCAAGCATTCTTAGAAACTTACAATACAGCTAGAGAGAACTTCCAAAAAGTATTCAAGGCATTGTTTACCGAAGAAGATTCTTGTGACTTAGTATTAGTTGATCCAGATAATTTAGCAGAAACTGCTGTAGAGATTGTTGCAAAGCCTAAGGGTAAGCGTCCATCATCTATTACACAGTTATCAGGAGGAGAACGTACCTTAACGGCAACCGCTATGTTGTTTGCGATTTACTTAATCAAGCCAGCACCATTCTGTATCCTGGATGAGGTGGATGCGCCATTGGATGATGCCAATGTAGGTAAGTTCACGCAAATGATACAGAAGTTCTCTGATAATTCTCAGTTTATTATTGTAACCCACAATAAGCAAACTATGAGTGCAGTGGATGTAATTTACGGTGTAACCATGCAAGAGCCTGGTGTAAGTAAATTAGTTCCAGTTGACTTTAGAAGTTTAAGTAATTAATTTTTAATTATAAAGTAGCTTTAAGAGTCCTTGGTAGCAATACTAGGGGCTCTTTTTAATTATGATCAAATCATCGATTATATTATTTTTGACCTGCTTTTTTCTTTATCTACCATTTAGTAGAGAGCCGGATTATTTTGATAGTGAAACGGCGCCAGCTACTATTGTGTCTAGAGGGGATAGTGTAGTAGCAATGTATAATGAGTTTGGGAAACCCTATGCTTTAAAGTTAGATAAGCAATCTTATGCGAATAAAGTAGGGCAAACAACCGAAGTGATTTATGAATTAAGACATCCTGAAAAAGCAGCGGTCAATCAAGCTTGGGGCTACTGGTTTATAGGAAAAGAAATTGCATGGTCCTTTGGTGTATTTACTGTTTTATTAGGAATTGCATTTGCTACCACCCATAAACCACATCCCGATTCTTTAGCCGAACAATTAAGCTATAAGGAAGAGATTAAAACAAAGTATCAATAAAAAATTATTTTTAATATTATCGTTTTAGTAGACGCTTAATTTCTTTGTCTACATCCCGATTTTTGATGGTTTCACGTTTGTCAAATTCCTTTTTACCCTTACCAATTCCAATTTCCAATTTTGCCAAATGCTTTTCATTGAAAAAGATGCGTAATGGGACAATCGTGAATCCTTTTTCTTTTACTTTGGATTCAATTTTTTTGAGTTCTCTTTTCTGCAGTAATAATTTTCGATCGTGTACTTCAATATGATTATTAGCAGATCCGTGAGAGTAGGCATTGATATATAAACTACGTACCCATAATTCTCCTCTATCAAAAAAACAGAAAGAGTCATTAAAACTCACTTTCCCTTCTCTAATTGACTTTACCTCCGTTCCAAGCAATACCATACCAGCAACATATTTATCCTCTATGTTGTAATTAAAATAGGCTTGCCTATTGTTTAATTCTTTTGCCGCTATTGCCTTTGATTTAGCCATAAAAAATGTCCCGGTCTTTCGGCCGGGACAACAAAAGTAGTATAAGTAGCGCTAGTACCGAAATCCAATACTTTGATTCTTTAGATTCTCTTAGTTTCTGAATAAAAAGGCTACTTCGGATAATTTATTTTTTAATTCTTTACGATCAACGATAAAATCGAGAAAGCCATGTTCTAATAAGAATTCACTTCTTTGGAATCCAGGAGGAAGGTCTTTTTTAATGGTTTCTTTAATAACCCTTGGCCCAGCAAATCCAATTAACGCACCAGGTTCGGCAATATTAATATCTCCTAACATACCAAAGCTTGCAGAAATACCACCAAAAGTTGGATCGGTTAATAATGATATAAATGGAAGTTTGGCATCGCTTAATTGAGAAAGTTTACCACTAGTTTTGGCTAATTGCATCAAGCTGAACGCACTCTCCATCATACGTGCACCACCACTTTTACTAATCACTAAAAAGGGGAGACGATGAGCGATACAATAGTCAACAGCTCTTGCAAATTTCTCACCCATTACGCTTCCTAATGATCCTCCAATAAACTCAAAATCCATACAAGCGACTACATATCCTTCACCGTTCATTTTACCTACACCAACGCGCATGGAATCTTTCAAATCAGTTTTAGAATGAATTTCATCCAAACGTTTTTGGTAGTTTTTTAAATCGGTAAAATTTAACGCGTCTTTACTAACGATATTATCATACAACACTTCATATTGTTGATCGTCAAATAACATTTCGAAATACTCATCACTTCCAATACGATGATGATGATTACATTTAGGACAGATATACAAACTCTCTTTTAATTCAGTGCTTGTACAAATATGATTACAGGTGGGACATTTAGTCCATAAACCTTCGGGTGTTTCTTTTTTATCAGCTGTTGGAGTGGTAATTCCTCTTTTAATTCTTTTAAACCATCTAGGTTTACCAGTTTCATGACTAGTAGATTCGTCTCCGGTTAAATTCACTTCAATATCTTCTTCTCTGTTTCTCATAGTGGGGCATTTAAGTGAGCAATCGTTTCTAAAACTATTTAGAACTATAAAAGTATAAAAAAATAAACAGCCACCAATCTTTTACGATTGATGGCTGTGTTAAAATTTTGTTTATGCGTTTCTGTTGATACAGTTTAAGTCTTCAAAAGATTGTTCTAATCTCTTAATAAAAGACTCTTCACCTTTTCTTAACCAAACTCTTGGATCGTAGTATTTTTTATTTGGCTTATCAGCTCCCTCAGGGTTTCCTAATTGAGTTTGTAAGTAAGCTTCATTCTTTTTATAGTAACCTAAAATACCTTCCCAGAAAGCCCATTGTAAATCGGTATCTAAGTTCATTTTGATAGCACCGTAACTGATAGCTTCTCTAATTTGATTTTGAGGAGAACCAGAACCACCATGGAACACAAAGTAAACTGGCTTTGGAGCAGTACCTAATGTTTTTTCAATATGCAATTGGCTATTGTGTAAAATTTCTGGCTTTAATTCCACATTGCCTGGACTATATACTCCGTGAACATTACCAAAAGCAGCAGCAACAGTAAATAAGTTACCCACTTTTCCTAATTCAGTATAAGCATAAGCAACATGTTCTGGCTGTGTATATAATTTATCATTTTCCACACCACTATTGTCAACACCATCTTCCTCACCACCTGTTACACCTAATTCAATTTCAATGCCCATTCCTAATGGAGCCATGCGTTTGAAAAATTCAACAGATGTTTCAATATTTTCTTCAATGGGTTCTTCCGACAAATCCAACATATGTGAACTAAACAAAGGTTGACCGTGTAATTTGAAATATTTTTCACTTTCATCAATCAAAGCACTAATCCATGGTAACCATTTTTTAGCTGCGTGATCGGTATGCAATACCACAGGAACATCGTAATACTTTGCCACCTGATGTACGTGTAAAGCACCAGCAATGGCGCCTTGAATATTAGCTTGTAAATTATCGTTAGGCATGCCTTTTCCAGCGATAAACTGTGCACCACCATTTGAGAATTGAATAATAATTGGAGACTTTAATTTTGCTGCTGTTTCAATAGCTGCATTAATGGTATCTGTACCAGTAGTGTTCACCGCTGGAATTGCAAAATTATTTGCTTTTGCATCATTGTACAAAGCTTCTAATTCTTTGCCAAATAAAACGCCTGATCTGTACTTGCTCATAGTTTAATTATTGAATAACAAATATACAATTTATGCCCCAAACGAATGTTAGCCTTATAGGTTAAAATACCCTAAAATAATCCCCAAAATTGAGTGGGATACGCACATTTAAATAAAGTAAATACTTGAAATAGAATGGATTGGGAAGTAAATTGAAATTCGATTATAAATTCTCGAAATTCGAGGTAATGATTTCGCAGAATTTTGATTCTATCATTTTTTCTGACAATTTAATCATGTTGCAAAATGCTTTTGCATTACTAATGCCATGTTGAATAATTACAGGCTTATTTACACCTAAAATGGGTGTACCACCATAATTTTCAAAATGATAACGACTAAAGAAAGAATCGTTTTCTAGACCTTGATGCGCAGCAGCATCATACATTGCTTCGGCAGTTTTTAAAACAATGTTTCCAGTGAATCCATCACAAACAATAACGTCGGCTTTATCATTAAATAAATCACGACCTTCCACATTGCCCATGAATTCAATATGGGTATTTTCTTTTAGTACAGGGTAGGTTGCTTGTGCTAAAATATTTCCTTTGCCTTCCTCTTCGCCCATATTTAATAAACCCACTTTTGGATTTTCAATATTTAAAATATGCTTTGCGTACAAGTTGCCTAAAATGGCGAACTGATTTAATTGTTCTGGTTTACAGTCGGCGTTTAATCCAACGTCTACTAATAATCCAGTTTTCCCATCTAATTTAGGAAGTAAAGTTGCAATGGTAGGTCGCATTACACCTTTGATGGGTTTAATACTAAACATAGCACCAACTAACATGGCACCAGTGTTACCAGCACTTCCAAATGCATCAATGGTACCTTCGGCTAATAATTTAAAACCAACTGATATAGACGAGTCTGGTTTTTCTTTTAAAGCTTTGGTAGGGTGTTCATGATAGCCAACTACTTGTGATGCATGTACTATATGCAAAAAAGGAGAAGAGACCCCGTGTTCTTGAAATAAAGATTTCAACTGGGTCTCTTCTCCAATGCAAAATATGTTATGCTCGGAATTAGAAAGATATTGCTTTACACCTTTTACGGCTTC
>CAJADG010000074.1 GCA_903938445.1 uncultured Bacteroidota bacterium | reverse complement strand
GTTCTCTCATCCATTGTCAGTTGTTTGTAGGTTTTAGTCATGCAACATTTTCCTTTAAAAAAAGTTGCACTTACTTTCTGAGCGCGCCAATCTATAAGTAAAAAAAGATCAAAATATTTAATTAATTAGATATATGAAAGTGGATAGTTCAAATCAAATTTTGCAAGGTTTTAAAGTGTCAGTTCGCCGTTGATGCAACTTATAATTTCTCCTCCTACCCAAATAGTATTATCAATTTTTTGGATGAAAATTTTTCCATCTCTACCAAGTGCTTTTCCTTGTGAAACTGTATATTCGTCTTTAACAGAATTGGTATTGAAAAGCCATTTGGCAATCCCGGCGTTCAAACTTCCAGTTACAGGATCTTCATATATTCCATAGGGCATTGCAAACGCCCTCACTTCAAAATCTGTTTCACTCCCATCGCGGTAGGAACCAATTACACCGATCTTAAAATCCTTTAAGAGTTGCGGGTCAGGATCAAGTGCAAGTACTTGTTGAGCATTTTTTAACATCACAGCACACCAACCAGGACCATTATCAACCCATTGGTGATTGATAATGTCAGAGACTCCAATTCTTAAACTCATGGCTACTTTTTTAAGAGTGAGATCATCAAGTGAGCCTGATTTAATTAGTTCTGGTGCTTCAAAACTAAGTCGAGATCCGTCTTTACGAATCTTTATCAAACCAATTGCGCATTCTTGAATGATTACATCCTTTGATTTTGCTATTCCTCCGTTGGATAACCATGCAAAACATGAACCTAATGTTGGATGTCCCGCAAAAGGTAATTCGTTATTTGGCGTGAAAATTCTAACTTTGTAATCAGCTGAATCATTAATCGGATTTAAAAGAAAAGTAGTTTCAGATAAATTGGTCCAGTTAGCAAATTTAGTCATTTGTTTATCTGATAAATTGTCAGCGCCGTGAACAACTGCCAACGCATTACCCAAAAGGGGTCGATTTGTAAAAACATCAACCTGTTGAAATGAATATTTTTTGGTCATATTTTCAGTTTATGAGATAAATTGGGACCGTAAAATTAGTTAAATGTATAGTTGAATTTGTAGCTTAGCAAATAATTGGTTATATGTTTAAGTTTGATAATATATTCTGTAGAAATTGATTAAACAAAACAACCTGTTTATTATTAAAAGAAAGATAATTACAATATGTTCATTGGAGAACATCTTCAATAATAAACTGAAAATCTTTAGAGCATAGTACCAAGAAGTTAATTAGCGCTTAATTTGCTAATATTGAAGCCATTTTTAATCCTCGAAAGAATATCGTACGTGAAAGCTCACTTTATATCTAATATTTTGAATTAATGGAACAAAAAGAAATGCCCTGTTAAATATAACAGGGCATTAGGTATGGTGGCCTGGGGCGGAATCGAACCACCGACACAAGGATTTTCAATCCTCTGCTCTACCGACTGAGCTACCGGGCCATAAGGAATGAAATTATAGCATTAAGTCTAGACTTCGGCCAAGAGCTTGCAATCGGGGTGCAAACTGGGTTTTTAGCTTGAAAAACGGATCGAAAAACAGGTTTTTCAAGGGATTAATGAGCAGTTTTATTAGGTTGTGTATGCTGATTTAGCAACTCCTCCTCCATTCGTGCTTTTTAATGGAGTGTAAAAAAGAATTGAAAGATAGCTGATGAATAGTAATTAAGCCATTTATCACGCAATCAAAAATACAAGTATCGATGGGTAGTTAAAACAAGTCTTGTACAGAGCACAACTAATTAATAGAAATTAATAATTCAAACTTTATCTAATATTGCAGTCAAGATTTGATTAAATAGTGACTCAAAGTTACGCTCAATAAATAAATTAAAGAAATTTTAATACGAATATAAAAAAACAGCACCTTGATTGGCGAATCAATTGACCCGCTGCTCAGGTGCTGTTTAAAGGAGCGACAAATTGATACCTAGCTTTAGATACCAAAGTCGATATTACTTAATTTCTTTATTCTTATCGGATGTGAAGAAACGTTCTACATTAGAAAATATACCGGATTTACTTGATACGGAATCAGATTTCTGATTTGCTGGATCTGTAATTGTGTCGCTCTTTTTGAAAGACTTAATAATTCCACGATAACCAGTAACTTGAGCACAAGCTTGAACATTAAATCTTAAAAAATCACGATGTACTGTAATAGACCAGATTGGATGGACCATTATGTCTGTGGTCAGACCATTTTTTCCAGCTAAAGCATTGTAAGTTGCTTCAGCTTTTGCACGCTTTACAGTATCAGAATCGTGCTCTCCGTCAATTTCGAGATATTTCTCCTCTTGCTCAGTGTTGAAGAACCAAAACACTGTACTGGCGCATCCATTTCCTTGTATTTTCTCACCTACCTCAATTTCAGCAAGCGTATTCGTTGATGAGATAGAGGGCGTAGGTATATAGGATTCTCTGTTGGTGTTATTTGTGAAAGTAGAACATCCAGACAAAAGTGCAACGCCAATAATTAAAAACGACAGTAAAGACTTCATAAAAATTCTCAGTAGTTAAAAGAACTAAATATTTTAATAATAAATTTTATCTAAATGATATATATTTTCAAATAAACTTCACAAATCAGCAACTTAACTACATAAAAAAACTAAAAATTGACATTGTGTAAGTTTGAATTGACGGTTAATTGCTGATTT
>CAJADG010000073.1 GCA_903938445.1 uncultured Bacteroidota bacterium | reverse complement strand
TTGGAACTTTTGCCAATAATGATATTGAGCATACGGATCTAACGGGTGCTAATCACGAATTATTTGGATTTGGTTTGAAAAAAGCATTAGTTAATTATATGCATGGCGCATGTTTTGAATTGCCTTTGCAGAAATGGTTTGAATTTAAAATTCCAAAAACTACGGTTCCTCCAAATTATATTTTAAATGCACTGAATGAACCTGAATATGCAATATCAAATTCTAACAAAGTAATTTGGTTGGGTGTTGAGCCCAAATATTCCATTGTACAAAAATCTAAAAAAGGTAGTAAGTGGGAAGAAATGCAAATTTCTTTTCAGACCAATACCACCTCTATTAGTATTAGCATAGAACCTAAAAAAGGTGTATGGTTTTTAAATTTATTACCTCAATTGAGTATTTCAAAAGGCAATGGAATGACGTTGTCTGCGGTTAAAGAAAACTATACCAGTGCTGGGTTTGAAGGATTTGAATTATTTTGGGATAATAAACCTGTAAGTGGCTTGTATCGCGTGGGGCTTTTATCTGTTTAATTATTAAACTTTTTATATCCTTTTGTGTTATACTATAAAATCAAACACAAAATGGGTAATTTCTTAGTAATTGGAGCTTCATCAGGAATTGGAAAAGCAATCGCATCGCAACTTGCAAGCGAAGGACATCAAGTTTATGCCACTTTTAATAAAAATTCAATTGAAGCTGGTCAAAATATACATCCACATTTCATTAATATTTTAGAGGATTCAGCAGATTTTTCATTTATACCTGAAAGCTTAGATGGTTTAGTGTATTGCCCAGGTAGTATTAATTTAAAGCCCTTTGCGCGCATACCAGTGAGTGATTTTACACAGGATTTTAATTTACAAGTAGGTGGAGCCATTAAGTGCATCCAAGCTGCATTACCAGCTTTAAAAATTTCAGGAAAAAGTTCCATTATATTATTCTCAACTGTAGCCGTTCAATTAGGTTTGAATTTCCATTCTCAAGTAGCAGCTTCAAAAGGGGCTATTGAAGGATTAACGAAGGCTTTGTCTGCAGAGTTGGCCCCAAACATTCGAGTAAATTGTATAGCACCTTCTTTAACAGATACTCCACTAGCCGCTTCATTATTAAATACAGAGCAAAAGGTAGAAGCTAACGCATTAAGGCATCCATTAAAAAGAGTAGGTCATGCAAATGATATTGCTTCCATGGCATGTTTTTTAATGAGTGAAAAAGCAAGTTGGATTACAGGACAAATTATGCATGTAGATGGTGGCATGAGTTCAATTAAGCAATAGTTTTGCAATTGAATGAATACTGCAATTGAAATAATCCAAATTGATGCCTCTAAAGCACAAGTTTTAAGTGACTTAGCGAAGAAAATTTATATTCCCCACTATCCTTATTTATGGGAACAAGGAGGGGTGGATTGGTATATTAATGAATACGCCTATCCTGTAGCAAAAATAGAAGCTGAGTTAAAAGATCCGAATAACGTACATTTTATAGCGTATTTAAATAAAGAGGCTATTGGTTATTTAAAAATCAATATTAATACAGCTGCAAAATCATTTAATCCAATCACGACGCTTGAGTTAGAACGTATATATATTGACATTGATTGTATTCAAAAAGGAGTGGGCTCAGCTCTGATGAATTTTGTTAAACAACTTGCATTAAAGTATAACAAAAAAGAGATTATGCTTAAAGCAATGGATAGCGCAGAAAAAGCTTTACAATTTTACAAGAAGAATGGATTTGAAATAAAGGACAGTTTTAGGCTGTCTGATACTGTCTTTGCCTTAATAAAACCTGAATTCAGAGGTATGTATATTTTGAGTTGCCAATTATAGCTTAATTGCGATCTGCTTAATTCATATTTACATCGCTTTTTTTACAAATGGTAAATCAAATAAATTAAGTTTGGTTAGCTTTGCGATTCAAAAATTATTAATGGTCAAATATTTAGCAAGTTTTATTTTAGTTTTTTTAGGGGTCAATGTTTTTGCACAAACCACTCCAACTTTAAAAGGGAATGGTCAAATTAATGGGATTGTATTGGATACAGGTACAAAATTACCAATTGAATACGCTACTGTTATTTTATATTCCAAAGGTGCTAAAAATCCAATGGGCGGTGCGACAGCAAATGAAAAGGGTTTATTCAAGATAACAGATTTGCCAAACGGCATTTATAAAATAGATATTGAGTTTGTAGGGTATAAAACGATTTCAGTTGAAAATATTGAAATAGATAATGCGCATTCTACTGTAAATATCAATACCATTAGTTTAGTGAAGTCAAAAAGTACATTAGCTGAGGTAACCGTTAAGAGTTCGGCTAAAACCATTGATAGTAAAATTGATAAAATGGTTTTTAATGCAGAAAAAGATATTAGTTCTCAAAATGGGGTTGCAACTGATTTATTAAAAAAAATACCAATGGTATCGGTGGATATTGATGGTAATGTTCAATTAGCTGGAACCTCAAGTATTCGTTTTTTGATTAATGGCAAACCAAGTGTTGCTTATGGTTCTAATATTAATGAGGTTTTACAATCTATCCCTGCAAGTGAAATTAAAACAGTAGAGGTTATCACCAATCCAGGTGCAAAGTATGATGCAGATGGTTTAGGAGGTATTATAAATATTGTTTTAAAACAAAATAAAACGAGAGGGTACAACGGAAGTATTAGTACAAGTATTGGTACTAGAATTGAAAATGGCTCCATCAATTTAGCTGCCCGTAATAATAATTTTGGCGCTAGTTTATTTATTGCTTCCAATGCTCGACTTTTAGCGGCGACACCCTTGTCTGCATATAGAACTACAGTAGATTCAATTAATAAAACGTATAATTATTTGCAACAGGATGGTAGTAGTGATGTTAAAAGACAAGGTATGCATTCTGGGTTGAATTTAGATTGGACCTACTTGAAAAAGAATAGTTTTAATGCTTCTTTTGGTTTAAATGGTTTTGGAACAGATGCAACAGGTGCTAATAATCAAACTTTAAGCAGTCAACCATTTGGAGGAGCAATGGTGCAAAATGCATTGTTACATAATATTACCAATAGCTCTTTTTCAGAAAACTCAAATTATAATATTGGTGCTAACTATAAACGCACATTCGATAAAGAGGGAAGAGAGTTTGAATTAGCCTATTCGGCAAGTAATATTGGCAATGCTAAGTTTAACATTAATTCTGGAGCTACGCAATATGATGCACTTACTCAAAAATTAATTTATGGAAGTTCTAATTTAAATGGAACTAAGGAGACAGAGTCTGAGCTAAAATTTGATTATGCTGAACCCATTTCTGATAATGTAAAATTGAATTTAGGAAGTAAAATCACCAATTTGGGGATCAATAGTGCTACCAATGTTTTTTTACAATCCGGAACACAGGCTTTAAAACAAAACAATAGTTTATCAAATACATTGGATTATAAACAGCATGTTGTTGCATTTTATTCTGAACTTGAATTTCCTATTAAAGATTGGGTAGAAGTAAAATTAGGTGGACGCTTTGAGCAAACAAATGTAAATGCAGTATTTTCAAAAGCAACACAATTGGTGAATCCTAATTATAATAATTTTGTTCCTTCGATCTTCTTTAAAAGAAAATTGGGCGAAGACAATAGTATTAAATTAAGTTATTCAAGAAGAATAAATCGACCTGGTGCCGAAGAATTGAATCCTTATATCAATACTACGGACCCTAAAAATATGACGCAGGGAAATCCTTATTTATTGCCTGAGTTAGGGGAGCGTATTGAACTTACTTATAGCCAAGAAATTAAGGAACTAGGTTCGCTTATGTTGACTGTTTTTCAAAGAAATTCAGATCAGGATATTCAACCCTATGTCACTTATTATCCAAGTTTACAAGTAGGTGACAGTTTGTATTATAATGTAAACCTGAGCAGAAGTCAAAATATTGGATTAGAGAAAAATACAGGTGTGAATATATTTAGTGATTTTAAAATTTCGAATGCATTAAGTGTTCGATCTAATTTTTCTTATTACTACCGTCAAATATTTAATACCATTGATCATTTTTATAATCCAAGCAGTCAAAACTATCGCGCGAATATTAACTTGACATATGAGTTTTCTAAAACATTAGTAACGGAGTGGTTTGGGAATTATAATTCTGCTCGTAATGAAGTGCAAGGAAAATATCCTGCAAATCTATCCTACAGTTTTGCTTTAAGAAAAAAGTTTTGGAATGGTAAAGGAAGCTTAGGACTATTGGCAAATAATCCTTTCGCAGAATTTATTGAACAGCAAACTTTTATTACAGGACCAAATTTTAATTCAAACAGCATTCGCTATGTACCATCAAGATCTTTTGGAATTAGCTTTAACTGGCGTTTTGGAAAATTAGAGTTTAAAAAAGAAAGAAAGGACGAGGGAGGAATGGAAGAAAATGTGAATTAAATTATTTACTTTTAAGGTATAAATAACAAACTATGGGATTCGCAATTAATAAAAAAGTAGCTGATAAAAAAGCAGCTGCTACAACAAAAACTACACCTCAAGCTGGAGGTAGTTCAAAGTTTATTGCCAAAGCAAACACCAAGTCAAGTGGTGGGGCTAATAAAAAACCAATTAAAACAGGCGGGTCAAGAGGAAGCTGATCCTTTACTAAAATTATAAAGACAACCATATCTCAAAAGGATATGGTTTTTTTATGCCTTTTTATGACTTATATATCTAATTTAATATATATAATTTATTGTCAGTGTAAATTTTGTTTAACTATTTGACTATTTTCTAATTTAATTGTTATAGAAATGTTAACGAAGCGAGAATTTTTATTAAATTGGCGTGCAATTCGATTTTTTTTAATCTAAATTCTGAGTATGAAAAAACTCTTTTACACACTCGTTGTGTTAATTTTTTCTACCCTTGTGGCGTTTGGTCAAGGTAGAACTGTGAAAGGGAAGGTTACAGATGTTAACGCGAAACCCTTAGAAGGCGTAACTGTAAGAATTCAAGGAAAAGCTACTAAAGCAATTCTTTCGGATTCAAAAGGTGAGTTTTCGGTTCAAGCTTCAAATGGCGATGTACTATTATTATCTTATGTTGGGATGGAATCTCAAAGAGTTAAAGTAGGAACCACTCAAAGTTTTGAAGTTGTATTAGCTGAGCAAGTAAACCAAATGGATGAAGTGGTTGTAACTGCCGGTGGTGTTAAAACAAAGCGTAAAGAAATTGGTACTGCTGGTACAGTAATTAAAAGCGATGCTTTGATTGCGGGAAAAGCTACAAGTATCTCTGCTGACTTACAAGGTAAGGTGGCAGGTTTACAAATTAGTAATACTGGTGGTGGTATCAACCCTAACTATCGTTTAATCCTAAGAGGTCAACGTTCATTAACTGGTAATAACGAAGCCTTAGTTGTATTAGATAACGTTATTGTTCCTACATCAGTTTTGGGTAACTTAAACCCAGAAGATGTGGAGGATGTAGTGGTCTTAAACGGTGCTGGTGCGGCTGCCTTGTATGGTTCTCAAGCATCCAACGGTGCCTTGATTATCACTACTAAAAAAGGTAAAAACGGATTTACTCAAGTGGGTGTTTCTCAAACAACCTCATTTGAAAGTGTAGCTTTCTTCCCTAAGATCCAAACTAAATTTGGTGCGGGTGGTTCTGGCTATGGTGTAGATCAATTTGGACAAGGTAATTTCTCTTATTTAGAAAACCAATCTTATGGACCTGCATTTGACGGTTCAAAGAGAGCTTTAGGACCTGCATTAGCGGATGGTTCTCAAGATTCAACTTTATATAAGTATTATCCTGGTCACAATGATTTCTGGAAAACGGGTATGATCCAACAAACAGATTTCAATGTATCTAGTGGTGATGCCAATTCATCTCAATATTTTTCTGGTCAATATATTTCACAAGGCGGTACAACTCCTGGTGATAATTACAACCGTGCGAATGTAAGATTGAATGGTACAAGAAGATATACAAAGAATTTGTTTATGACTTATTCTACATCTTACACTCAAAACAGATATGATATCACCTCTCAAACTGCTAACATGTATGTTCAAATGTTGAACATGCCAAGCAACGTTGATATCACTAGATATTGGGATTGGAAAAATAATAAGTTTGCAAATCCCAATGGTTATTACAACCCTTGGTATCAAAACCCTTACTTTACAGCAGCTAATAACAGATCTACTGTTAGAAATGATTATTTAACTGCAAATATTGAATTTAAATATACTCCAGTTCAAAATTTAGACATCGTTGCTCGTCAAGGTATTTCTACAAGAAACTTGTCTAACAAAGATTGGACTGGTGCTTTCCAATACACTGATTTCGCAAAGCATACTGATGGTAGTTCTAAATCAGATATCACAGGTACTGTTGCAGATGGTATGGGTTATACAACTGAATTATTAACTGACTTATTTGCTCAATACAATAAAACAATTAAGCAAGATTATACAGTGAAATTAATTGCAGGTGGACAATGGCAACAAGACCAATCTAAATATGTGAATGTAAGTGGTAGTGGATTAGTTATTCCTGATTTATTCAATGTTAGCAATAGTGTTGGTACTCCAGGTGCTAGTGAAGCAAATTATTTAGCGCGCAAAATGGGTGCTTATGGTGACGCACGTTTTGGATATAAAAACTATTTATTCTTACACGTAACTGGTCGTAATGACTGGGTTTCCACTTTAGCTCCAGAAAATAGATCTTTCTTCTACCCATCAGCTGACCTTTCTTTCATTGCATCTGATGCGATTAAAGCAATTAAAAATAGCAACACAATTAGCTATTTAAAATTAAGAGGTGGTTGGTCTAAAGTAGGTCAAGTAAACTTAGGTGGTGAATTTGGTGCTTACCAATTATTACCAACAGTTTCTTCGGCAAATGGGTTCCCTTTTGGAAGTCAAGCTGGTTATACTATTGGAAACACATTGGTTTCATCTAGCTTAAAGCCTGAGATTACACAAGGGTATGAAGCTGGTTTTGATTTGAATTTATTGCATGATCGTGTAACATCAAGTGTTACTTTTTATCATACGAATACCAACAATCAAACAGTAAGTACAGGTGTTTCTAACTCAACTGGTTTTTCTAGTTTAAGAACAAACACTGGTGAAACAATGAGTGAAGGTATTGAGTCTACAGTACATATTACTCCAATCAAAACTAAAGATTGGACTGTAACAATTGGTGGTAACTATACTTACTTAAATAACAAAGTGTTATCAATTAGCAATGACTTACCAAAATTAGCATTGGCTACTTATGGTAGTGGTGCTGGTTCTTATGCTGTTGCAGGCGCCGTATTCCCAGTTATTATGGGTTACGATTATAAGCGTGATAATGCAGGGCATGTTATTGTTGATGCAAGCACTGGATTACCAACTAAGTCTGATACTATTTCAGTTTTAGGTAATGCAACTGCAAAACATAAATTAGGTTTAGATGGTACCATCAAGTACAAGCAATTCTCGTTATCATTTGTATTTGAATACCGTGGTGGATACCAAATCTTTAACAGCATTGGTTCTGAAATGGACTGGTCTGGTACAGGTTGGAGAACTGCTATTTATGATCGTCAGCGTTTTGTATTCCCTAATTCAGTAATTGCTGATCCAGCTAATCCTGGAAAATATGTTAAGAATACAAATGTTGAAATCGCAAATGGTAATGGTAACAATGGTTTCTGGACAGATGGTATCAACAGAGATGTAACTTCAAACTATGTAACTTCTGCTGATTTCTGGAAATTAAGAGAATTATCATTGTCTTATAATGTTCCTGCTTCTTATTTAGCTAAAACTAAATTTATCAAAGGATGCACAGTGAGCGTTCAAGGACGTAACTTATTTGTATGGTTAGCTAAAGACAACTATTACACTGATCCTGAATATAGCAGTGCAGGTAACACAAGTAATGGTATTGGTTTGACAGGTTATCAAACGCCACCATCAAGATACTATGGTGCTACTGTTTCATTTAAATTTTAAATGACAAATAACCATCAAATTAACTTTTAGCATTAAATACTAAAGTGAAATGAACAAAAAGATAAATTCTATGAAAAAAATAACAGCAATAATACTATCAGGTGTGATGCTCTTAGCTTCATCCTGTTCAAAGCAGTTGGATATTAATAATAATCCAAACGCTGCTACCTCTGCTACGCCAGAGTTAATATTGCCTCAAGCTTTAAACTATACAGCCGGTGTATTGAATTCATTCAATACTTATGGTGCTCAAGTTGGCGGTTATGCAGCTAACGCGGGTGGATATGGTGGCTTTGGTACGGCATTTACTTATAATTTTGCATCGGGCGATTACAGTGGATTGTTTTCAAGTTCTTATGACTTATTAGAGGACTATCAATCTATCATTAATCAATCTCAAGGCAATCCAGTGTACAACAATTTCAATGCAATTGGAAAAATCATGAAAGCATTGCATTTTCAATTGTTAGTAGACACCTATAATGATGTTCCTTATTCTCAAGCATTAAAAGGTGCTGCAAGCTTAAGCCCTAAATATGATGCTGCTGCAGATATTTATAAAGACTTAGCGGTTCAATTAGATTCTGCTATTGCTTTAATTAATGCAGGTGCTAGTGTTGTTGGTGTTAAAACACCAAGTGCAACACAAGACGGATTATTTGGAGGTGACTTAACAAAATGGAAAAAATTTGCAAATACTTTGAAATTAAGAATCATTGTTAGAGCTAATGGTAAAGCAACATTTGCTAATACTACATTTAGCACAGACGGTTTCTTAACTACAGATGCAATGATTAATCCAGGTTATACAAGAGATAATGGTAAACAAAATCCTCAATGGAATACATGGGGATGGAGTTATACTGGTGCTGCTGGTAACAAAGCTTGGATGCCTACTACGTATGCTTTAACTTTTTACAATGGTGTAAAAATTAATGACAATGGAAGAGGTAAAGCAGTTTACTATCAATATCCTTCAACACCAACTAACCAGTTGGGACAAGAAACAAATGCAACTGTAACTATTGCATCAAGTCCAGAGGGAAGTTTCTGGTATGCAAGTACCAACAGAACAGGTACTGCTGCTGGTAATTCTCAAGGTGTGTTAAAAGGACCAAATGCAGGTTTACCAGTTATCACTGCTGCTGAAAGTTATTTCTTACAAGCAGAAGCTGCTTTGAAAGGAATTATTACAGCAAGTGATGCAACTTTATTTAACAATGGTATCGTTGCTTCTTATAAATATTTATATGCATTACCTGATGGATCATATGGTACAACCTTATCAAATCCAACAGCAGATGCGGCTACTTATTTAACTGCTAACGCAACTTCTCCTTTAGTTAATTATGCTTTGAATACCACTACTGCAACCAAATTAGAGGCAATCATTACTCAAAAATGGATTGCTTTGAACTTTGTAAATAGTGATCAATCATGGAATGATTACAGAAGAACAGGTTATCCAAAAGTAATCAGCACAGCTGGTGCAACTGGAGCACAAACATTTGCTTCTAAATATTCTGAAAGTACAAGACCAGACAAATTGCCTACAAGAATTTTATATCCACCTAGTGAAGGATCATACAATTCAAGTAATGTTCCAAAAGGCATTTCTCCTTTTACTTCTCTAATATTTTGGGCTCAATAATTTTTAAAATATTTAGAAAATGAAAAATATGAAAATAAAAATTTTAGCTGTAGGTGCTTCGGTTATCATGTTCGCTTCTTGTTTAAAAGAGGCTACAATGAATACCGACCCTTCACAAGCTACCAACGTAATTGAATTAAACAATTCTGGTGACAATATCGCCCCATCAGGTATCGCAGGATACTATGAGGATTTAGGCGTACTTGCTGCTGGCGATACTGCAAAATTCAATATTAACGTTCATTATACTGGACCAGGTACTGCACCTGCTGATATCGTTGTAACATTGGCTACAGATGCTAATTCATTAGCTACTTACAATACTGCAAATGGTACAACATTGGAAACGCCTCCAGCAACTGTTGCAAGTTTCCCAACTTCAGTTACTATTAAAAAAGGAACTAGCCAAACTACTGTAAGTGCAGTAGTTAAATTGAGTGCTGATTTTAATTTTAATAAAGCATATGCATTGCCAATTAAAATTACTGCGGTGAGCAGTGGTTTAATTAGTGGTAACTATGCTGCATCAGTATACTCTTTCGGTGTTAGAAACAAATACGATGGTGTATACAAATTAAGTGGATACCATACACGCGTACCTTACAATTTCCCTTATAGTAATATTACTATGGAGATGAGAACAGTAGGTGCTACAGCAGTAGGTTTCTACTGGCCTGATGCGGGTAGTTTTGGTCACCCAATTGGCGTAGGTGTTGGAAGCGTATCTTGGTACGGTTCAGCAATTGCACTAGTAGTAGTGTTTGATGCTGCAACTAATGTTGTAAGTAATGTTTACAACCAAGGTGGATCTACTCCAATTAGTATTTATACTGGAGCTGGTTCTGGCCAAGGTAGACAAGCTGCGGATAAGACTATGTATATCTATTGGAGATATAATGCGAATGATGCAAGAGGTTTCTTAGATACATTAAAATATGTAGGTCCAAGATAATCTTAAGTTAAATTATAGCTTAAAAGGCTGTCATGAAAATGACAGCCTTTTTTTATGAGTGCAATTTTGTATTTTTATAGTAAATAATGAAAGTCATGAAACTTAAATATTCCTTTCTTGTGATGTTGTTGATGAGCGTAATTTTTGTTAATGCTCAAACTACCAAATGGATTAAAGATAGAGTTTCAGTGAACCTAGTTCAAAATGCGGAACACATTAAAGTGGGCGGAAAGAAAGTAAAGAATGGAGAGTCTTTTATTGTTGATTTAAATAATGCAGAATTAGCTAGAGGTAATTATAGGAATGGTGTTAAGGATAGTGTCTGGAATTATTTTGGAAAAACTGGGGATTTGATTCAGGTATATGATTACACGAATAAGAAATTGATTTATAATATTTTAGATCGAAAAACAATTGTGACAGAGGCTTATGTTGTGGATACCAATAATATGCCCAATGCTAAAGTAGTCGCTCCTGTAAAATTAGGAGGCGTAAATTATGGATTTAATTTATTATACAACGAACGTAATTTACCCACTGCCGTAAAACAACAAACAGATAAAGTGTTAATGGAGTATGTGTTTTCGCTTTCTGAAACAGGTAAGGTAGAAAAGTTAAGCTTAAATTATAGTTCTACTTTTTATAATTCAGAAAATCCTCAATCAATTGATTCGGACATTCCAGATGCTTATGATTTTTTACCTGCTACCATTAACGGAAAGCCCGTAAAAAGTAAGTTTATTTATCAAATTATATTGGAAGTGAGTCAGGCAAGAGATAAGGCTTTATATGCCATCCCAACGCAAGGGAACCATTAATCAGTGTTTAATTTAGGTATAGGCAAAAAAAAGCCCATTGTAGAAACAACGGGCGTTTACGATTGCTTGCTATAGGTTAAAATCAAACCCACACTATAACAACACAAAATTACCACAGAAGGTTTATCTGCAAAATAATTTTGTGTTAATTAGTGATAAAATGTGCCGAAAAAATGATGGATGGTATGCGTAATTATTACGCAATCGATTGTGTAAGTCCCTAGTGCTTTAATCTATAAGCAGTAAGCCCTGCTTCTAAACAGTCCATTGCTTTATGAATCTCCTCTTCATTTAAAACATAGGCCAATCTTACTTCGTTTTTACCTAGTCCAGGAGTGGTATAAAATCCACTAGCTGGAGCTAACATAATGGTTGAGTTGTCTTTTCTAAAATCAGTCAATAGCCATCTGCAAAAATCATCTGTATCATCAACGGGTAATTTTGCCATTGCATAAAATGCTCCTTGTGGACTTTGGCAACTAACACCCTCCATTGTAGAAAGTCTATTAATTAAAGTATCTCTTCTATTTTTATATGCAGCCCTAGTTGCATCAAAGTAATCTGATGGCAAACTTAGAGCAGCTTCTGCTGCAATTTGTTCAAGTGTTGGCGGACTTAATCTTGCTTGTGCAAATTTCATAACCGCTTCAATCACTTCTTTGTTTTTGGTAACCAATGCGCCAATGCGCGCGCCACATGCTGAATATTTTTTTGAAAAGGTATCAATCATGATAACACGATCTTCGACACCCTCTAAAGTTAAAGTGCTTTTTACTTTTCCTTCATAACTAAATTCAGTATATGCCTCGTCCGAAAATAAATACAAATTTTTTTCTTTAATCAAATCTCTAATTTGCAAAAGCTCTGTTTCACTATAAACATATCCAGTTGGATTATTAGGATTGCAAATAAAAATACCTTTTGTCTTGCTGGTTATTTTTTCTTTAAAAGATGCTATAGAAGGTAATGCAAATCCGGATTCAAAGGTAGAAGTGATGGGTATAATTTTAATACCTGCAGCCATTGCAAAGCCAATATAGTTGGCATAGAAAGGTTCTGGTACAATGATTTCATCACCTGCATCTAAACAAGCCATAAATGCAAATAATATTCCTTCACTTCCTCCAATGGTAATTAATATATCGGAGTAATCAACATTAATATCTTTAGATTGATAATAGCCAGCTAATTTTTTTCTAAAACTTAAAATACCAGCACTGTCTGTATATTCTAATACTTTTAAATGTGCATTATTCACCGCTTCCATCATGATAGCGGGTGTTTCAATATCTGGTTGACCAATATTTAAATGATATACTTTAACGCCTTCTTTTTTTGCTGTATCTGCAAAAGCTGCCAACTTCCTAATGGGAGAAGATGGCATGTTTTTCCCACGTTCGCTTATTGTTATCATTCGGGCAAAGATAAGTCCACGAAGTATAATAAAAAAGCACCATGACTAGATGGCGCTTTTTTATTTTTTAAATATTAACTGATGTAAGTTAATATGCAATTTTACTTTTTGCTATTTTATTACTTCTCCTTCGATGATAAGTTCAGTCACGTCTTTTTCGCCAGCATATTTAACAGTTACCCTTTTTTTGAATTGTCCTTCGCTAGGCGCAGTATAAGTAACTTTAATGGTCCCCTTTTGTCCTTTTAAAACAGGGTTTTGATTGTAGTCAGGTTGGGTACATCCACATTCAGCATTAGCAAATTCAATTACAGCAGGCTTAGCACCTAAATTGGTAAAACTGAAAACAACAGACTTGTGCACTCCTTTTTTAATTTTTCCAAAATTGTGGCTTAAGGCATCAAATTTTATAGTGGTTTGAGCATAACTGCCAATGGTCATTATTAAGGCAAATGCTAGGAGCTTTAATTTCATAGGTACGATTTAAATATTATGGTGTTTCAACATTATTTTGAGCTTTTTCTGCATCAAAAAAGGCTGTTTTGCTAAGCTAAATTATTGAAAAATTAGTAAAAAAGGCTTTTTATCTATTTATTGATTTTTATTGCATTTTGACCCCTACTTTTGTGAAATGGAATCCAAAGCCCAAGTATTAACTAACCAAGAAGTACTCTCTTTTGAAGCTTTTAGAGATTCGGTAATTGCCGATTATCGAGTTGCTTTAACAAGTAGAGAAGTTAGCTTATTGGGGCGAAGAGAGGTGCTTACTGGAAAAGCTAAATTTGGCATTTTTGGAGACGGAAAGGAGGTTGCGCAGGTAGCTTTGGCAAAATTTTTCCAAAAGGGTGATTTTAGAAGTGGTTATTACCGTGACCAAACTTTTATGTTTGCATTAGGGGTAGCTAATACCGAACATTATTTTTCTCAATTATACGCTGACGTACATAATGACCCTTATAGCGGTGGTAAAAATATGAACGCTCATTTTGCGACTCCGTTTGTGAATGAAAAAGGAGAATGGAATGATTTGGTTAATAGGTATAATATTTCAGCGGACATTGCACCAACTGCCGGTCAAATGGTAAGAGGCTTGGGAATGGCTTTTGCCTCTACATGTTTTAGAGCTTCAAAACACAAAGAACAATTTGCTCATTTAAGTGATAATGGAAATGAAGTGTGTTTTTGTACCATTGGGGATGCTAGTACTTCTGAAGGACATTTTTGGGAAGTGGTAAATGCAGTAGGCGTAATTCAATCTCCATTGGCCATTGTTGTTTTTGATGATGGTTATGGTATATCGGTTCCCACAAAATTACAAACGACCAAAGGCTCTATCTCTGAAGCGTTGCGTGGATTTGAAAAAAAGGAAGGGACCAATGGAATCAAAATATTTACGGTAAAGGGTTGGGATTATGCATCCTTATGTGAAACATTTGAAGAAGGCATTGCATTTACAAGAGCTACCCATATACCTGTAGTTTTTCATGTGCAAGAATTAACGCAACCACAAGGTCACTCAACAAGTGGTAGCCACGAAAGATATAAACCTGCTGAAAGATTAGAGTGGGAAAGAGATTGGGATTGTAATAAAAAAATGCGTGAATGGTTAATTGCAAACGAATTGACGACCGATGAGGCATTGCAAAATTTAGAATCAGAAATTAAGAAGGAAGTTAGAGAGGCAAAAGAAATTGCTTGGGAAAAGTATATTTCTCCTATTAAGGAAAAAATTAAGGAAGGAGTATCTATTGCTATTCAAGGATTAGAAGGTGAAGTATTAAAAGAAACAAATCAATTGCTCCATGAATTAGTAAATATCAAAGAGCCTTTAAAGCGAAATATCTTTAGAAGTTTACATTCATTGATTGAACATATTCCTGCACATCCTAATGCACAGGCCATAAAAAATTTCTTATCGGATTATCATAAGGAGCAACAACCATTTTATAGTAAACATTTATATAACCAAACGCAGAAAAGTACTTTAAATGTTTCTGTAATAGATCCGGTATTTGATGAGGAATCTAAGATTATTAATGGCTATGAAGTGCTTAATCATTATTTTGATCAATTAATTGAAACGAATCCCTTGGTGTATGCATTTGGGGAAGATTTAGGAAATATTGGCGATGTGAATCAGGGCTTTGCCGGCTTACAAGCAAAGCATGGGGTGGACAGAATTTTTGACACGGGTATTAGAGAACAATCCATTATGGGTCAAGCGCATGGAATGGCGATGCGTGGGTTGAGACCAATAGCTGAAATACAATATTTAGATTACTTATTATACGGTTTACAAACCTTAAGCGATGATGTTGCAACTATTCATTATCGTAGCAATGGTATGCAAAGTAGTCCTGTGATTATTCGAACAAGAGGTCATCGTTTAGAAGGCATATTCCATAGTGGTTCGCCCATGGGAATGATTATTAATTCTTTAAGAGGAATGTATGTTTGTGTGCCAAGAAATATGGTGCAAGCAGTAGGTATGTACAATACTTTGCTTAAAGGGAATGACCCTGCTTTATTAATTGAATGTTTAAACGGGTATCGTTTAAAAGAAACCATGCCTAATAATATTACCGAGTTCACCGTTGCATTAGGGAAGCCTGAAATTATTAGAGAGGGTGCAGACATTACCATTGTATCTTATGGTTCTACTTTAAGAATTATACAAGATGCAGCAGAACGTTTAAGCACAATGGGTATTGACTGTGAAATTATTGATGTACAAACTTTATTGCCTTTTGATATTAATCATATGATTGTTGCTTCCTTGAAAAAAACAAATCGAATTTTGTTTGTGGATGAGGACGTACCTGGTGGTGCAAGTGCTTACATGTATCAGCAAGTGATTGAATTGCAAGGTGGTTACAGATGGCTGGATGTTGCAGCAAGAACTATTAGTGCAAAGGATCATCGTCCTGCCTATGCAAGTGATGGAGATTATTTCTCTAAACCAAATACCGAAGATATTATTCGGGTAGTAAGTGAAATGCTTGCCGAGTAGGCTTTTAATGAGACGCTGGAAGCGTAGATAAATTATATCCTTCTAATTTTTGAGTATGCTCCAAAGAACCAAGTCTTACTTTTACTTGAACTTTAGTTTGTTTTTCTAAAGCACGTTCTGTGTTACAAAAAAATCCAGTTTTTGTAGTGTAGAAATTGGCAGGGACCTGTGTTTCATGTGTTACCGCATACATATTAAAAACAGGTCTAGTAGTGTCTTTTACTTTTGGTAAAAGACACCCCGCCAATAATATAGTGTTTAGTAAATGCATTCGCTTACCCCATGTTGTGGAAGACTTTATTAACGTCTTCATCTTCCTCTAGTCTTTCAATTAATTTACTTATATCCTCCGCTTGCTCATCACTCACTGGTACTGTTGTTGTAGGAATCCATTCAAATTCGGCACTGATCACATTTAACTTCTTAGCTTCTAATTCTTTTTGCAAATTACCAAAGTCAGTAAAAGCACATCTTAAAACTAAAATTGGATTTCCATTATCATCAGTGCTGTCCCCTAATTCATCTAATCCATGATCAATTAATTCCAACTCTAAGTCATCCATCACTAAGCCTTCTGGATTTAATTTAAACACACCCATTTTCTTAAACTGAAAACTTACGCTACCACTATTACCCATGGCACCACCGCCTTTGTTAAAATGACTTTTTACATTGGCTACAGTTCTTACATGGTTATCCGTTGCAGTTTCCACTAACAAAGCCACTCCGTGAGGTGCATATCCTTCGTATAAAATTTCTTCGTAGTTACTGGTGTCTTTACCCATTGCACGCTTAATAGCTGCTTCCACTCTGTCCTTAGGCATACCGGCACTTCGTGCATTTTGATAACATCTTCTCAATGCTGGATTGGTATCAGGATCAGGTCCTGAAGCTTTAACAGCAATGACAATTTCTTTACCAATACGCGTAAACTGTTTTGCCATACGGTCAAATCGCTTGAACATAGTGGCTTTTCTTACTTCAAAAATACGTCCCATAGTAATTATTTAAGGTCTGCAAAAATAAGGCAAAAAAAATAGCCAGACAATTCAGTCTGGCTATTCTATGGTTAATCTGAACAATTTTAGTTGTTCGTATTCAATTTACTTCTTTTGCGGCTGTAGGCAAAGTATACTACAAGTCCTAAAGCCATCCAAGCGAATGCTACTTTAAGGGTTTGCGCATCTAATGCAAAGATCATTGCCAAACAAATAATCGCGCCTAAGATAGGAACCAATGGAACTAATGGTGTTTTAAATGGTCGCTCCATATTTGGTGATTTCACGCGTAAAATCCAGATCCCAGCACTTACTAATACAAAGGCAAATAAAGTTCCAAATGAAGTTAAATCACCTGCAACACTACCTGGTACAAATGCAGCAAAGCCACCTACAAACACAAATAAAATCATATTAGATTTATAGGGTGTTCTGTACTTAGGGTGTAAATCAGAGAAAGCTTTTGGTAATAATCCGTCATTCGCCATAGAGAAGAATACACGAGATTGACCCATTAACATTACTAAGATTACAGAAGAGAAACCAGCTAAGATCGCTACAGTAACTGCTTTTGCTAACCAGCCATAACCAGTCATGTAAGTAGAAATTGCGTAGGCAACAGAAGCTTCTTTACCTTTTGTTGGATCTACAAAATCAGTCCAAGGTGCAACACCTGTTAAAACGTGACCAAATAAAATGTACAAAATAGTACATACAACTAAAGAGCCTAAAATACCAATTGGCATATCGCGCTTAGGGTTTTTAGCTTCCTGTGCAGCTGTAGAAACTGCATCGAAACCAATGAAAGCAAAAAATACAATCGCAGCACCGCCTAATACGCCACCCCAGCCATGCTTGAATACGCCAGAGTAGTCTGCAATTACTTTACCATGATCCATTACAGGAGGTTGGTTTGCAGGAATAAAATAAGGAGTATGGTTTGCAGGGTTAATAAACTGCCAACCCACTGCGATAAATATTAATACAATGGCCACTTTTACAAATACGATAATCGCATTTACAATTGCAGATTCTTGTGTTCCTTTAATTAACAATAAAGTCAATAATAATAAAATAATTAATGCAGGAGCATTCATGATACCAGTGTGCAATACACCAGCAGCATCCGTTAAACTTTCAAAAGGGGAATGGCACCATTCATAAGGTATAGCTCCTCCTAACAGCTTATTTAAATATTCGCTCCATGCAATGGATACAGTTGCAGCACCTAATGCATATTCCATAATTAAAGCCCATCCAATAATCCAAGCAACAGTTTCACCCATTGTTACATATGAATAAGCGTATGCACTTCCCGAGATAGGAATCATAGCAGCAAATTCTGCATAACATAAACCAGCAAAAGCACAACCAATTGCAGCAATAATAAATGATAATGTAACAGCTGGTCCAGCAGCTTGACCTGCAGCAGCGGCAGTTCTCACAAATAATCCAGCACCAATAATGGCACCTACTCCAAGGGCAATTAAGTTACCAGCACCTAATGTGCGCTTTAAACCTTTACCGCCATCTTCTGCTTGTGCTAACATGGCAGCTAGATCCTTTTTTCTAAATAAACTCATAGTTGTTTTTTTCGTTAATGATCAATTTCATTATAAGTTGAAAAATAGCACTTTTTTCTCAAAAAATCACAGCTTTTTTATGAATACTATCTCATTTTCGGGGCTATTTTTTTGTTACATATGTCTTATATTGCAGTACTATCCATATATGAAAAAATCAAATAAACTTACCCTGTATATTGTTTTAGCAATGATTGCAGGAGCTGCTTTGGGCTATTATGTTCATGAAACGAGTACCCCGGCAACCATCGAGGTATTTTCAAAAAACATCAAGCTGTTAACGACCATCTTTCTCAGATTAATTCAGATGATAATTGCTCCTTTGGTTTTTACAACACTTGTAGTAGGAATAGCTAAATTGGGTGATATAAAGACAGTAGGAAGAGTAGGGGGTAAAGCGCTTTTATGGTTTATAACCGCTTCATTGGTGAGTTTATTAATTGGCTTGGTTTTGGTAAATGTTTTAAAGCCAGGAGAGGGCATTGCATTATCCAACGCTGATATTTCAGGAGCCAAAGATTTAATGGGTAAAACACAGGCCTTTAGTTTGGGTGGATTTATCGAACATGTATTTCCAAAAAGTATGTTTGAAGCATTGGCTAATAATGAAATTTTACAAATAGTAATATTTAGTATTTTCTTTGGAGTTGCAGCTGCAGCGATGGGAGAAAAAGCAAATGGTTTAATTAAAGCCTTTGATAGTGCTGCGCATATTATTTTAAAAATGGTAGGCTATGTTATGAACTTTGCACCCGTTGGCGTATTTGGTGCATTGGCTGCAGTGATTGCTACCAAAGGGTTAGCGGTATTTTTATTTTACGGAAAATATTTATTGTATTTCTTAATAGGTATTGGCGTGTTATGGATTTTCTTAATCGTAGTGGGATTTATCATTCTTGGAAAGAGAATGCCATCATTAATTAAAATCATTTCAAGTCCATTAATCATTGCATTTAGTACTACTAGTAGTGAAGCGGTTTTTCCTAAATTAACCGAAGTATTGGAAAAATTTGGGTGTAAGGATAAAATTGTTTCTTTCATTTTGCCATTGGGATATTCTTTCAATTTAGATGGAAGCATGATGTATATGACTTTTGCAAGTATGGCTATTGCACAAGCATATGGTAT
>CAJADG010000072.1 GCA_903938445.1 uncultured Bacteroidota bacterium | reverse complement strand
GGAGATACTATGCGAATCACTCGTCGCGAAATTTTTTTGTATTGTTTAGCAGGCTCAAGTTCAACAAATTTATTTGCTCAATCATTAAGTCCCCTAGCAGATTCTCATAATCATTTTGGACTTCTAAAAAATCATCTGTCAGACCTCAGTCAACTAAAGGCTTTAATGGAAAAATCTGGGGTCACATTGCTCTCATGGTCAATTGTTCCTGACTTTCCATTTCAAAAATCCTTTAATCCTGAAGCGCAAACAGTCAAGCAAAATTTTGAATATGAATTAGCTCGAGCAATTAAAGTTACACAAAGTAATCAATTAAAAATTGTCAAAACTGTTCAAGATATTTCTGATTCTGAAAAAGGAATTCCAAGTGTTGTGTTGACTGCTGAAGGAGCTGACTTTTTAGCTGGGAGTATGGATGGACTTAAACCAGCAATAGATGCTGGAATTCAACATATTCAGCTCGTTCATTACATAAAGAATGCTGTAGGTGATATTCAAACCGAAGGTCCGCAGTATGATGGATTAAGTCCATTTGGTAAATCACTCATTACTAAATTAAATACCCTAGGTGTATTAATAGATTTAGCTCATGGCACTGAAGAGTTAGTTGATCAAGCCATCGACTTATCCAGGGTCCCAGTAATTTGGTCGCATAGTTTTTTATCATCAGATCATGGACAATGGAGAGCTCGGTTACCTTTTTCAAGGGCTATCGGAATAAATGTTGCCAAACGGATTGCGAAATCTGGCGGAGCAGTTGGTTTGTGGGCTCTTGGAAGATCATTTGGGGGTGGTATTAGTGGCTATGCCAATGAAATAATGAATATGGTCGATAAGCTTGGTCCAGAACATGTCATGTTTGGTAGCGATACTGACGGATTGCCGAATGATTCAGTAATTAATTCCTTTGATGACTTGCGTAGAGTTTTTGATGAACTTCAAAAAAAGGGGTTAGATGATAAAACCCTTAAGGCTATTTCATATGGAAATTACGCTCGTTGCTTAAAAAATGCCTTTAGTTATAAGGCTTAAACTAAATCTAGACATCTTTGGCCCGATCAACTCCGCACCTCACGCACCAAACTCAGTTACCCCTAACAGGGGATTTTCTTTTAAGAGACCAGATTAATCGGCTTTACAGGCCATACATCATAAAAAGAGTAGGGTGGATTCATTATCTACTAAGTCTCAAATTATTAAGCTCTGATAACGTGAAGGCAAGCCTAGCAGTTTCTCATGCTAACGCACACCCAGATGCGAGTCATAAAAGCAAAGATGTACCGACAACAAGATTATTATTTAGTTACCAGTGGTTAGCTTTAATGAATATAAACGGGAACAAAGACTAAATCATATGTTCATTGTTTAGTTAATTATCTGATTAATCTTTAATTTGGTTATCAGTAATAATTTTTTTAACTATCGGATAAATATTTTTTGCCCAAACAACACATCCTGCAGAGGCTAAATGTCCAGCACCAATACCGTTGTCATATTGTCGATGCTCAGTATCAACAGGTATATCTCTGGTCCAATTTCCATAATAGATTGCGTTAAATTTTTTGGCAGTAGCCTCTCCCTCCTCCTCAGATTGTATTTGCGCAGTTCTAAAGTAAACAGTCGGAATATTTTTTTCTTTTATTAAAGCCAATATTTTTTCAGTATATTCAATATTAGATGATTTATCCTTATCATTTGGCCCCGGCTCAAACAAAACAATTTTTATTT